>NZ_BAAGSO010000029.1:50467-110873 GCF_054782395.1 Streptomyces daliensis | reverse complement strand
GGGGGTGTTGCGCGGGACGGTTGGCCGGTGTGGTGCGCACTGTAGGGTCCCGCGCTGATTTTTGCGCCGTCGCACGGTGCGCTGCGTTGGGCTGGGCGCCGTGTTCGGGTGCGGGTGGGTGGCTTCGGCGCGGCGTGTGGTGCGGTGCTTTGCGGCTGGCGCCGCGTGATTCTGGGTTCCTGTTGGGGTTATGGGCGCGTGAGTGCAGGGTGTCCGGTGCCGGGGTGGGGTGTCTCCTCGGCGTGAAGGTCTCGTGTTCGGCTTTCTGCCGGTGACTTTCTCGACCTGCGGGGACACCCCACCCCGTCCCCGTCCTGCCGGTGGCCCGCTATCCGGTTCCGGGTGCGCCAAGGTCCCACCTGTGCCCTTGCCCGGGGGACGCCATCCCCCGGGTGCCCCTGGGGTTTCGTGCGCGGGTGTGGGCCGGTGGGTGGGTTGTGCCCACCCTCCCCCAGCTACCGCTGGGAGGTGCCCCCTCGCCGAGCGGGACGCTTGCCCACAACAATGACGTGCCGTCCACAGCGTGGGAACAAGCGGAGGGGGCACCGGCCGGAGGTTGGCCACCGGGTGGGAGGGGACGTGGTGGGGTGTCCCCGCAAGTGGTGGCGACTGTACAGGCAGCCGAAAAGCCGACCCGCACTTGTCGCCGCCCGAGGAGACACCCCGGCACGGCACCGACCCCCACCACACACGCACCCCACACGACCACCGGCGCAAGCCAAGAATCACGCGGCGCCAGCCGCGACGCACCGCAACCACACGCCGCGCCGAAGCCACCGGCCCGCACCCGGCGACGAAACCCAGGCACACCCCCGCCGGGCGACGGCGCCAAAACTGTTGTGGGCAATCGTCCCGCTGGCGGGACGGGTGGGCACAACCCGTGCCACCGGCCCGCCACACGCGAACGAGCCCCCCAAGGGGCACCCACAGCAGGCGCACCCCCACAAGAAACACGCACCCCGTGTGACCTTCACCCCGCACCCCGTGAAGCGGCGCAGCCCGGTGAAGCGGCAACCCCCCGTTTCCTTCCGCACCCCGCGAAGGGGACCCGCTGAACGGAACCGGAGTTGGGCCCGTACCACTGGGCGTCACCCCGTTCGTACAGTGCTCTCGACCGGAGGTCACCCGTGCGCGAGTATTCCGTCGTGGCCGCCGACAGGACATCGCCGGACGACGCCCTCATGAGGGCGCTCTACGCCGAGCACGCGGGCCCGCTCCTCGCCTTCGTGCTGCGCCTCGTCGCGGGCGACAGGCACAGAGCCGAGGACGTCGTCCAGGAGACCCTGTTACGGGCTTGGCGCAACGCGGAGCAGTTGCACGGGGCCACCGGCTCCGTGCGCCCCTGGCTGGTGACCGTCGCGCGGCGCATCGTGATCGACGGCCACCGCAGCCGCAGGGCCCGCCCCCAGGAGGTGGACCCGGCGCCGCTGGAGGCGGTGCCCGCCGTCGACGAGATCGACCGGGCGCTGCGCATGATGACGATCTCGGACGCGCTCGGCGACCTCACCGAGCCGCACCGGGAGGCGTTGATCGAGACGTACTTCAAGGGCCGGACGGTGAACGAGGCGGCGGAGGCGCTGCGTATACCTCCTGGGACGGTCCGTTCCCGGGTCTTCTACGCCCTGCGTTCGCTGAAGCTCTCGCTGGAGGAAAGAGGGGTGACGGAATGACTTCGCCCGTGGAGCACACCGATGTCGCTGCCTACGCGCTCGGTGTCCTCGACCCCGCCGAAGCGGAGCGCTTCGAGCAGCACCTGGCCGGATGCGACCGATGCGGCGCCGAACTGGAGTCGCTGATGCCGCTGCCGCCCCTCCTGGCCGAGCACGCGGAACACGTCGCGCACGCCGACCCCACGGACGACACGGACCACGCCGTGCCCGAGGCGCTGGGCGCCCGCCCCGCACCCGAGCTGCTGGACCGGCTCCTCGCGGAGACGGCCGCCGAGCGCCGCGGTCGCCGCCAGCGTCGCGTGTGGCTGGCCGCGGCGGCCTTCGTGCTGGTCGTCGGGGGCCCGCTGGCCGCCGTCGGATTCGCGGGGGGCGGGGACGGCGACGGGAACGGGAGCGGGGAGCCCGCGCACGTCGCGAGCCCGGCCCGGGAGATGTACGAGCACGGCGAGAAGATCGGCGTCGTGGACGCGCGGACCAAGGCGCGGGCCACGGTCTCCCTGGAGCGCAAGGACTGGGGCACCCATGTGGCGCTGAAGCTGGGCCATGTGCGCGGGCCGCTCTCCTGCGAGCTGGTCGCGGTCGGCGCGAACGGCACGGAGCAGACCGTCACGACGTGGTCGGTGCCCGAGGGCGGCTACGGCATTCCGGGCTCGAAGTGGCCCGAGCCGCTGTATACGCACGGGGGCGCGGCCTTCCAGCGCGAGGACATCAGCCGCTTCGACGTCCGTACCCTCGACGGCAGGCGCCTCGCCTCGATCAAGGTCTGAGCGCGTCGGCGGGAGGCGTCGGCGCAAGGAGGGCAGGCCCCCGACCAGGGCCCCGACCAGGGGCGACCCCAGGCGCGACCCGTCCCGTCACGGATTGCCCGCGTTCGCGTATACGTGCGCTTTGCCGCTTCCGTCGCGTACGGTAGACGGCTGCCCTAAGCAAGCAGAAGGGGGCCGCGGCGTTGGGAGCGCAGCACGACAGTGTCCGGGAGCGGGAGGTCCGCGGGGAGCAGTCGCACCTCGACGACGTGTACCGACGGCTTGAGGAGAAAATTCACGAGGCCGAGTTCCTGATGGACGACGCCTCGAAGCGGGCGCAGGTCGGCACGCCGGGAGCACTGGCCGAGCGGGACGCGCAGGTCTTCCGCGCCGGCCTGCACCTGAACCGGCTGAACAGCGAGTTCGAGGACTTCCTCTTCGGCCGTATCGACCTCCTCCTGGGCAAGGACGGCAAGAAGGGCCCGGACGGCGCCTACACCTCCGTCGAGCCCGCCGAGGGCGCCGTACGCGAGGACGGCACGGCCGAGATCGCCGAGACCCTGCACATCGGGCGGCTCGGCGTGCTCGACGCCGACTACTCGCCGCTCGTCATCGACTGGCGTGCCCCCGCCGCCGCGCCCTTCTACCGCTCCACCCCGGTGGCCCCGGGACGTGTGGTGCGGCGCAGGGTGATCCGCAGCAAGGGGCGTCAGGTCCTGGGCGTCGAGGACGATCTGCTGCGTCCCGAGATCCGCGCGACCATCGACGGCGTCGAGCTGCCCGTCATCGGGGACGGCGCGCTGATGGCGGCGCTCGGGCGGGCGCGCGGGCACGCCATGCGCGACATCGTCTCCTCGATCCAGGCCGAGCAGGACATGGTCATCCGCGCCCCCGCCGCCTCCGTCACCGAGGTCGAGGGCGGACCTGGGACGGGCAAGACGGCGGTGGCGCTGCACCGTGCCGCGTACCTCCTCTACCAGGACAGACGCAGATACGCGGGCGGCATCCTCATCGTCAGCCCGACCCCGCTGCTCGTCTCGTACACCGAGGGTGTGCTGCCCTCGCTCGGCGAAGAGGGGCAGGTCGCGATCCGGGCCCTGGGCTCGCTCGTCGAGGGCGCGGAGGCGGACACGTACGACGAACAGCGCGTCGCCCGCGTCAAGGGTTCGGCGCGCATGGTGAAGGTGCTGCGCAGGGCGGCGCGGGGCGCGCTGGAGCTGGGCGAGATGCCGCAGTCGCTGCGCGTGGTGGCGTTCGGCGCGCGGATCGAGCTGGGCGCCGAGGAGCTGCGCGCGGTGCGCCAGCAGGTGCTGGGCGGCACAGCGCCGGTCAACCTCATGCGCCCGCGCGCCCGCAGGCTGCTGCTGGACGCGCTGTGGGCGCGCTCGGGCGCCCGCCGCCGCTACACCGACGACGAGCTGGAGGCCGAGGCCCGCGAGGCGTTCGACGAGGACATCGCGACGGAGGACGTCTTCACCGAGTTCCTCGACGCCTGGTGGCCCGAGCTGACCCCGCGCCGCGTGCTCGCTGCGATGGCGGACGAACGGCGCCTGGGCCGCTGGTCCCGCCGGGTGCTCAGGCCCGACGAGGTGCGGGCCGTGGCGCGCTCCCTGCGCCGCCTGGACGCGGAGGGCGCGGGCCCGCTGTCCGTGCACGACGTCGCGCTCCTGGACGAGCTGCACCTCCTGCTGGGCGCCCCGGCCCGCCCCAAGAAGCGGGACATGGACCCGCTGGACCAGCTCACGGGGCTGGACGAGCTGACGACGTACGCGGACCGCGAGGCGCCGCGCCGCGAGCGCGCCGAACGGCTGGCGGAGGAGCGCAGGGACTACGCGCACATCATCGTGGACGAGGCGCAGGACCTGACGCCCATGCAGTGGCGGATGGTCGGGCGCCGGGGGAGGACGGCCACCTGGACGGTCGTCGGAGACCCGGCGCAGTCCTCCTGGTCCGACCCCGACGAGGCGGCCGCGGCCCGCGACGAGGCCCTGGGCACCCGCCCCCGCCGCCGCTTCGAGCTGACGGTCAACTACCGCAACCCGTCCGAGGTCGCGGAGCTGGCCGACCGCGTGCTGGCCCTGGCGATGCCGGGCACGGCGCCGCCGAAGGCGGTGCGCTCGACGGGCCTGAGGCCGCGGTTCGCGGTCGCGGTCGCCGGGGGCGAGCCGGACGCGCCGGACGCGGAGGCGCTGGGTGCCGCGGTGCGCGAGGAGGCGGCGCGGATGCTCGGCGAGGTGGACGGCACCGTCGGCGTCGTGGTCGCGATGGGCCGCCGCGCGCAGGCGCGGGAGTGGCTGAAGGGGCTCGACGACCGCGTCGTCCCGCTGGGCAGCCTGGAGGCCAAGGGCCTGGAGTACGACGCAACGCTCGTGGTCTCCCCTGCGGAGATCGCCGACGAGTCCCCGGCGGGCCTGCGGGTGCTGTACGTGGCGCTGACCCGGGCCACACAGCGGCTCACGGTGCTGTCCAGTGCGCGGGACCTGCCGGACGCGGAGGGGGTGCCCGACCTGCTTCGGGACTGAGCGTTCCGGGCGGTGCGCGGGGCGCCCCGTGGGGCTGCGAGGGCGCCAAGACCCTTGCGGTCTGCGGGAATGCGTCCGAGAACCACAGTGTTAGCCTGGATGTGGCACCGGCCCGATCCATGCCCCCGGGCCCAACCATAGTCGCTTCGAGCGACCACTTGCCGCGAGGCGAGCTGGCGGGTCGGTGTCACTTACTTCGCAGATGAGAGCCCCGCCGGTCCTGTTGGACGGGCGGGCTCTCGCCTTGTGAGCCCGGCCGTCCGTGCCGGGGGCCGGGGTGCGGACGACCGGGCCGCGGGGCCCGGCCCCTGGGCCGCTGCCGACGGTTTCCCCAGGGGACGGGGGCTTTATGGCGTGGGTGCGACGGTGGTGAGTTGGAGTGTGCGTCCGCCGACGAGGGGTGCGGTGAGGATGACGGCCCGGCCCTGGTGTTGCAGGGCCTTGCCGATGCGGGTGTGGCGCGCCTGCCACCAGTGACGGGGCGCGAGCAGGGTGGACACGCAGTCGCGGGTGGTGCCGTCCACCGTGAGGCGCTCGCCCTTCTCGCGCAGGCGCAGGGGGCGGCAGGCGTGGGCGGTCAGCAGTGTCGCCAGGTTGCCTTCCATGATCTCGATGACTTGCCCGGATGGCAGGGGGCGCGGGTAGCTGGTGAGGAACGCGGGCCCCTGTGGCAGCTCGTACATGAGCCGCACGGCGCGGTCTTGGATGCGGCGCATCACGAAGTGCGCCTGCTGGCCTTCCAGAACGGCGACGGGAAAACCGGCGGTGGTGGCCCAGCCGTGGGGGTCGTAGAAGACATCCTCGGGGTCGGCGGGGATCAGGACGGTGTGGTCACGCGGCACGGGGCTGCTCCAGATCAGTTGCGGATGGGAGTCACGGTGGGTGTGGGGTCGACGGACTCGGTGTCGGTGCGGCGCTTGCCGGCGCCGGTGAAGACGGTGATGGCGCGGGCGACGGTCTCCCCGGTGATCTCGGCGCGGATCGCTGCGAGGGGGAGATAGGCGCCGTGCCCGGGGCACAGCCACACCGGGTTGTGCCACGGGTAGCGGGCTGTGGGCAGGTAGCGCATGACGGGGCCCACGTGGTCGTCGCCCTCCACCTCACATGCGTGGCCGGTCACCGGTCCGCCTCCGGCGCCTGTTGGCGTACGGCGTCCAGCGCGGCCCGCAGCGTCTCCGGCGAGGTACGTGCCCGCTCATGACCGCTGAGCCAGTGCACGCCGGGGCCCTGTCTGCGCTGTGGCCCTGGCATGAACAGCCATGCGCCGATGCTCAGGTACTCGGTGCCAGGGCCGAACCCGCCACCGCTGTCGTAGGGGACGAGGAAGATGAGGTCCCCGTCGTCGTAGTAGACCGCTGCCGCGTCGCCGAGCTGAGCGAGTACGGGGCGGCCCAGCGTGGCGGCCATGCGCACCGCGTCCCAGCCGCGTCCCGCGGGCCGGATCTCCCAGCGCATCCGCCCGGGCGGAATCTCGGCGCTCACTGGACCGGCCCTCCGGCCCGCGTGCGGCAGCGGCGGCACTCGCATGGCGGCCACACCTGGGAGATCAGCGGGCCGCCCGGTGTGGGGTCCACCGCTCTCAGGTCTGTCCGGGCCCCGGTGGACAGGCTGATGCGGTACACCCTCAACGTCATACCTGCGGCCGTCACTCCGGCCGTCGCCTTGCTCTCCACTGCGGCACCTCACTGTCGTGGGGTGCGGCGCCGGTCGGCCCTGGCGGGGGCCGCAGACCTGCACCGCTGTCCAGTGAGTGACGGTAGGAACACGGTGGGCGACCACCCAGGGGCGTGGCGTCCTACTTTCGCGGGCGGGTAGGACGCCGCGCCCTACCCGTCCAGGTGGAGACGCTGGGCCAGGTCGGTGACCGGGGAGGTGCGGCGGCGCTCCCGTCCCCGCAGTTCCGCCACCAGCCGCCGGGCCGTGGCGTGATACCTCATCCACTCCGGGGCGTTCTGCTCCGCTGCCAGCAGGGCCCGGGTGGCGCGGCCGTCCTGCTCCAGGTCCGCGTGGGCCAGGGCGCGGTCGACGTGGAAGCGGGCCTGCCACGTCGGGGGCAGCGAGGCCAGGCCGGGCACGGTGCGGGCGGCCGTGACCGCCTCGTGGTTCTTCTCCATCTCGACCAGGAAGTTGACCTTCGCGACCCCCGCGTTGGCCGGGCCGAACGGTGTCGCGTAGTCGAGCCGGTCGGCGCCGACGCTCGCTGCGGCGGCCGTCGCCATGCGCAGCAGGTCCTCGACGCGGTCGTAATGGTGCTCCCCCTGGCGGACGGTGGCCGTCGCCGCACGCAGCAGCAGAATTCCCCACAGGGAGAGGTCGACGGGCGCTGAGCGGAATCCGGGCTCGATCTCGTTCGCGTGCGCGAGGGCCACACGCCGCGCGTCTTCCAGCCGCCCCTGCTTGGTGAAGATCCATGCGAGGGTGGAGGCGCCGATGGCCTCCAGCCGTGGATCGTCGGAGCGGCGGGCCGCGAGACCGGCGCGCTCCATCGCGGTGAACGCGGCGTCTTCCTTCCGCAGCGCGGTCAGTGTGGTCGCGGCGACCTGGTACGCCTCGGCGAGCACGGCGTACGCCGCCCGCTGCTCGCTGCCGTGATGGTGGCGGACGGCCGCACGGGCGTCCCGGATGAGCTGAGGCAGCGTGCTGCCGATGGAGCCCATACGGCCCTCGCGCCGCACCCGCTCGGTGGAACGCAGCGCTGTGCGCAAGGCGCCGATGGTGGGCGGGTCCTCGGGATCCTCGTCCTCCCCGAGCAGGTCGGAGACGGGCGAGACGGCCTGCCGCAACGCGAGCACCGAGGGGGCGTCTTCGTCGGCCTTCGCCTCGAACGTGGTCGGGGTGCCGACCAGCGCGGACACGTCCACATCGAGCGCGCGGGCAAGCTGGTTGAGGGTGGACATGCGAGCGGTCAGCCGCCGGTTCTGCTCCAACTTCCGTACCGTATCGACCGATACGCCAGCGGCCTCGGCCAACTGCTCCTGGGTCAAGCCGCGCCGGTCACGGAGCCGACCGATCCGGTCTCCGATGCTCGTCTCGTACTCGTCGCGCATGTGCACCCCCACCAGGTGGATGTCCGTCCACGCTACGCCGGGGAAGCTGAGGCGAAAACACAAGAACGGCTCCCGTCCTACGGAAGGAGGACAGGGACACAGCTCATCGCCGTCGACTGTGATCACGTCAGCGCATCTGCCCTGCGAACGGCCGGGGCATGGCCAATGTTGCGAAGGGACATCAACTTGCCGTCGGTCGCGGGGTTCTTGCCGAAGACACTCGCGCCGGGCGTCAGTTGATCCCATCCTCTGGCCCTATAGCCGCGCCCTATATTGGAGATATGGGGGACTCACACATGGATCTGTGGTCTCATCCGACGCTCGCTGCCGCAGTCGCGAGCGGGAATTGGGGAGCGCTCTTCCGCGCGTACCGGAAGTTGACCGGGCTGAGTCAAACGGCGCTCGGCGAGCGCGTCGGCCTGGTCCAGCCCGACGTGTCCGAGATCGAGCGCGGTCGGCGCCGCGTGACCTCCGTCGAGGTGCGGCGGCGTATCGCCGCCGGGCTCAAGATCCCGCAGCATCTTCAAACCCCTGCGGAGCATCGTCGGTCCGCGCCGGTCGCGGCCCTCGCTCTTCCCGGCCCGGGGCCTGACGAGGACCTGCTGGCCCGCGTGACGAGCGTCGTGAACGCCGAGCACCGCGTCGACGCCGCCACGCTGGAGTGGCTGGACCGACTGCTCGCCGAGCACCGCCGGGCGGAGGACCTGATCGGGTCCCGGCCGCTCGTGGACGTGATGCGTCAGCAGCTCCGGACGGTCGTCGATATGTACGCGGGGGCGCGGGGCCCGCTCGCCGAGCGCGTGGTCCGGCTGGCCTCGGAGCACGCGCAGTTCCTGGGCTGGATGGCTGAGGACCAGGGCGACGAGCCTGCCGCCCTCCTCTGGTACGACCGCAGCCACGAATGGGCGCTGGAAGCGGGGGACGCCAACATGGCCGCCACCACGCTCAACATGAAGGCACACATGGCATGGGGAGACGGGCGTGCCAGCCGGTGCGTACGGCTGGCGGAGGCTGCCCGCTGGTCAGCGCCAGGCACGTCCCTCGGCGTGCAGGGCATGGCTGCGCAGATGGCAGGCCGAGGCCATGCGCGCAACGGTGAAGCCGACGACGCCGTACGGCTTCTGGACGAGGCGCAAGAATGATCAGTCGTGCGGCGCAGCGCCCGGAGGACGAGCCACCGTGGATGTACTTCTACGGGGAGAACTGGTTCACCCTGCAACGGGGCATGGCCGCGCTGCACCTGCGGGACCGGCGGGCGGCCGTGGATCACCTCTCGGTGGGTCTGACGGCGCTGCCGGACGAGTACCGGCGGGACAAGACCTGGTTCCGGGCCTGCCCTGGCACACGCGCTCGCCGGGGCCGGAGACGCCGCACGGTCCGGTTCGGTGGCCGTGGCGAGCGTGCCCGACGCGGCGGCGGTCGGCCGCCCGCACTCCTGGAACGAACTGCACGCGACGGCGGCCGTCCTCATGCGCCGGGGGGCGAAGGAAGGGCGGCACCTGATCGCCGCTCTCCGGGAGCACGACTGACGCGGGCGCCATCTCCGAGGGCCGCGGTGCGCAAGAGAAACGCGGGCCACGCCAGTGGAGTCGCGGCCCGCCGACATCATCGGCCCCCCATGCGTGGCGTTCAGCCGACGACGCGGACCCCTTCGGCCTGTGGCCCCTTCCGGCCCTCCGCGATCTCGAACTCGACGCGCTGGGTGTCCTCCAGGCTGCGGTAGCCCTCGCCGCTGATCGAGCTGTAGTGCACGAAGACGTCAGGCCCGCCGCCCTCTTGCGCGATGAAGCCGTACCCCTTCTCGGCGTTGAACCACTTGACCGTGCCCTGAGCCATTTTCTTGGTCTCCCGTGAGTGAACATGTGCGTGTGCGGGGGCGATCCTAGGGCGACATGGCGGCGATAACCGCGCATTGATGATGTTTCGTGTCGTTTTTCGCGCGAAGGGGTGGGGGTTCCGCTGCCTCGGCTCCCTCTCGTATGGTGGAAATATCTTTCCGTAAGGAGAGGGGCGTTACCGCGTACCGGGTGGTAGGTGGGAATATCTGTTGACGCGCCCCCTCTGGAGCCGCAGATCTCGCGGTCGGAGGACGGTGTGCGTCACCACGCGACAAGGGAAAGCAGAGGGAAGTCGGCAATGAGCTCGGCGCCAAGCGTCTCGTACTCGATGACGGTCCGCCTGGAGGTCCCCGCGGGCGGGACAGCGGTCAGTCAGATCACCACGGTCGTGGAGTCGTCGGGCGGTTCGGTGACCGGCCTCGACGTCACCGCCTCGGGCCATGAACGGCTCCGGATCGACGTCACCATCGCGGCCTCCTCCACCGCGCACGCGGACGAGATCGTGGCCAAGCTCCGCGAGATCGAGGGCGTCTCTCTGGGCAAGGTCTCGGACCGTACGTTCCTGATGCACCTCGGCGGCAAGATCGAGATGTCGTCGAAGCATCCCATTCGCAACCGCGACGACCTCTCCATGATCTACACCCCGGGCGTGGCCCGCGTGTGCACCCAGATCGCGGAGAACCCCGAGGACGCGCGCCGTCTCACCATCAAGCGCAACAGCGTCGCCGTCGTCACCGACGGCTCCGCCGTGCTCGGCCTCGGCAACATCGGCCCGCAGGCCGCGCTGCCCGTCATGGAGGGCAAGGCGGCCCTCTTCAAGCGCTTCGCGGGGATCGACGCCTGGCCGATCTGCCTGGACACGCAGGACACGGACGCGATCGTCGAGATCGTCCGCGCGCTGGCCCCCGGCTTCGCCGGGATCAACCTGGAGGACATCTCCGCGCCCCGCTGCTTCGAGATCGAGGCGCGGCTGCGCGAGGCCGTCGACATCCCCGTCTTCCACGACGACCAGCACGGAACGGCCATCGTCGTCCTCGCGTCGCTCTACAACGCGCTGCGCGTCGTGGACAAGCGGATCGAGGACATCCGCGTCGTCATGTCCGGCGCGGGCGCCGCCGGTACGGCCATCCTCAAGCTCCTCCTGGAGGCGGGCGTCAAGCACGCCGTCGTCGCCGACATCCACGGTGTCGTGCACGCGGACCGCGAGGACCTCGTCGGCGTCGGCCCGGACTCCGCGCTCGGCTGGATCGCCGACAACACCAACCCCGAGGGCGTCACCGGCACCCTGAAGGACGCCGTCGTCGGCGCGGACGTCTTCATCGGCGTCTCGGCACCGAACGTCCTCGACGGGGACGACGTGGCGAAGATGGCGACGGGCGCCATCGTGTTCGCGCTCGCCAACCCGGACCCCGAGGTCGATCCGGCCGTCGCCCGCGAGACGGCCACCGTCGTGGCCACGGGGCGCTCGGACTTCCCGAACCAGATCAACAACGTGCTCGTCTTCCCCGGCGTCTTCCGCGGCCTCCTGGACGCGCAGTCCAGGACCGTCAACGACGACATGATGCTCGCCGCGGCGCGGGCGCTGGCGGACGTCGTCCTGGAGGACGAGCTGAACCCGAACTACATCATCCCGAGCGTCTTCAACGAGAAGGTCTCGGGAGCGGTCGCGGGCGCGGTGCGCGACGCCGCGCGTGCGGCGGGCGAGGCGATCTCCTAGGGGCGGCGACGTGATGTCACGCGGCGTCACGTCACGCTCCGTAGCGGCCAGTCCCGGTTTCGCGTCCCGCGAAGGGGCGTGCGGGGCGCGCGGGCGGCGGAAAAGGGCGAAGCGTACCCGGTGGGAGCCCGGCGGGATACGGCGCGTCGCGGACTGCGGCGCCCGTACGGCCCCCGTAGGGTTGCGGGCGGACAAAGCCTATGGAAAGTCACCACAGCGAGCCACTGGCGCTTTTCGTGTGACTCCGTAGCTGCCCAAAGGGTGCCGGATTGGCTTTCCCGCCGCAGGTGGGGGCAGGATGCGTCACTGGGCGCGAGGGTCTGAAGGGAGACCCGGGTCCGGGGACTGTCCGAGGGCCCTGGCAGCATCGGCTTCGATCTCACGCCTCATCGGCAAGAAGAACACGGGAGTAACGAGTTATGAACCGCAGTGAGCTGGTGGCCGCTCTGGCCGATCGCGCCGAGGTGACCCGCAAGGACGCCGACGCCGTTCTGGCCGCCCTCGCCGACACCGTCGGCGAGGTCGTCTCCAAGGGTGACGAGAAGGTCACCATCCCCGGCTTCCTCACCTTCGAGCGCACGCACCGTGCCGCCCGCACCGCGCGCAACCCGCAGACCGGCGACCCGATCCAGATCCCGGCCGGGTACAGCGTCAAGGTTTCGGCGGGCTCCAAGCTCAAGGAAGCCGCGAAGGGCAAGTAAGCGGCACGGGGCGGCTGCCAGCCGCTCCGGCGCAGACAACAGCAGGGGCGGCCACCCGGACTCCGGGTGGCCGCCCCTTGTGCTGTCCTGTCCGGGCCCGCTGCTCAGGCGCGCTGTCAAGGGGGCCGGGCGAAGTGCGCGAGGCCCATGAGAGCCGTTGAGGGCCCTCGCACGGGCCTCGCGCGCTCCGTGTGGCCCTGCGGTGCGGCCGGGGCACGGCCGTGGGCCACGAGGCCCGCTCACGCGGCGCGGGGGCTCCGAAGCCGTGCCGCCCGCCCCACCTGCACGGGCGGGACGGGCGGCACGGGCACTACGGACGGTACGGGCGGCACGCGTCGGGCGGAGGGGCCCGTCAGGGGCGTTCGACCTTGGCGCCGAGTTCGGCGAGCTTCTCCATGAAGTTCTCGTAGCCACGGTTGATCAGATCGATCCCGTGCACCCGCGACGTCCCCTGCGCGGCCAGCGCCGCGATGAGGTACGAGAATCCGCCCCGCAGGTCCGGGATCACCAGATCCGCGCCCTGGAGCTTCGTCGGCCCCGACACCACGGCGGAGTGCAGGAAGTTCCGCTGCCCGAACCGGCACGCGGACCCGCCGAGGCACTCGCGGTAGAGCTGGATGTGCGCGCCCATCTGGTTGAGCGCCGAGGTGAAGCCAAGGCGCGACTCGTACACCGTCTCGTGCACGATCGACAGCCCCGTCGCCTGCGTGAGCGCGACGACCAGCGGCTGCTGCCAGTCGGTCTGGAAGCCGGGGTGGACGTCGGTCTCCAGCGCGATGGACTTCAGCGGGCCGCCCGGGTGCCAGAAGCGGATGCCCTCGTCGAGGATCTCGAACGCGCCGCCGACCCGGCGGAACGTGTTGAGGAAGGTCATCATCGACTTCTGCTGCGCGCCGTGGACGAACACGTTGCCCTCGGTCGCCAGCGCCGCGCTCGCCCAGGAGGCCGCCTCCAGGCGGTCGGGCAGTGCGCGGTGGGTGTAGCCGCCGAGCTTGTCGACGCCGGTGATGCGGATCGTGCGGTCCGTGTCCATCGAGATGATCGCGCCCATCTTCTGGAGGACGCAGATGAGATCTTCGATCTCGGGCTCGACGGCGGCGTTGGAGAGCTCGGTCACACCCTCGGCCAGCACGGCCGTGAGCAGCACCTGTTCGGTCGAGCCGACGGACGGGTACGGCAGCCGGATCTTGGTGCCGCGCAGCCGCTGCGGGGCCTCCAGATACTGGCCGTCGGCGCGCTTCTCGATCGTCGCGCCGAACTGCCGCAGCACGTCGAAGTGGAAGTCGACGGGCCGCCCGCCGATGTCGCAGCCGCCAAGACCCGGGATGAAGGCGTGGCCGAGGCGGTGCAGCAGGGGGCCGCAGAAGAGGATCGGGATGCGTGATGAGCCCGCGTGCGCGTCGATGTCGGCGACGTTCGCGCTCTCGACGTGCGAGGGGTCGAGCACCAGCTCACCGGGCTCGTCCCCGGCGAGTACGGTCACACCGTGAAGCTGGAGCAGGCCACGTACGACGCGCACGTCGCGGATGTCGGGCACATTGCGCAGCCTGCTGGGGCTGCTGCCGAGGAGGGCGGCGACCATGGCCTTCGGCACGAGGTTTTTCGCGCCACGGACACGGATCTCGCCCTCCAGCGGGGTTCCGCCGTGGACAAGCAGGACGTCGTCGGTCATGGATCTCCGCGTTCCTGAAGACGGGTTGGGACAAAAGGTAATCGTAAGGGGACGTGGGTCCGTTTACGTAAGGCCGGAATCCTCGTGAGCGCGTCACGGATACGCAATATCGCCCACGGTTCCCGCGCGTGCGCGTGCTGTCACCGGGTCAGGGGTGCCGTCGAGTTGCCGGGGGGCGGATGCCGAGTGGCCGGGCGGGTACGGCGGCCGGGCGGATATGGCGGTTGGGTCCCCGCGGGGGCCGCGGGTGGGGGATCATTGGCGCATGACCGAGGTGTCCTCGCTCACCGGGCGGCTGCTCGTGGCCACGCCGGTGCTGGCCGACCCGAACTTCGACCGCGCGGTAGTGCTCCTCCTCGATCACGACGAGGAGGGGTCGCTGGGAGTGGTCCTCAACCGTCCGACGCCCGTGGGTGTCGGTGACATCCTCGAACCCTGGGCCGCGCTCGCCGGTGAGCCCGGCGTCGTCTTCCAGGGCGGGCCCGTGTCCCTGGACGCGGCGCTCGGGGTGGCCGTCGTGCCCGCCGGGCACGGTGATGCCGACCGGGTGGAGGCGGCGGGGAGAGCCGGCGCCGGCCCACGTCGCGACGCCGAATCCGGCGCCGACCCCGACTCCGGCCCTGATTTCGACCCCGATTTCGCCCCTGACGGGGACGGGGACGGGGACGCGGACGGCGCGCTCGGCGGGGAGGCCGTCTCCGGGAGCGGCGACGGGCCGCTCGGCTGGCGCCGGGTGCACGGCGCCATCGGCCTCGTCGATCTGGAGGCGCCGCCCGAACTGCTCGCGGCCGAGCTGGGTTCGCTGCGCATCTTCGCCGGTTACGCGGGCTGGGGTCCAGGGCAGTTGGAGAACGAGCTGTCCGAGGGCGCGTGGTACGTCGTCGAGTCGGAGCCCGGAGATGTCTCCTCGCCCTCGCCCGAGGGCCTGTGGCGTTCCGTGCTGAGGCGTCAGCGCAGCGAACTGGCCATGGTGGCCACGTATCCGGACGATCCGTCTCTGAATTAGGCTTGGTATGCATGAGCACTCTTGAGCCCGAGCGCGGGGCGGGCACCGGCACACTGGTCGAGCCGACCCCGCAGACGTCACACGGCGACGGCGACCACGAGCGGTTCGCCCACTATGTCCAGAAGGACAAGATCATGGCGAGCGCGATGGACGGGACCCCCGTCGTCGCGCTCTGCGGCAAGGTCTGGGTACCGGGGCGCGATCCCAAGAAGTACCCGGTCTGTCCCATGTGCAAGGAGATCTACGAGACCATGGGCGCAGGCGGGGACAAGAACGGCAAGGACGGTAAGGGCGGCAAGGGCGACGGCAAGAAGTAGCCCGTCCGCTGCTCCCTCCCCCCTCAGTTCCCGCATCCGCACCCCGCGGCTCCGCGTAAGGCTCCTCGGCGCGCCCCGCCCCTCCCGTTCGACGGGAGCGGGCGGGGCGCGCTGTCGTGTGTGCGGGCCCGGACCGTCGCACCCCCGGTCAAGGTCCCGCCGGTCACGTCGTGGGCGCGAATTGGTCGAGACCTATTGCCGCGCGACGTGGGGGCTCGTAGCCTCCTGCAAAGTTGTGCGTAGCGAAACTTGCGTTGCGTATGGTGCAACGCCCAAGTCTTGGGGGTCTCGCCGTGAGAATGGCCGCACGATTCGCACGATTCGCCGTGTCCGCAGTGGCACTCGGCATGGCAGGGGTGGCGGCGACGGGGTGTGCCCCGTCGACGTCGGGGGACGGGTCGGGGAAGGACGAGAAGAGCGGGACCTTACGCGTCTGGCTCTTCCGCGAGGTCGGCAACAAGCCCAAGGAGCGGGTGGTCGACGCGGTCGTCAAGGACTTCGAGAAGCAGCACGAGGGCGTCGAGGTCGACGTCCAGTACATCCCCATTGACAGCCGCGCCGAGAAGATCAAGGGCGCGCTGAACGACCCCGAGTCCGCGCCCGACCTCATCGAGTACGGCAACACCGACACCGCCGGATACGTCGCGGACGGCGGACTCGCCGACGTCACGGGCGAGATCGGGAAGTGGAAGGCGGCCGGGGACATGGACCCGGCGGCCAAGGAGTCCGTCACCGTGGACGGCAAGGTCTACGGCGCGCCTCTCTTCGTCGGCGTCCGCGCCCTCTACTACCGCACCGACGTCTTCGACGACCTCGGCCTCAAGGCGCCCAAGACCCTCGACGAGGTCGTGAGCACCGCCAAGAAGATCCGCGCCGAGCGCCCCTCGCTGTACGGGCTGGCCGTCGGCGGCGCCTACACCTACGGCGCGATGCCCTTCATCTGGGCCAACGGCGGCGAACTGGCCACAGAGAAGGGCGACGGCGCCTACAGCGCCGCCATCGACAGCGCGGACGCCAAGAAGGGCATCAAGGCGTACACCGGCCTCTTCGGCGCCGACAACTGCCCGGCGGGCAAGTGCGCGCAGATGGGCGGCAACGAGAGCGTCGAGGCGTTCACGGCGGGCAAGGCCGGGATGGTCATCGGCGGCGACTTCAACCGTCAGGCCATGGAAGACGGGAAGGTGAAGGGCGACTACGCCGTCGTCCCGCTCCCCGGCACCGACGAGGGCGAGATCGCGCCCGCGTTCGCCGGAGGCAACAACGTCGGCGTGCTCAGGAGCAGCGACCACCGCAGCCTCGCCGTGGACCTGATGAAGGAACTGGCGGGCAAGGAGACCCAGCGGCGGCTCTTCGACGCGATGGGCTTCCTGCCGACGTTCACCGACACGCGCGCCCAGGCGGCCGAGGACGAGCCCTTCGTGAAGCCGTTCGTGCGCACTCTCGACGCCGGGGCCAAGTTCGTGCCCGTGTCGCCCGCCTGGGGCGAGATCGACGCCGGGCTCGTGCTGCCCACGATGTTCCAGGAGGTCGCCAGCGGCCGTAAGTCCGTGGACGAGGCGGCGGAGGGCGCCGCGAAGAAGATGGACGAGGCGTTCGCGAAGTGAGCGGTTCCGAGGTGATCGGCGCGGCCCTTCCCCGGAAGGGCGCGGGGGCCGGCCCTGCCGGGTCGGGCGCGTCCGGTGGGGCGCGCCCGGGGCCGGGGCCACGGCGCACGCCAGGCCGTTCCGACGGCGCACGCGCGCGCCCGTCCGCCGCTGCCGCCGCGCGCGGCGGACGGTGGACCCCCTGGCTCTACCTCGCCCCGGCCCTCGTGGTGCTGGGCGGGCTGCTGGTCTATCCCGTTTACCAGCTCGGCCTGATCTCGTTCCTGGAATACACCCAGGCGCAGGTCAGCGGCGGAAAGCCGACGTCCTTCCAGGGATTCGGGAATTACGCGGAGCTGTTCGGCGACCCGCAGTTCTGGGACGTGCTGCTGGCGACCGTCCTGTTCGCCGCCGCGTGCGTTCTGGGCACCCTCGCGGTGGGCTGCTCGCTCGCCGTCCTGCTCACGCGGATACGGGCCGTGCCGAGGCTCACGCTGATGCTCGCGGCGCTCGGCGCGTGGGCCACTCCGGCCATCACCGGATCGACGGTGTGGGTGTTTCTCTTCGACCCCGACTTCGGCCCCGTCAACCGGGTGCTGGGCCTGGGGGACTTCTCCTGGACGTACGGCCGGATGAGCGCCTTCGCGCTGGTGCTCTTCGAAGTGGTCTGGTGCTCCTTTCCGCTGGTCATGGTGACCATGTACGCGGGAATCAAGGCCATTCCGGAAGAGGTTCTGGAGGCCGCCGCACTGGACGGGGCGAGCGTCTGGCGCACCTGGCGCAGCATCATGGCGCCGATGCTGCGGCCCCTTCTCGTGGTAGTGACCATCCAGTCGGTCATCTGGGACTTCAAGGTGTTCACGCAGATCTATGTGATGACGGGCGGCGGAGGCGTCGCGAAACAGAATCTGGTGCTCAACGTGTACGCGTACCAGAAGGCGTTCGCCTCCTCCCAGTACAGCCTCGGTTCGGCGATCGGAGTGGTGATGCTGCTGATTCTGCTGGCCGTCACGCTCGTCCATCTCCGGCTGCTGCGGGGCAAGGGGGAGGAGCTGTGAGCGCTACGGAGCGGCTGCCTGCGGCCGTCGGCAGAACGAGGGGAAGAACCGGCCGTCGGTGGGTCCGCAAGCCCTGGCGGCTGGCGGCCGAGGGCGCCGCATTCCTCGTCGCGCTCGTCGTCGCCTTTCCGCTCTACTGGATGGTGCTCTCCGCCTTCAAGCCCGCGGGAGAGATCCAGTCCGACCGCCCCGTGCCCTGGACCCTGAATCCGTCGCTCGACGCCTTCCGCAGGGTCTTCGAGCAGCAGGACTTCGGCCGCTACTTCCTCAACAGCCTTCTCGTGGCCGGAACGGTGGTGCTCGCCTCCGCGCTGATCGCGTTCCTCGCGGCGACCGCGGTGACCCGTTTCCGCTTCCGGTTCCGTACGACGCTGCTCATCATGTTCCTGGCCGCGCAGATGGTGCCCGTCGAGGCGCTGACGATCCCGATGTTCTTCCTGATGCGGGACTTCGGCGCGCTCAATTCACTGGTCTCGCTGATCCTTCCGCACCTCGCCTTCTCGCTGCCGTTCGCGGTGTGGATGCTGCGCGGCTTCGTGAAGGCGGTCCCGGAATCCCTGGAGGAGCAGGCGTTCATCGACGGGGCCAGCAGGACCCGCTTCCTGTGGCAGATCCTCTTTCCGCTGGTCTTTCCCGGACTGGTCGCGACGAGCGTGTTCTCCTTCATCTCCACCTGGAACGACTTCCTCTTCGCCAAGTCCTTCATCATCTCCGCGACCGAGAACTCCACCCTCCCCATGGCCCTGCTGGTCTTCTTCGACACGGAGACCCCCGACTGGGGCGGCGTGATGGCCGGTTCCACGGTGATGACCCTCCCCGTCCTGGTCTTCTTCGTGCTGGTCCACAGAAGGCTGGTCTCGGGGCTCGGCGGCGCGGTCAAGGACTGACCTCCCCGTCGAGTCCCCGTACCACCCCACACCACCCCGAGAGACGAAGGTGATCGCATGCCGGAGACAGCCGAACCCGCACTGCTCCCGGCCCCCCGCAGCGCCCGCTACACGGGCGGCACATACCCGTACGAGGGCCGCCCCGGCGAGGTGCGCACCCGTACCGACAGCGCCCTGGGCCCCGAGGCGTACCGGCTCACCGTCGACGGCGACGGCGTCACCGTGACCGGCGGCGACGAGGCCGGGCTCTTCTGGGCGCGGCAGACCCTCAAACAGCTCCTCGGGCCCGACGAGTTCCGCCGCACCTCGGCGCCGACGGGCGAGGGTGCCGGAGCGGCCCCCGCGCGCCCGCTGCCCCACTGCGTCATCGAGGACGCGCCCCGCTTCCACTGGCGCGGCCTCATGCTGGACGTGGCCCGGCACTTCATGCCCAAGGCGGGCGTGCTGCGCTACCTGGACCTGCTCGCCGCGCACAAACTCAACGTGCTGCACCTCCACCTGACCGACGACCAGGGCTGGCGCCCCGAGATCAAGCGCTACCCGAAGCTGACGGAGACGGCGTCCTGGCGGGCCAGGACGAAGGTCGGCCACCGGGCCTCCGACATCTGGGACGAGCGCCCGCACGGCGGCTTCTACACGCAGGAGGACCTGCGCGAGATCGTCGCGTACGCGGCCGAACGCCACATCACCGTCGTCCCCGAGATCGACATCCCAGGCCACTCCCAGGCGGCCATCTCCGCCTACCCCGAGCTGGGCAACACCGACGTGGTGGACACCACCTCGTTCGAGGTGTGGTCCGAATGGGGCGTCAGCCCGAACGTGCTGGCCCCCAGCGACACCGTCCTGCGCTTCTACGAGGGCGTGCTGGAGGAACTGCTGGAGATCTTCCCGTCCCGCTATGTGCACCTGGGTGGCGACGAGTGCCCCAAGAGCCAGTGGCGGGAGTCCGACGCCGCGCGGAAGCGCGTCGCGGACCTCGGCCTGCCCGACGAGGAGGCCCTCCAGTCCTGGTTCACCGGGCACTTCGCCGGCTGGCTCGCCGAGCGCGGGCGGCGCCTCATCGGCTGGGACGAGATCCTGGAGGGCGGCGCCCTGGCCGACGGCACGGCGGTCTCCTCCTGGCGCGGCTACCGCGGCGGGATCGCCGCAGCGCGCGCTGGACACGACGTGGTCATGTGCCCCGAGCAGCAGGTCTACTTCGACCACCGCCAGGACGGCGGCGCCGACGAGCCGGTGCCGATCGGCTTCGTACGGACCCTGCGCGACGTCTACCACTTTGAACCCGTGCCGCCCGAGCTGGCGGGCACGGCCGAGGAGCGGCACGTGCTCGGCACGCAGGCGAACATGTGGACCGAGTGCACCGAGAACCAGCAGCGCGTCGACTACCAGGTCTTCCCGCGCCTCGCCGCGCTGGCCGAGGTCGCCTGGTCGCCGCTCCCCGCGCCCGCCGAGCGGGACTTCGCGGACTTCGAGCGGCGCATGACCGGGGGCCACTACGCGCGGCTCGACGCGCTGGGCGTCGACTACCGCCCGCCGTCGGGGCCCAGGCCCTGGCAGCGGCGCCCCGGCATCCTCGGACGTCCGATCGAGGGGCCGCCCCCGATCGTGTGAGCCCCGCCGAAGGGGCGGCCCCCTCCGGGCCGCCCCTGGGAACGTGGGGAGCATGTGCCCGAATTGCGTACAAGATTCCCCCAGTCCGCGCGCGCCGGGCGCCCGGCGCACGCCTCCCGTCGCGCGACCGCGGCGCCGGTCAGCTCGGCGCGCGGGCCCTGAAGCGCGGCGGCGGGCGGGAGTTCGGGCCGACGGGGCGGCAGGACCGGTCCGGCCGACGCGCCGCCCGCCGCGCCGCGCGAGACCGACGACCGTGACGAGACGGGCGAGCTGGACAGTAGGGACGACACGGGCGAGCGCGACCTCAGCGACGGATCCACCCTTCCCGGACCCTCGCGTCAGCGGGCCCGTGAGATGTGCCAGAGTTGCCACGTCCGGGCTGTGAGCACGTACCGTACGGGCACGGCAGCCGGGGCGATCGGGGAAGGGGCAGCGGGATTGAGCACGCACGCACAGCATGCGCCGCAGGAAACACGGGCCGTGCCGTCCGTCATGCTGCCGGCCACGCTCGACGAGGCCGTGGCGGCGCTCGAAGCCGTGCCCGCGGCGGTGCCTGTCGCGGGCGGCACCGACCTGATGACAGGCGTGAACTCCGGTCAGCTCCGCCCGGCGGCGCTCGTCGGCCTCGGCCGGATCAGCGAGATCCGCGGCTGGCAGTACCTCGACGGACACGCCCTGCTCGGCGCGGGCCTGACCCTCGCACGCATGGGCCGTCCCGACTTCGCCGCGCTCATCCCGGCGCTCGCGGCCAGCGCCCGCGCCGCGGGCCCACCCCAGATCCGCAACGCGGGCACGCTCGGCGGCAACATCGTCAGCGCGGCCCCTACGGGTGACACGCTGCCCGTGCTCGCCGCGCTGGAGGCCACGCTCGTCATCGCGGGGGCCGAGGGCGCCAGGCGCGAGATTCCGGTCAGCCATCTGCTGGCGGGCGTCGAGATGCTGAGCCCGGGCGAGATCGTCGGTTTTGTGCGGGTGCCGCTGCTGCACGCGCCGCAGACCTTCCTGAAGTCCACGGGGCGCACCGGCCCGGCGCGCGCGCTCGCCTCGGTCGCCGTGGTGCTGGACCCGGCGCGGCGCGGGGTGCGCTGCGCGGTCGGCGCCGTCGCGCCGATGCCGCTGCGCCCGCTGGAGGCCGAGCGCTGGATCGCCTCCCTGATCGACTGGGACGGGCAGCGCGGCCTGGCACGGGAGGCGCTGCACGCCTTCGGCGACTACGTCGCCATGGCCTGCATCCCGGACCCCGCGCCCGCCGAGGAGGGCGGGGAGGCTCCCGCACTTCCGCCCGCGGCGCTGCACTTGCGGCGTACGGTGGCCACATTGGCCCGCCGAGGACTCGGGAGGGCACTCTCATGAGCAACGGTCACGGCAACGGCAACGGCCACGACGCCGGGTACGGAGACGCCGGGTACGGAAACGGCCACGGTCACGACAACGGCCAGGGCTACGACACGAACGGCCGCGGATACGACACCAACGGCCAGGGTTACGACACCGGTGGCCGGGGCGAAGACGGCGGGCACGGCTACGGGAACGGGCACGGTTACGGGCAGGGCCAGCACCAGGGCCAGGGCGGTGCCGGGACGTACGCGCCGACGCCGATGGTGAGCTGGGGCACCGACTACGACGCCGAGGCCACCGGCTTCGTCCAGCTCCCCGCGAACGGCTTCCCCGGCGACCCGACGGCCGGTCCGTACGCCGACCCGCTCGCCGCGCCCGGCACAGGACAGGGCGGCTACACCCCGCCCCCGATAGACCCCTCGCCGCACCCGGGCCCGGGCTCCGCCGATCCGGGTGCCGCCGACCTGGGCCCGTCCGGCATGGGCGCGGGCGGCATGGGCGGCGCGGACTACGGCGGCCCGGCGGGCCACGTCGAGTACGCGAACGGCCCCGGCCCCGGTGCGCCCGGCGGTCAGGGCGCCGAGGGCTACGCGGGCGCGCAGTACGCGGGTCCGGGCGCCGAGGCGGGCTCCGGCTCCGGCTCCGGCGGGTCGCCGTTGACGTTCGGGGCGACGACGGACCCGGCGGCGACGGGACACTGGTCGCTGCCGTACCAGCCCTCGCAGCCGTACCAGCAGCAGGCGCAGCAGGCGCAAGAACCGTCGCAGTACCAGCACGAGCAGCAGCAGGCGCAGCCGCAGCCGCACTACGGGCAGCAGCCGCACCACGAGCAGCCGGGACACCCGCAGCAGCCTCAGCAGTCCCAGCAGCCTCGGGCGGAGGCGCACGGGGCAGCGGGTGCGGGCTCCGTGGCCGCGGCCATGGGGCAGGGCGCTGCCGCCGCGCTCGCGGGTTCCCACGAGGCGCGCACACGCCGCCCGCTCGGCACGGGCGGCGGCACCCCGCCCGAGGGTGTCTCCACCGCTCCGCAGCAGCCGGGCGCCCCCGACCAGTCGCAGCTCGCGGAGGCGCACGCGCGCCGTCAGGTGCGGTACGAGGCGGGACCGGCCGGTGACGACGCCGCAGCCGGGGCCCCCGGGACCGCGCCGCAGCCCATGCCCCCGGCGCAGGACGCGGGTGCGGAGGCAGGTGCGGAGGCAGGTGCGGAGGCAGGTGCGGACGGCGCGGGCCAGGAGCAGGGGCCGCCTCCGGCCGAGGCGATGGCGCCTGACGCGGCGCCGGACCCGGGTTCCGCTTCCGCTTCGGGTTCCGCTTCGGACCCCCGACCGGGTTCCGGCCCCGGCTCGGGGCCTGGCACCGAGGTGGCGCCCGACCCGGGGCACGGCCCCGTCGCCGACCCGTACGCGGCCGTCGGAGCTCCGGGCGCCCCCAGCGGGCCCCCCGCTGGGCCCGGCATCCCCTGGACCCCCTCCGTACCGACCTCGTCGCCCGCTCCCGCCGTGCCCGAACACGCGGTCGGCGAGGCGTGGTCGAGCGACCCGACCCGCCCGGACGCGCACGGCTACCAGGGCGCCTCGGCCGTGCCCGGCGCCGCGCCCGTGAGCGGCGCGGACTGGGGCGGCGGCGTGCCAGCGCCCGCCCCTGCCCCTGTGCCCGGTGACGAGCAGCCGCCGCACCCGCAGCAGCCGCTTCCCCCGGCTGAACCCGGAACGGAGCCCGGCGCGCCCGCCGGAACGGAACCCGCGGCCCCCTTGGACACCGAGCGGCACGCCGAGCACCCCGTGACTCCCGTCGAGGAGGGGCCGGTGGACACGTCGTCGGCGGCCCCCGAGGGGGCCCCGGAGCCCGAGGAGTCCGCGCAGGACGCGTCGGACGCACCGGACACGGCGAACACGCCGCCCCAGGAGGCGCCCGTACCCGCGCAGGAGGCGCCCGTCGCGTCCACCGCGCCCGAACCGGAAGCGGCGGAGCAGGACGTAGCGGAACCGGAAGCGGCCGTCCCCGAGGCGGAGGCGCCCGCGCCGGAGGAGGACGAGCAGTCCCTCGTCCACGACGCCGTGCCCGCGCTCGACGACGAACACCCGCACACCTCCTACGTCCTCCACGTCAACGGCGTGGACAGGCCCGTCACCGACGCCTGGATCGGGGAGTCGCTCCTCTACGTGCTGCGCGAGCGCCTCGGCCTCGCGGGCGCCAAGGACGGCTGCTCGCAGGGCGAGTGCGGTGCCTGCTCCGTGCAGGTCGACGGGCGCCTCGTCGCCTCCTGCCTGGTGCCCGCCGCGACGTCGGCGGGCAGCGAGATCCGTACGGTCGAGGGCCTCGCCACGGACGGCGCGCCCTCCGACGTGCAGCGCGCGCTCGCCTGCTCGGGCGCCGTGCAGTGCGGCTTCTGCGTGCCGGGCCTCGCGATGACGGTGCACGACCTGCTGGAGGGCAACCACGCGCCCAGCGAGCTGGAGACCCGCCAGGCGATCAGCGGCAACCTCTGCCGCTGCTCCGGCTACCGCGGGGTGCTGGACGCCGTGCGGACGGTCGTGGACGAGCGCGAGGCGAAGGCGGCCAGGGAAGAGGCGGAGGCCCACGGTCAGGGCCAGGGCCACGGCCAGGGCCAGTACGCCGGGCACGGTCACGAGTACGAGCACGGCCCGTACCAGGGCCAGGGGGGCCAGGACGGCCACGGCGGTCCCGCGCCGCAGATCCCCCACCAGGCGGGCCCCGGCACGGGAGGCGCGCACTTCCCCGACGGAGGCGGAGCGTGACACGGCAGGACGCGGGCCGCGCCCGCACGGACGCCCCGGCGACCGGCACCTACGGCGACACGTACGGCGGCACGTACGTCGCCACGTACAGCGGAGCGCGCACCCGCACCCATGGCGGCACACACGGAAGGGCGGCGGCATGACGGACACGGCTGACGGCTTCGGCGCCGCGACGACGGCCACACCGGCCGGGGGCACCCCCACGGGGGGAACGCCAGCCGGAGGCACTCCGCTGCCCTCGGCCTCGCTCGGCGCGGCCCCCGAGGCGCACGGCCTCGGCGCCTCCGTCCCCTCCCTCGACGCCCCGGCCAAGACCGAGGGCACCTTCCCGTACGCGGCCGACCTGTGGGCCGAGGGCCTGCTGTGGGCGGCGATCCTGCGGGCGCCGCACCCGCACGCGCGGATCACCTCGCTCGACGCGTCGGCGGCGGAGTCGATGCCGGGCGTACGGGCCGTCGTCACCCATCTCGACGTCCCCGGGGACGCGAGCCACGGGCGCCGCGTCGCCGACCAGCCCGCGTTCGCGCGGGACATGGTGCGCTACTACGGAGAGCCGATCGCGGCCGTCGCCGCCGACCACCCCGACGCGGCGCGGCTCGCGGCGGCGGCCATCGCCGTCGAGTACGAGGTGCTGGAGGCCGTCACCGACCCGGAGAAGTCCTTCGAGTCGGAGCCCCTCCACCCCGACGGCAATCTCATCCGCCACATCCCGCTCCGCTACGGCGACCCGGACATCTCCGGGGAGATCGTGGTCGAGGGCCTGTACCGCATCGGCCGTCAGGACCCGGCGCCCATCGGCGCCGAGGCCGGGCTCGCGGTGCCGCGCCCCGACGGCGGCGTGGAGATCTACACCGCCTCGACCGACCCGCACACCGACCGGAACCTGGCCGCAGCCTGCTTCGGGCTGGCCCCCGAGCAGGTCAAGATCGTCGTGACCGGGGTGCCCGGCGCGATGGGCGACCGCGAGGACACCGGCATGCAGGTGCCGCTCGGGCTGCTCGCGATGAAGACCGGCTGCCCCGTGAAGATGGCGGCCACCCGCGAGGAGTCCTTCCTCGGCCACGCGCACCGGCACCCCACCCTGCTCCGCTACCGCCACCACGCGGACGCCGAGGGCAAGCTGTTGAAGGTCGAGGCGCAGATCCTGCTCGACGCGGGCGCCTACGCCGACACCTCGGCCGACGCGCTCGCCGCCGCCGTCTCCTTCGCCGCGGGACCCTACGTCGTCCCGCACGCGGTGATCGACGGCTGGGCCGTCCGCACGAACAACCCGCCCTCGGGCCATGTGCGCGGCGAGGGCGCGATGCAGGTGTGCGCGGCGTACGAGGGCCAGATGGACAAGCTGGCCGCGAAGCTGAACATGGAACCGGCCGAGCTGCGCATGCGCAACGCGATGGCCACAGGCGACCTCCTGCCCACGGGCCAGACGGTCACCTGCCCCGCGCCCGTCGCCGAACTGCTGCAAGCCGTACGCGACGAGCCGCTGCCCGCGCTGCCCAAGGACGGCCCCGAGCGCGACTGGCTGCTGCCCGGCGGCCCGGAGGGCGCGGGCGAGCCTTCGGCGGTGCGCCGGGGCGTCGGCTACGCGCTGGGCATGGTCCACATGCTGGGCGCCGAGGGCGCGGACGAGGTGTCCACGGCCACGGTCAAGGTCAGCGGCTCCGTGGCGACGGTCATGTGCGCCGCCGTCGAGACGGGGCAGGGCTTCTCGACACTGGCCCGTCAGATCGTCCAGGAGACGCTCGGCATCGACGAGGTGCACGTCGCCTCGGTGGACACCGACCAGCCCCCGGCGGGCGCGGCGGCGCGGGGCCGCCACACCTGGGTGTCGGGCGGTGCGGTGGAACGCGCGGCGAAGATGGTGCGCACGCAGCTCCTCCAGCCCCTGGCGGCGAAGTTCGGGATGTCGACGGAGCTGCTGTCGATCGCCGACGGCAAGATCACGTCGTACGACGGTGTCCTGTCCACCACCGTCGCCGAGGCCCTGGAGGGCAAGGAACTGTGGGCCACGGCCCAGTGCCGCCCCCACCCGACCGAGCCCCTGGACGAGACGGGCCAGGGCGACGCGTTCGTGGGCCTGGCCTTCGCTGCGGTACGGGCCGTCGTCGACGTCGACGTCGAGCTGGGCTCGGTGCGGGTCGTGGAGATGTGCGTGGCGCAGGACGTGGGCCGGGTGCTGAACCCGCGCCAGTTGCGGGCCCGCATCGAGGCGGGCGTCACCCAGGGGGTCGGCGCGGCGCTGACGGAGCACCTGCGCGTGGCGCGCGGCGTCGTGCGGCACCCCGACCTCACGGCGTACGCGCTGCCGACGGCACTGGACGCGCCGGACATCCGCATCGTCAGGCTGGTCGAGGAACGGGACGTGGTGGCGCCGTTCGGCGCGAAGGCCGCGTCCGCGGTACCGGTCGTCGTCTCCCCGGCCGCGGTCGCGTCCGCGGTCCGCTCGGCCACGGGCCGCCCCGTGAACCGCCTCCCGATCCGGCCCCAGGCGGCCGTGGTCCAGGGGTGACGGGGCACTTCGTGCCGGCGCTTGTCGTCGAGGACGGTGGCTGAAAACCTGCCACGTGGCCTGTTGTTGCGGTCCGGTGGAGACTGGCCGGGGCGGTGGCGGGCTGTCAGTGGCGGTCACTACGGTGGTTATCAACGTGTACGCAGTGACACGTGTGCTGGATGATGTGACCGGCTCACAGTCGGTGAACGGGGAGGATGGACATGGGGGTCCCGGACGACGAGGCGGGCCGCGCCGCCGCGGAAAAAGGACGGCTGCCCGGTACGGCGGGTTCGCTGAAGACCGGGCTTGAATCCCTCCAGGGGTTCAAGAAGCGGGTGGACCGGCTGCTCGACGAACTGAAGGAGTCCGAGGCCGAGCCGACGCGCATCGGCAGGGACCGGATCGCCCCGAACAACCTGGGCACGGGCTTCGGCGAGGCCCACGGCCTCTACACCGCCTACGAGACGGTCCACGACCAGTTGGAGACCCTCTCCCGCCTCCTCTCGGGCCAGATCGACGGCCTGACCATCGCGATGCAGCACTCCCACCGGGGCTACACCGACATCGACCTCGACACGCAGCGCCGCATGTGGCAGATCCAGTCCGACCTCCAGCGCCACTACGACCCGAAGCGCGACCCGTACGCGGACAAGGACGAGCCCAAGGGCAAGGGCGGCGAGAAGCCGGTGGAAGAAAAGCCGGACAAGTACGGCCTGTAGCGGTCCATTGGTGAACAGGGAAATGAGGGAGGATCAGCCCAATGGGCGGCTCTAACGGTGGGGACGACGGGTTCTTCTCTGCGCTGAACCCGGCCCGCATGATCCAGGATCTGTTCGTGGAGACGGACTTCGAGTCCAAGGGTCACCCGGACATGGAGAAGATGATCGAGAGCGCCGACCCGGAGAAGGCCGAGCGGCTCGGTGCCAAGCTGGTCAAGGCGGCCAAGACGATCGAGGAGATCGGCGACGACCTCAAGCGGAGCAAGGACAAGGTCGACTGGGACAGCGAGGGCGGCGATTCTTTCCGCACGTGGGTCATCCAGATGTCCAGCGCGACCCTGAGCCTGGCCGACCTGAGCAAGAACTCCGGCGAGAACCTGCGGAACGCGGCGCAGACGCTGCGCGAGGTGAAGCGGGACATGCCGAAATACTCGGCGTCCTCGAAGGCCGTCCTCGACGAGTATCTGAAGCACAACCCGGCCGGATTGCTGAGCCTTGCCAGCCGCCAGCCGGACCCGCCCGGGTCGAACAGCGTCCTGACGGGCCCTTCGCAGTCGTCCGCGTACGACGCGCAGAGCAAGCTCAACGACGACCACGGCGAAGCAGTGCGGCAGATGCGGAAGCTGGCGCAGTCGTACTCGATGTCGTCGATGGTGATGAACGCCTCGGAGCCGCCGACGTTTCCGCCGATTCCGAAAGGCATGATGCCGCCGAAACCGGACGGCCTTCACGACTCTCCGGTTTCGTCAAATAACGCGGACTCTTCAACGAATTCCGCGGCAAGGGTTCCCGGAGGCCAGAGCGGAAGCTCTAGCGCGATCCCGTCGTCTCATGTCAAAACCCCCGACCATCAAGTAGGCACGAACATCGACGGGGGCGTCACCGCACCGCACCCTCCGACCACATCGCCCGTGACCCCGACGCCGAACGGGCCCAGCAACCCGCCGTCGCCAGTCAGCCCCATGCCTATTCCGGGTGTGCCGACGCCTTCGCCGCGCTCCCCGTTCGCCAAGCCGGTGACGGGCACGGGGCGCTCTGCAACGACTCCTGGTCAGTCGCGGCCCTCGCGTCCCGGCGTTCGTATGCCGGGCGACGGCAATGGGATCTACGGCGGTCGGCCCGGCACCCCGAACAATGGGCAGCCGCCACGTGGCCTGCCCCGTGGCACGGTCGTGGGCGGCGAGGCCGGACAGCAGGGCCGTGGTGCGATGGGCGGTAGGCCGGGTGCTCCCGGTATGGGCGGTCCTGGTGGTAACAAGCCCGGTGTTGTCGGCGGGCGTCCCCTCGCCACGCGCCCGGGCGGCACGTTCGGGGGTTCCCAGCCCCGTCCCGGTGCGGCCGTAGGACGTCCCTTCACACCTGGCGGTACGGGCCTCACTCGTGGCCCTGGCGGTCCGCGCAAGCCGGGGGAGCGGCGCGAGGAGAACGGGGAGCGGCCCGACTACCTCGTCGAGGACGAAGAGACGTGGCAGCAGCCGAGGAGCCAGCGGGCTGCCCCTCCGGTTGTCGACTGAACGCGTAGGAAGAGAGTCAGAGGAACGCATGGGACGCACGGATCTCCGCTCGGGGCGGCTGAGGAAGGCCGCCGTCGGGTGCCTCGGCGTATTGCTCGTTGGTATGGCCGCGACACCTGCTCACGCGGAGAGCGTGCGGTCCCAGCAGTGGCATCTGGACGCGATGCACGCCGAGGAGATGTGGAAGACCAGTAAGGGCGAGGGCGTGACGGTCGCAGTGATCGACTCGGGCGTGGACGCCTCCGTGCCTGACCTTCGCGGTCAGGTGCTCAAGGGCGAAGACATGACGGATCGTTCGGGCGACGCCCAAGATGATCTTCGAGGCCACGGCACCAGCATGGCGGCGTTGATCGCGGGAACTGGCAAATCGAGCGAAGGCCAGGGCGCTTATGGCCTTGCTCCGGCCGCCAAGATTCTCCCGATCCGCCTGGAGGACAGCACTCAGGACAGCAAGAACCAGGCTGAGGCGGAGAAGAACTTCCCCAAGAAAGTCGCTCCTGCCATCCGGCGTGCAGCCGATTCGGAAGCGAAGATCATCAACATTTCCCTGGGCTCCGAGGGAACCTCGAAAGAGCTGACCGCCGCAGTCAAGTACGCCCTCTCGAAAGACAAGCTGGTATTCGCCGCAGTAGGCAACGAGGGCGATGTGATGAACCCCGTCGGCTATCCGGCAGCCACGCCCGGCGTGATCGGGGTCGGCGCGATCGGCAAGGACTCCAAGGTGACCAAGGAGTCGGTCACAGGGGAACAGGTCGATCTTGTCGCCCCCGGCAAGGACATGGTGGCCGCCTGCACCGAAGGCTCTGGCGTCTGCACGAGCCACGGCACCAGTGACGCCACCGCCATCGCGTCGGCCTCCGCCGCGCTGATCTGGTCCAAGCACCCGGACTGGACCGCGAACCAGGTCACGCGGGTCTTGGTGAGCACCGCCGGTGGGGCCCAGAGCGGCAAGGAGCGTACCGATGAGGGCGGCTATGGGGCCGTGCGGCCCAGGATCGCTCTTGCCGAGCCCGGCGACCCCGGGGATCCGAAGACCAATCCGTTGCCCGGGCCGTACTACGAGGGCGACAAGTCCGGTGGGGCGGAGAAGGAGAACGGGAAGGGTTCCGGGGCGGATCAGGCCGCTGCCGCGTCCGGGGGAGACGGCGGGACGTCCACCGGGCAGTGGGTCGGGTATGGGGTCGGGGGAGTGGTCGTCGTCGGGGCGGTCGTAGCCGGCGTTGTGGTCGTGCGGCGGTGGCGCGCCTGAGCGGGGCCTACGCCCGTAGGAAGTCCTCCACCGCCCCCACCAGCGCCTCGGGCGCGTCCACCCACGGATAGTGGCCCACTCCGGGCAGGAGGTGGACCCGGGCGTGGGGGAAGGAGGAGGCGACCGCGTCGCCCGCGTGGGTGCCGGTGACCGCGTCGAGGGCGCCCGTGACGACGAGGACGGGCGCCTTCACGGCGCTCAGGCGTTCCAGGAGGGCCAGCCGGGTGGGGTCGTCGACGCCCTGCCAGAAGCCCGCGCGGGGGACGGGGTTGAGCTGTTCGCCCTCGGACTCCGCGTGGGCCCGCTGTTCCGCGCCCCACGCGCCGTACGCCATGGGCGCGGCCCGCAGCAGCAGCCGCCGGATCTCGTCGAGGTCGTCGGCGCGCTGGAGGAGCTGGACGGCGACGTACGCCTCCTCCCACCAGTCCTCGTCGGCCGCGCGGGACTCGAAGATCTCGCGGGCGTCGTCCGGGAGTTCGCCCTGGAGGCGTGAGCCGGGGTTCAGCAGGACGAGGTGGCTGAGGGTTTCCGGGTGGCTGGCCGCGTACGCCTGGGCCGTGGCCGTCGCCGCGTCGTGGGCGAGCAGCGCGAAGCGCTCCAGGCCCAGGTGTGTGCGCAGGGCTTCGACGTCCTCGGCCAGGTGCGGGAACGCGTACGCGACGGGGTCGGCGGCAGCCGGGGACGCGCCCGTGCCCCGCGCGTCCGGGACGATCAGCCGACGGTGTGCGCTGAGTCCGCCGAGGTCGCCCAGGTACTCCGCGTCGCGCGCCGGGCCGCCCGCGAGGCAGACCAGGGGCGGCCGAGCGAGTGCGTCGGGGTGGTCCGAGGTGTCGTCGAGGACGCGGTAGGCGAGTTCGGCTCCGTCGTACGAGGAGAAGTGGGGCATGTCTTCCAGCCTGCCCCACTTGCCCTGGAGGACGCCGTCCGCCATCGGGACGTAGGCCCAGCGGATGAGGCGATCACCGTCCCCCGACAGGGGCCAACGCGGGTTTCGGCACTTACCGTAAGGCTCATGGGTGCATTTGAGGATGTGGGTGCCGACGCGAAGCACACCGTGGACGGCGTGGAAGGGCCCGTCGACTCCGCGAGCAAGGGCGACATCGAGGGCGTGCCGACGGTCCCGGAGGTTCCGGATCCGCTTCCAGATCCGCTTCCGGACCCGGCCTCGGCCCCGGCCCCGGGCCCCGTCGGCCAGGAGACCGTGCTCAGCCGCAGCTACCGCGCGCTGACGCTCGGCATCGTCTCCGTCGTCCTCCTCATCGCCTTCGAGGCGACGGCCGTCGGCACGGCCATGCCCGTCGCGGCGCAGGAACTGAACGGGATCTCCGTCTACGCCTTCGCCTTCTCCGCGTACTTCACCACCAGCCTCCTCGGCATGGTCGTCTCAGGGCAGTGGAACGACAGGAGCGGGCCGCTCGCCCCGCTCGGTACCGGAATCGCGGCGTTCGCCGCCGGGCTGCTGCTGTCCGGCACGGCCACCGCGATGTGGGTCTTCGTCCTCGGCCGCGCCGCGCAGGGCATAGGGGGCGGGCTGGTGATCGTGGCCCTCTACGTCACCGTCAGCCGCGCCTATCCCGAGCGGCTGCGGCCCACGGTCATGGCGTCCTTCGCGGCGGCCTGGGTGGTGCCGTCGGTCGTCGGGCCCCTCATCTCCGGCACCGTCACCCAGCAGCTGGGCTGGCGCTGGGTGTTCCTCGGCATCCCCGTGCTCGTCCTGCTCCCGCTCGCGGTCATGCTCCCCACGCTGCGCCGCGCCACCGGAAGCACCGCCACCGCGAGCACCGCAACAGGCGCCGTGGGCGGGAGCCCCCGGGCCCGGGGGCGAATACGGCTGGCGTTCGCCGTGGCCGCGGGCGCCGGGCTGATCCAGTACGGGGCGCAGAAGCTGACGATCCTCTCCCTCGGCCCCGTGGTCATCGGCGCCGTGCTGCTCGTGCCCGCCGTGCTCCGGCTGCTCCCGCCCGGCACCTACCGGGCCGCGCGCGGCCTGCCCGCCGTCGTTCTGCTGCGCGGCATGGCGGCGGGCGCCTATGTCGTGGCCGAGAGCTTCATCCCGCTCATGCTCGTGACCCAGCGCGGCCTGTCGGTGACCATGGCCGGGCTCACCCTCGCCGCGGGCGGCGCCACCTGGGCCCTGGGCTCGTTCACCCAGTCGCGGCCCCGCCTCACGCCGCACAGGGAGCGCCTGACGCGGTTCGGGATGGTGCTGGTGACCGCGTCGATCGCGTACACGCCCGCCGTACTGGCCGACGGCGTTCCCGTGTGGACACTGGCCGTCGCCATGGCGGTGGGCTGCTACGGGATGGGCCTGGTGATCTCGTCCACCAGCGTGCTGCTCCTCCAGCTCTCCGCGCCCGAGGAGACCGGCAAGAACTCGTCCTCGCTCCAGATGTCCGACAGCCTCTCCAACGTCCTGCTGCTCGCGGCCACCGGCGCCGCGTTCGCCGCTTTCGGGGGCGGCGCGGTCAGCACGGCGCACTCCGCGACCGCCTCCGCTTCCCCCTCCGCTTCCGAGGCCGCCGCGCACGCGGCGTCGGGCGGCGGGGCCCAGCCGGCGGCGTTCGTCGCGGTCTACATCCTGTCGGCTGCCGTTGCGGCGCTGGGCATCGTGGTGGCGGGCCGCCTGCGCAAGTGACCTGGGCGCGACGGGCCGCGGGCCGCGTAAGGGGCCGGTGTGGCCGGTGACGGGTGTGGCCTCCCCGACCTGACCGGGGAGGCCACACTTCTGTGCTGCGCCGTCGCGCCGTCGCGCCGTCGAACCGTCGCGCCGGCGGCCCGGCGCCGGGGTCACCTCGTCACTCGGACAGCTTCCACACCGACTTCGCGATGGCGTCCGCGTTCACGTCGAGCGCCTTCTCGTCGACGTTCTCCGTCGTGTCGCAGTCGGCGTGGTAGCAGGGGTCGAACGCCTTGCCCGCCTCGCCGCCCCACTTCTGCGCCTGGGCCTCGGTCTTGATCTCCTCGGCCCCGGTGAAGATGCCGCCGTTGGGGATGCCGGCCTCCGAGAAGGCGGCGTGGTCGGAGCGGCCGTTGATGTCGGTCGCCTCGGCCTCGACGCCGCCCTCGTCCAGGAACCCGGTGAGGGTCTTCTGGACGTCGGCCGAGCCCTCGGGCTCGTTCGCGCTGTCGTAGACGAAGTAGCCGGGGTTCGGGGAGCCGGTCATGTCGAAGTTCAGATACGAGTTGATCTTCGACTTGTCGTCGTCCGACAGGCTCTTGACGTACTCCGTACTGCCGACGAGCCCCAGCTCCTCCGCGCCCCACCAGGCGAACCGCAGATGCTTCGTGGGCTTGTAGCCGGAGTCGGCGGCGGCGAGGGCCGTCTCCAGGAGGGTGGCGGAACCGGTGCCGTTGTCGTTGATGCCGGGGCCCTCGGTGACGCTGTCGAGGTGGCCGCCCGCCATCAGGACGTTGTTCTCGTCGCCGCCGGGCAGGTCCGCGACGAGGTTGTAGCCCGTCGCGCCGCCCTCGGTGAACTCCTGCACCTGTGTCGTGAACCCGGCCGCCTCCAGCTTCTCCTGGAGGTAGGTGACGGACGCCTTGTAGCCGGGTTCGCCGTGCGCGCGGTTGCCGCCGTTGGCCTCGGCGATCTTCTGCAACTCGGTCAGATGGCCCTGGACCTTCTCGACGGAGATGTCGGGCGCGGCCTGGGCGGCCGCCGCGTGGGGCGGGGCTGTCGTCGTCGCCGTCGCCTGGGTGAGGCCCAGGCCGCCCGCGGTCAGCGCCATCGCCGCCGCCGCTGCCATGGAGAGGGTGCGCTTGCGCGTCCGCGTGATCCGCGTGCCGTCAGCGCGCTTGCCGTCGGCGTGCGTGCTGACGCCGGATGTGCGACTGGCTATGTGAGGGGTGCCTCGCAACTCAGAACTCCTCATGTTCGGCCGCTGGTTCGCGGCCTGTTGTGTGGGGGGTTACGCCCGCGTACGGGCCAGGCCGATGCTGCCAGCAAAGACCGGGGTGAGGAAGGGGGCGTACGTCGACGCAAGGGGTTCCCGTGACCTCTGGGGCAGGAGCGATGATCCAAAAGCTGGCCGAGGGTAGGTGTTGAGTCTTCCCAAAATCCGCTTATGGTTCAGCCATGTTCGACTCGCGGCACATCAGGACGTTCCACGAAGTGGTGCGGGCCGGTTCCTACTCCGCCGCCGCACGAGCCCTCGGCTACACCCAGCCCGCGATCACCCAGCAGATGAAGGCGCTGGAGCGGTCCGTCGGCACGCCCCTGTTCCTGCGCGTCGGGCGCCGCATGCGGCTGACGGAGGCGGGGGAGGCGCTGGCCCGGCACGCCGGGGTGATCCTCGACAGCATGTCGGCGGCGCAGCAGCAGATGACGGCGATCACACGGCTGCGGGCCGGGCGGGTGCGGGTGTGCGCGTTCCCCAGCGCGGGGGCCACGCTGGTGCCCGAGGCGCTGGCCAGGCTCGCCGTCGACCATCCGGGCGTGCGCGTCGAACTCCAGGAGGGGGAGCCGCCGGACTCGCTCCAGCGGGTGGTGGGCGGCGAGTGCGACATCACGCTCGCGTTCACGTACCCCGGGCTGCGGGAGCAGGTGCCCGAGGAACTGGTCGAGATCCCGCTGATGGAGGACCAGTTGACCGTCCTGATGCCCGCCGGGCATCCGCTGGCGCGGCGCCGTGCCGTCAAGCTGGGCGAGCTGGCGGAGGAGCGGTGGATCGCGGGATGCCTGCGGTGCCGGGCCAACTTCCTGCACGAGTGCGCCGAGCTGGGCTTCGCGCCTGACATCGCCTTCACGACGGACGACAACCTCGTCGTCCAGAGCCTCGTGGCCGAGGGGCTCGGGATCGCGATGATGCCGGGGCTCGTGCTGTCGTTCCTCGTCCACCAGAAGGTCCAGGGGCGCGCACTGGAACCGGCGTCGCGGCGTCAGGTCTCCGCGTATGTGCTGCGCGAGCACCTGGAGATACCGGCGACGGCGCTGGTCCTCGAAGAGCTGAAAACGGTCTCCGCCAACCGCGTGGGCTGCTAGAGATCCCCGTCGCGCCGGAGGGGACGCATAAGCGTGGGTGAGGGGGAAGCCAAGGAATCGTCGTTGGACGTAATGGATCGGGCGGCGCGAATCTGCCCGCATGGCCACTTCGACGAACCCCACGACCGCCCCCGCCACGAGCCCGCGCCTGCGCGCCCTCGTCGAGGACGTGCGCGCAGCCGTCGGACGTGGTCTGCCCCCGGACGTCACGGCGTACCTCGTCGGCGAGAAGCTGGCCCCGCACCTGGGCACGACAGGCCTGCTCACCCCGGGCCAGACCGAGGGCGACCCCGGCCACTACCGCCAGCACCTGCTGCACGCCGAACCCGACGGCAGCTTCTCGGTCGTCGCGCTCGTGTGGCTGCCGGGGCAGATGACGGCCGTCCACGACCACGTCTCCTGGTGCGTGACCGGCGTCCACCAGGGCGAGGAGCACGAGCGCCGCTACCGGCTGCTCCCCGCCGAACCGGAGCCCGGCGGAGCGGGCGCGCGGCTCGTCGCGACCGAGGAGGTGGTCAACCCGCGGGGCGCCGTCTGCGGGTTCGCGCCGCCCGGTGACATCCACCGGGTGTGGAACGGCTGCCAGGAGAAGGCCATCTCCCTCCACATCTACGGCGCCGACATATCTCGCCTCGGCACCAGCGTCCGCCGCGTCTACGAGCTTCCGGCCGACCGCTGATGGCGCTCCTGGGGGAGCGCCCCGGAACCGGAACCGGAACCGGCCGCCGCACGGGCGCGACGGCCCCCGCACCGCTCCGCAAGGCCCCGCCCCGCGAGCCCGCGTCCCGCGAGCCCGCAGCCCCGCGTCACGGCCACGGGCCGCTCCCCGGACTGGCGCTCGCCGCGGCGGGGGTGGCCGTCGCGGCGGCCGTGCACCTGCTGGTGCCCGCCGTGCCCATGCTGACCGCCGCCGTGGTGCTCGGCATCGGCGCCGCGCACCTCCCCGGCGCCCGCGCCCTCGTACGGGGCCCCGCGCGCCCCGGCCTCTCCCTCGCCGGGAAGCGGCTGATGCGCGTCGGCATCGTGCTGCTCGGGCTCAAGCTGAGCGTCGGCGACGTGCTGGGCATCGGCTGGTCGACGGTCGCGATGGTGGCCGTCGTCGTGGCCGCGACGTTCGCCGGGACGCTGTGGCTCGGCCGCAGGCTCGGACTGCCAGGCGACCAGCCGCTGCTCATCGCGACCGGCTACTCGATCTGCGGCGCCTCGGCCATCGGCGCCGTCAGCGAGGTGCGCGAGAGCGACGAGCGCGACGTGGCGACCTCCGTCGCCCTCGTCACGCTGTGCGGCACCCTCGCCATCGCCGTACTGCCGCTGCTGCACCAGCCGCTGGGCCTGGACGCGGGCCAGTTCGGGCGCTGGGTCGGGGCCGGGGTGCACGACGTCGGGCAGGTCGTGGCCACCGCGCAGACGGCGGGGCCGCACGCGCTGGGCCAGGCCGTGCTCGTCAAGCTGATGCGGGTGGCGCTGCTGGCGCCGCTGGTGGCGGCCGTCGCGCTGTCCGTACGCAACCGGCACCGGCACACGCACCGGGACGCGCAAGCGCACGCGGCCACCGCTCCCGGTACCAAGCGCCCGCCCCTCGTGCCCCTCTTCGTCCTCGGCTTCCTCGCCATGGTCGCCCTCCGCACCACGGGGCTGCTCCCGGGCGCGGCCCTGGACGCCGCGCAGTTCGCGCAGGAACTGCTGCTCGCCGCAGCCCTCTTCGGCCTCGGCAGCGCGGTGCACCTGCCCTCACTCGCGCGTACGGGCGGCAGGGTCGCCGCACTGGGGCTCTGCTCGTGGGTGGTCATCGCGGGCGTCTCGTACGCGGGCGTCCTGCTCACGGCATGACGGGCCGACGGCGGCGGCGACGGTCACCGCTGCCGTCCCCGTGACCACCCCGCCACTCGACGTACGCACATGGTGTGAGCTGAGTCGCACCCGGTGCCGCGGTCCGTGCCTCAGCCGGAAGCGCGTGCCGTGGCACGGGTAGGCTGACGCGGTTGCTTTGACCGTTTGAGACGTGAGACGTGAGACCGCGACACGCGATACGCGCACCCTCGCGAGCGCCGACGCGGACGCCGACCCCGACGGAGACCGTGACTACCACCACCCCCTCCTCGAACCACCACCTCTCGCCCGCCTTCCCCGGCCGCGCCCCGTGGGGCACGGCAGGCAAGCTGCGCGCCTGGCAGCAGGGGGCGATGGAGGCGTACCTCGACCAGCAGCCGCGCGACTATCTCGCCGTCGCCACCCCCGGCGCCGGCAAGACGACCTTCGCGCTGACGCTCGCCTCGTGGCTGCTGCACCACCACGTCGTGCAGCAGGTCACGGTCGTCGCGCCCACCGAGCACCTGAAGAAGCAGTGGGCGGAGGCCGCGGCCCGGATCGGGATCAAGCTGGACCCGGAGTACAGCGCGGGCCCGCTGAGCAAGGAGTACCACGGCATCGCCGTGACCTACGCGGGCGTCGGCGTCCGCCCTATGCTGCACCGCAACCGCGTCGAGCAGCGCAAGACGCTGGTCATCCTCGACGAGATCCACCACGCGGGCGACAGCCGCTCCTGGGGCGAGGCGTGCCTGGAGGCGTTCGAGCCCGCCACGCGCCGCCTCGCCCTCACGGGCACGCCCTTCCGCTCGGACACCAACCCGATCCCGTTCGTGGAGTACGGCGAGGACGCGGACGGCGTGCGCCGCTCCGTCGCCGACTACACCTACGGCTACGGCAGCGCGCTCGCCGACGGCGTCGTGCGCCCCGTCATATTCCTCACGTACAGCGGCAACATGCGCTGGCGCACCAAGGCGGGCGACGAGATCGAGGCGCGGCTCGGCGAGCCGATGACCAAGGACGCGGTCTCCCAGGCGTGGCGCACCGCGCTCGACCCGCGCGGCGAGTGGATGCCCTCCGTGCTGCGCGCCGCCGACCACCGGCTGACGGAGGTCCGCAAGGCGATCCCGGACGCGGGCGGCCTGGTCATCGCCAGCGACCAGGACTCGGCGCGCGCGTACGCGAAGCTGCTGCGCGAGATCACCGGGCACGCGGCGACCGTCGTCCTCTCCGACGACACCGGCGCCTCGCAGCGGATCGAGGACTTCCGGCAGTCGGAGGACCGCTGGATGGTCGCGGTCCGGATGGTGTCCGAGGGCGTGGACGTGCCGCGCCTCGCGGTCGGCGTGTACGCCACCACCATCTCCACGCCGCTGTTCTTCGCGCAGGCCGTAGGCCGTTTCGTACGGTCCAGGCGGCGCGGCGAGACCGCCTCCGTCTTCCTGCCCACCATCCCGATGCTGATGAGCTTCGCCAACGAGATGGAGGTGGAGCGCGACCACGTCCTCGACAAGCCGAAGAAGGACAAGGACGAGGACCCGTACGCGGAGGAGGCCGAGCTCCTCAAGGAGGCGGAGAAGGAGCAGGACGAGGACACCGGCGACCAGGAGCAGTTGCCCTTCGAGGCGCTGGAGTCCGACGCGGTCTTCGACCGGGTGATGTACGACGGCGCCGAGTTCGGCATGCAGGCGCACCCGGGCAGCGAGGAGGAGCAGGACTACCTCGGCATCCCAGGCCTCCTGGAGCCCGACCAGGTGCAGATGCTGCTCCAGAAGCGGCAGGCCCGGCAGATCTCGCACAGCAAGAAGCGCCCCGCCGAGGAGGCGGACCTGCTGGAACTGCCCGCGGACCGGCGGCCCGTGGTCACGCACAAGGAGCTGCTGGAGCTGCGCAAGCAGCTCAACACGCTGGTGGGCGCGTACGTGCACCAGAGCGGCAAGCCGCACGGCGTGATCCACACCGAGCTGCGCCGCGTGTGCGGGGGCCCGCCGAGCGCGGAGGCCACGGCGGGCCAGATCCGTCAGCGCATCGACAAGGTGCGCGAGTGGGCCACGCGCATGAAGTGACCCGTCACATGAGGTGACCCTCGGCGCGGGGCCCCGTGTGCGGCCCCGCGCCCTCGCCTCCGCCTCGCGCCGCTGCCTCGCGCCTCTACGGCGTGCGGCGCCGCGCGGCCCAGGCCACCCCCGCCGCCGCGGCGAGCGTCACCAGCAGCGCGGCCAGCACCCAGGGCAGCGACGCGCTGGTGCCCGCCGCCGCGTGCGCCTTCGCTCCGAGCGCTCCGTGCTGTCCGAGCGTTCCGAGCGTGCCGAGTCCGAGTGCTATGCCGGATGCCATGGGGGCAATGTATGCCCGCCGGACGCCCGTGCGGCGCGGCGAAGGTCCCCTCGTCCAGGGACGGAAGTCCGAAAGGGCCCGCGATTCTCTCCGTCGGCCGGGCGAACCGACCCGCCTTTGCCCGGATTCTGGACAGGCTCTTCCGGTCAGCGGAGCCTGTCGCTAAGTTTCCGGTCACACACGCCCCGTGGCAACGTCGCCGCGGAGCGCAGCCGGTGACGTTCGTACGTACTGCCAGTGCCACCGCGACCGGCGGCTTCTGGCGCTGAGCTGCGCTGCCGACGGGACCGGCAGCGGCACGCACCGGCCGCGTCGGACGTCGGCCACCACACACCCGGAGGAGGGGGGCGTCGTGACCGCGGAGACCTCTCAGACGCTCGACCGGGGACTGCGTGTCCTCAAACTGCTCGCCGACACCGATCACGGGCTGACCGTGACCGAGTTGTCCAACAAGCTCGGCGTCAACCGCACCGTCGTGTACCGACTGCTCGCGACCCTGGAGCAGCACGCCCTCGTCCGCCGCGACCTCGGCGGGCGCGCCAGGGTGGGGCTCGGGGTGCTGCGGCTGGGGCGGCAGGTGCACCCCCTCGTGCGCGAGGCGGCGCTGCCCGCGCTGCGTTCGCTGGCCGAGGACGTGGGGGCCACGGCGCATCTGACACTGGTCGACGGCACGGAGGCGCTGGCCGTCGCCGTCGTCGAACCGAGCTGGACGGACTACCACGTCGCCTACCGCACCGGGTTCAGGCACCCCCTGGACAGGGGCGCCGCCGGGCGGGCCATCGTCGCGGGGCGGGGCCCCGACCAGGAGCTGGGGCCCGGCTTCGTCCTCACCCACGGCGAACTGGAGGCGGGCGCGAGCGGCGCAGCGGCGCCGGTGCTCGGGGTGAGCGGGATAGAGGGGAGCGTGGGCGTGGTGATGCTCTCGGACGCGGTGCCGAGCCAGGTCGGGGAGCGTGTCGTGCACGCGGCGCAGGAGGTCGCGGACGCGCTTCGGTGAGGCGCGGACCCGTCGTCTAGATTGCGGGGGTGACCTCTCGCCCCGCCTCGCCCAGCACCGACCCGTCCAGCACCGACCCGTCGAGCACCGGCTCGGCCCGTCCCTCCCGGCTCCGGTTCCGGCTCTCGCCGCGCCGCCGCACGCTCGCGCTGTGCGCGGTGCCCGTGGTGGCGCTGTTCGCGGTGGTCGCCGCCGCGCCGCTGCCGTACTCGGTCGCCGAGCCCGGCATCACGGCGGACGTGCTCGGTGAGAACAAGGGCAAGCCGGTGATCACCCTGTCCGGCGACGCGGCGCGCGACGCCGCCGAGGCGGAGGGCGAAGGGGAGGGCGGCAAGGGCGGCGGTGGCAAGGGCCAGCTCCGGATGACGACCATCGCGGCGACGCCCCCCGACGCGACGGTCCGGGTGTCCGACGTCGTCAAGAACTGGTTCGCCACGGACCACGCCGTCATGCCCCGTGACGCGGTCTACCCGGTGGGCGGCAACACCGAGGAGATCAAGAAGTACAACGCGGACGAGATGAAGCAGTCCCAGGACGAGGCGGTCAAGGCCGCACTCTCCCAGCTCCATCTGTCGTCGGACGACGTGAAGGTCAGCCTGCGGCTCGCCGATGTCGGGGGGCCCAGCGCGGGGCTGCTCTTCTCACTCGGCATCGTCGACAAGCTGGACGGCGACGGCAGCGGCGGCGGCCTGACCGGCGGCCGTACGGTCGCGGGCACCGGCACCATAGACGCGAGCGGGAAGGTCGGCGCCGTCGGCGGCGTCCCCCTCAAGACGCAGGCGGCGAAGCGGGACGGCGCCTCGGTCTTCCTGGTCCCGAAGGCGGAGTGCGCCGACGCGCGGGCCGAGCTGCCCAAGGGGCTGCGACTGGTGCCGGTGACCAGCCTCGACGGCGCCGTCGAAGCGCTCAAGGCGCTCAAGGACGGGGACCAGCGCCGCGTCCCCTCCTGCTGACGGGACCCGTACGGGGAAGCCCCCCGCACGGGTCCGGGCCCCGTCGTCCGCCGCTCAGCCCTCCTTGATGAACCCCTTCTCCACCAGCCACTCCTTGGCGACGTCGTGCGGGTCCTCGCCCTCCACGTCGACCTTGGCGTTCAGCTCGCGGGCCACCTCGTTGTTCAGCGACTTGGTGATCGGGTCGAGGACGTCCGCGATCTCCGGGTGCTTCTCCAGCGTCGCGCTGTTGATCTCCGGTGCCGCGTCGTAGTTCGGGAAGAAGTGCCGGTCGTCCGCCAGGACCTTCAGGCCCATCGCCTTGATGCGGCCGTCGGTCGCGTAGACCTCGCCGAAGGTGCAGGGGGTGCCCTTGGCGGTCTGGGTGTAGACGACGCCGTTGCTCATCTTGTGGACCCGTGAGGCGGGGATCTTCATCCCGTACTTCTTCATCAGCCCTGGGAGCCCGTCGTCGCGCGCCGCGAACTCGTTGTCCACGCACAGCGAGGCGGCCTTGGGGTTCTTCTTCGACAGCTCCGCGACGTCGGAGAGCGTCTTGACGCCGTACTTCTTCTGGAGCTTCGGGCTGACGGTCAGCACGTAGGTGTTGTTCAGCGTGGAGGGCCGCAGCCAGCTCAGGCCCTCCTTCTTGTCCTCCTCGCGCACCGCCTCCCACTGCTCGTGCGAGTCCACGATGGGCGTCTCGTGCCCGAGGTAGGTGATCCAGCTCGTGCCCGTGTACTCGTACATCGCGTCGGCCGCGCCGGACTTCACCGCCTCCCGCGAGCCGATGGAGCCCTGGATGGCGGTGCGGTCCACGACCTTGGCGCCCGCCGCCTGGAAGGCCAGGCCCATGATGTGGCCCAGGATGATCGACTCGGTGAACTCCTTTGACGTCACGGTCAGTTCGGCCCCCTGGAGCGGTTCCCCGCGGCCGAGGGTGCCGGGGTGCACGTCGTCGGCCATGGGGCTGCCGCTGACCAGGCCGCAGCCGCTCAGGGCGACGGAGAGCGCGAGCGCGGCGGAGGCGCCGGCGAGGGCGCGCTTACGCCCGCGTCGCGGCAGGACGGAACGTCGCGCCGGTACGGAGCGCGCCGGTACGGAGCACACAGCTACGGAGCGTCGCATCGGGACAGGACCTCGCATCAGGACGAAACCTCCAGGCCGCGCGGGCGCAGCAGCAGTTCGGCGAGCGAGGCCACCCAGTCGACCAGCAGCGCGAGGGCCACGGTCAGCACGGAGCCGAGGACCAGGACCGGCATCCGCTGGGTGGTGATGCCCGCCGCGATCAGGTCGCCGAGCCCGCCGCCGCCGATGAAGGTGGCGAGGGTGGCGGTGCCGACGTTCAGTACGAGGGCGTTGCGCACGCCCGCGAGGATCAGCGGGACGGCGAGGGGCAGTTCGACCCGGCCCAGGACGCCCAGCGGCGACATCCCGATGCCCCTGGCCGCCTCCACGAGCCCCGGGTCGATGGCGCGCAGCCCCGCGATGGTGTTGGCCAGCACGGGCAGTACGGCGTAGACGACCATGCCGACGATGGCCGTGCTCGGGCCCACGCTCAGCCAGAACACCAGCAGCACGAGCAGCCCGAGCGAGGGGATCGCCTGGCCCAGGTTGGCGACGGCCATGGCGACGGGCGCCGCCCTGCGCAGCTTGCCGCGGGTGAGCAGGATGCCCAGCGGGATCGCGATGACCAGCACGAAGAAGGTGGAGACCGCGGTCAGCTCGATGTGCTTCCACAGTCCGGAGGCCACGCTGCCCTCGGCCAGCGCGTTGCGCGCGATCGAGTCCAGGTCCGCGCCGCGGAACCACAGCCAGGTGCACAGCAGCACCAGCGCGAGCCCGCCCGGCAGCAGGGTCAGCTTCTGCCAGGTCAGCCTGGCCAGCGGCCGGTCGGCGGCGCGCTGCTGCGCGGGCCGCGACTCGTCGGGCGCCTCGTCCGGGGCGAGCGTGTACCGGGGGACGTCGGCGTCGGCCGCCGCCGGAGCGCCGCCGCGCCCTCCGGTTCCGCTTCCGGTTCCGCTTCCGGTTCGGTCGCCCCTGCCGCCCCCGCCGGGCTTCGACGCGCTCACGCGAGCCCCTCCTGCGCCGCCCGGGTGCGCTCGGCCCGCTGCTCCTCCAGCTGGTGCTGGTGCTCGATGGCCTCCAGCCGGTCCGCGTCGAGGAGTTCGTGCACCGAGTTCATCAGGGTCTCCATGTCCACGACCCCGATGTACTCGCCGCGCCGCCCGGTGACGGCGACCCGGCCCGCGTTGTCGGTGAGCACGGCCTCCAGCGCGTCGCGCAGGGTGGCGTCGCGGGTCACCGTGTCGTTGACGAGCGTCCCGGCGCGGGCCAGCGAGCCCTTGGCGCGCATCAGATCGCCGCGCCGCAGCCACTTGTACGGGCGCCGCCGCTTGTCCAGCAGCAGCACCTCGTTGTGGGTGCCCGAGCGCAGCGAGTCGAAGATCTCCTGGAGCGGTTCCTCGACGGTGACCGTCGGGAAGTCGACGACGCCCACGTCCCGCACCCGGGTGAGGTTGAGCCGCTTGAGCGCGGCGCCCGCGCCGACGAAGCCGGAGACGAAGTCGTCGGCCGGGTTGGTGAGGATGGCCTCGGGGGCGTCGAACTGGGCGATGTGCGACTGCTCCCTGAGCACCGCGATGCGGTCGCCGAGCTTGATGGCCTCGTCGAAGTCGTGGGTGACGAAGACGATGGTCTTGCGCAGCTCGTGCTGGAGCCGGATCAGCTCGTCCTGGAGGTGGTCGCGGGTGATGGGGTCCACCGCGCCGAAGGGCTCGTCCATCAGCAGGACGGGCGGGTCGGCGGCGAGCGCGCGGGCCACGCCGACGCGCTGCTGCTGGCCGCCGGAGAGCTGGCGCGGGTAGCGGTTCCTGAACTCGCCCGGGTCGAGGCCCACCAGGTCGAGCATCTCCTCGACGCGCGCGGTGACCTTGGACCTGGACCAGCCGGTCATCTTCGGCACCTGCGCGATGTTCTGCGCGACGGTCATGTGCGGGAAGAGCCCGGACGACTGGATCGCGTAACCGATCTTGCGGCGCAGCTTGACCGCGTCCATGTCGGTGACGTCCTCGTCGCCGATCTTGATGCGGCCCGAGGTGGGCTCGATGAGCCGGTTGATCATCTTGAGGGTGGTCGACTTGCCGCACCCGGAGGGCCCGACGAAGACGACGAGTTCGCCCGCGCCGATCTCCATCGTCACGTTGTCCACGGCGGGCAGGGCGGAGCCCGGATAGCGCTTGGTGAGGCCCTCCAGGCGGATCGTGGCGCCGGAGGCGGGCCCCCGGGCCGGTCCTCCAGCGGCGGGTGCGGGCGTCTCGGGCGTCTCGGGTGTCCCAGGCGTCTCGGGTGTCTCAGGCACGTATCCCCCTCGGGATGGTCAGGCGTCCGATGAGGACGTACGCGGCATCGAAGAGCAGGGCGAGCACGACGATGCCGAGCGTGCCCGCGAGGACTTGGTTGTGGGCGTTGGCGCTGCCCAGCGAGGCCACGCCCCGGAAGATGAGGTTGCCGAGCCCGGGGCCCGAGGCGAAGGCGGCGATGGCCGCGATGCCCATCAGCATCTGCGTGGAGACGCGGATGCCCGTGAGGATGGGCGGCCAGGCCAGCGGCAGCTCGACCTTCACCAGCTGCGCCAGCCGCGACATGCCGATGCCGCGCGCCGCGTCGACCAGCGAAGGGTCCACGCCGCGCAGCCCGACGACGGCGTTGCGGACGATGGGCAGCAGCCCGTACAGCGTCAGCGCGATGACCGTCGGTGCGACCCCGAGCCCGACGAGCGGGATCAGCAGGCCGATCAGGGCCAGCGAGGGGACGGTGAGGATCGAGGCGGTGGCGGCCGTGGCGAGGTTGCCCGCCCACTCGCTGCGGTAGGTGAGGACGCCGATCAGTACGCCGATGACGGTGGCGGCCACCATGCACTGGAAGACCGCGCTGGCGTGCTGGAGCGAATCCGTCAGCACCTGGACATGCCGGTTGCTGAGGTACTCCCAGAAGCTCACTCGGCTTCTCCCTACGTGTTCAGTGTTCAGGTGTCCCCGGCGACGTGGTGACGCGGTGTCCCGCGAGGGTGCGGCTCCGGCAGGCCGCTGGCAACCCTGTCGGCCGGACTGGTGCTCAGAGGGCCTCGGGGGCCGGGTGGGCCGTGGGGCCCGTGGACGTCCCCGCGGCCTGGCGGACGAGGGGGACGATCCGGAGGGGGACGGGGTTCTCCATGACGATCGCGGTGGAGGCCCGCATGATGCCGTCGTAACCGACGACCTTGTCGATCACGCGCTGGAGGTCGGCGTTGGAGCGCGCGACCAGACGGCACAGCATGTCACCGTGACCCGTCGTGGTGTGCAGCTCCAGCACTTCCGGTACGGAAGCGAGATGTGCCCGCACGTCGGGGCCCTGGCCCTGCTTGATCTCCAGGGTGGCGAAGGCGGTGACGGGATAGCCGATGGCCGCGGGGTCCACGTCCGGGCCGAAGCCGCGGATCACTCCCGCTGACTTAAGCCTGTCCAGGCGGGCCTGCACCGTCCCACGCGCGACACCGAGGCGGCGGGACGCTTCCAGCACCCCGATCCTCGGTTCCTCGGCGAGCAGTTCGAGCAATCGACCATCGAGCCGATCAATACCCATGAGTTGCCTCTCAGTAACCACCACGTTGCACACCTTGTGCAGATCGCCCGATCGGATCCGTAAAGTGCTGGACAGAGTGTCCAGTAGATACGAGAAGTATTGCGCACCTTGTTGGCGCGGGGGAACCTTCGTTCATGACTGAGACCACGCACGCAACCCCTGACACAGCCCGGCAGGCGGACCCCTTCCCGGTGAAGGGGATGGACGCGGTCGTCTTCGCCGTGGGCAACGCCAAGCAGGCTGCGCACTACTACTCCACCGCCTTCGGCATGAAGCTGGTCGCCTACTCCGGACCGGAGAACGGCTCCCGCGAGACCGCCAGTTACGTACTCGAATCGGGCTCCGTCCGCTTCGTCCTCACGTCAGTCATCAAGCCCACGACCGACTGGGGCCGCTTCCTCTCCGGCCACGTCGCGGAGCACGGCGACGGCGTGATCGACCTCGCCATCGAGGTGCCGGACGCCCGCGCCGCCTACGCCTACGCGCTGGAGCACGGCGCGCGCGGCATCGAGGCGCCCCACGAGGTGCGGGACGAGCACGGCACCGTGGTGCTCGCCTCCATCGGGACCTACGGACAGACCCGGCACACCCTCGTCGAGCGCGGCGCCTACACCGGCCCCTACCTGCCCGGATACGCCGAGGCACAGCCCATGGTGGAGCCCGGCCGCCGCCGCTTCCAGGCCGTCGACCACTGTGTGGGCAACGTCGAGCTCGGCATGATGGACGAGTGGGTCAAGTTCTACAACAACGTCATGGGCTTCACGAACATGAAGGAGTTCGTGGGTGACGACATCGCCACCGAGTACAGCGCGCTGATGTCGAAGGTCGTCGCCGACGGCACCCGCAAGGTCAAGTTCCCGCTGAACGAGCCCGCCGTCGCCAAGAAGAAGTCGCAGATCGACGAGTACCTGGAGTTCTACGGCGGCCCCGGCGTCCAGCACATCGCCCTCGCCACGAACGACATCGTCGCGACCGTCCGCGCGATGCGCGCGGCGGGCGTCCAGTTCCTGGACACCCCGGACTCGTACTACGACACGCTCGGCGAGTGGGTCGGCGAGACCCGGGTGCCGGTGGAGACGCTGCGCGAGCTGAAGATCCTCGCCGACCGCGACGAGGACGGCTATCTGCTCCAGATCTTCACCAAGCCGGTCCAGGACCGCCCGACGGTCTTCTTCGAGATGATCGAGCGGCACGGCTCGATGGGCTTCGGCAAGGGCAACTTCAAGGCCCTCTTCCAGGCCATCGAGCGCGAACAGGACCGCCGCGGGAACCTTTGAGCCGCGCGGCTCATCAGACCGACGGGGGACGGGCCACGGCCCAGGTCCGTTCCGCTCCGCCGGGGGGCGGAACGGAACGGACCCCGTGGGGCGCGCGTCTCGCGGGGCTGCGAGGGCGCGGATGGCGCCGGGCTACGGGCGTCGGGCTACGGGTGCAGCCCCGCCAGCCGGGCCCGCGTGCGCCGCACGTCGCGCTCGTCGGGCGGACGCTCCCCGCGCGCCCACCCCGGCGCACCCCAGTCGCCTGTGAGCAGCGACAGCGACACGTCCCCCGCGCGCAGCGCGCTCGTATCGGCGCCGCCCACGGGCTCGGGCGCCGAGGGGTCCAGGCCGACGGACACCGTGTAGCAGGTGGCGCAGGTGTCCGGCGCGGGCACGAACTCGCGGGTGATCTCCTGGGCCCTGCCCAGGTGGGTGAAGGCGACGCCGCCGTCCGGCTTCGCCGGGACGTTGACGTTCAGTGCGGTGTACGCGGGCAGCAGCGCCCCGCGCCCCGCCGTGCGCGCGAGCCGGTCCACCGTACGGGCGGCGAAGTCCGCCGCCAGCGGCGCGGAGGGGAAGGGGTCGTCCGGTGAGGTGAGGTCGACGCCCGCGCTCACCGCGAGCGCCGGGACGCCCAGCTCCTGCGCGGCGACGGTCGCGCCGACCGTGCCCGAGTGGTTGGCGGTCGGGCCCGTGTTGGGGCCCGGGTTGACCCCGGAGACGACGAGGTCGGGCGGGTCCCCGGCGAACACGTGCTGGATGCCGAAGGCCACCGCGTCACCCGGCGACCCGGAGACCGACCACACCCCCGGCCCGGTCTCCTCGGCCCTGACCGTCGCGCCCCGCTCGTAGTTCACCCCCGTGCCGCTGCCCGACCTGTTCCCGTCCGGGGCCACGATCACCGCCTCGTGACCGGCCCGCCGCAGTGCTTGCGCGAGCAGGCGGATGTACGGGTGCCGGTAGCCGTCGTCGTTGGAGACCAGCACCCGCAGCCCCGCCTCAGCCCTGACCCGCGATTCCGGCTCCGCCGGGCGCGCCCCCGCGACCCCCGACCCCGCGAGGAGGACGAGCGCGAGCGCCCCGCCCGCGCCCGCCGCCCACCCCGCGCCGCTGCCGGTCCTGCCGGTTCTGCCGGTTCTGCCCTTCATGCGCGCCCTCCCCTGTGCGAGCCGTACGCGCCGTACGCGAAAGTCGCCGCACTGTAGAGCTGACGGGTCGTCACCACAAGGCGCGCGGTGCCGCTGCCGCGGGGCGCACGGGAGCGGGCGTCCGCGGGAGGGGGCCGGGCGTCGCTGACCGTCGCTGACCATCCGCTTCACGCGGGTTCCCGACGCGCTGCCCAGGTGTCAGGGTGTACGTATGAGCGATCTCCTCGTCCGCTTGCGCGAAGGGCTGCCGGAGGATGCGGTGCTGACCGACCCCGACGTGGTCGGCGCCTACTCCCACGACATGGCCAGCTTCTGCGAGGCGGGGGTCCCCGCCGCCGTCGTCATGCCCAGGACCGTCGAGCAGGTCCAGCACGTCATGCGCACCGCGACCGAGCTGCGGGTGCCGGTCGTGCCGCAGGGCGCCCGCACGGGTCTTTCGGGCGCGGCGAACGCGAGCGAAGGCTGCGTCGTGCTGTCCCTGGTCAGGATGGACCGCATCCTGGAGATCAATCCCGTGGACCGCGTCGCCGTGGTGGAGCCGGGCGTCGTCAACGCCGCGCTGTCCCGCGCCGTCAACGAACACGGCCTCTACTACCCGCCGGACCCCTCCAGTTGGGAGGAGTGCACGATCGGCGGCAACATCGGTACCGCGTCCGGCGGACTGTGCTGCGTGAAGTACGGGGTCACCGCCGAGTACGTACTCGGGCTCGACGTCGTCCTCGCCGACGGCCGTCTCTTCTCGACGGGCCGCCGCACCGCCAAGGGCGTCGCCGGATACGACCTGACCAGGCTCTTCGTCGGATCCGAAGGCAGCCTCGGCATCGTCGTGAAGGCCACGCTCGCGCTCAAGCCGGAGCCGCCGAAGCAGCTCGCGCTGGCCGCCGAGTTCCCCTCGGCCGCAGCCGCCTGCGACGCGGTCTGCCGGATCATGGAGAGCGGCCACGTCCCCTCGCTGCTCGAACTCATGGACCGCACCACGCTGCGTGCGGTCAACGCGCTGACGCACATGGGGCTCCCCGAGAGCACCGAGGCACTGCTCCTCGCCGCCTTCGACACCCCGGACCCCGGCGCCGACCTCGCGGCCGTGGGCGAGCTGTGCGCTGCGGCGGGCGCGAGCGAGGTGGTGCCCGCCGAGGACCACGCCGAGTCGGAGCTGCTGCTCCAGGCCCGCCGCAAGGCGCTCGTCGCGCTGGAGGCGGTGACGGGGACGACGATGATCGACGACGTGTGCGTACCGCGCTCGCGCCTCGCCGACCTGCTGGCCGGCACCGCCGCCATCGCGGAGAAGCACGACCTCACCATCGGCGTCTGCGCCCACGCGGGCGACGGCAACACCCACCCCACCGTCTGCTTCGACCCGAACGACGAGGACGAGTCGCGTCGGGCCCGCGAGTCCTTCGACGAGATCATGGGCCTGGGTCTGGAACTGGGCGGCACGATCACGGGCGAGCACGGCGTGGGCGTGCTCAAGAAGGAGTGGCTCGCGCGTGAACTCGGGCCCGTGGGCGTCGAGTTGCAGCGCGGCATCAAGCAGGTCTTCGACCCGCTGGGCCTGCTGAACCCGGGCAAACTGTTCTGACGTCGCGGGCGCCTCTGACGCCTCCGACGTCGCGGCCCCGCACGGTCACCGCTCCGGCGCGGGTTCCGGTTCTGGCTCCGGCTCCAGTGGCTGGAGCAGCCTGCGCGGGCGCAGCAGCGCGCGGCTGACGGGGTCCTCCGGCGTCGGGTCCAGGGCCGGTCCTGGCCGCATCTCGATGTCCCTCGGCGGTACGAGCCCGCCGCACGCCGCGCAGTTGCCGCCCGCGTCCAGCGGGGAGCCGCACGCGGTGTGCCGGAACTCGCGGTGCGGCCCCCGGCCCTCCGCGAAGTACCGCTCGCCCCAGGTGGCCAGCGCGTAGACCGCGGGCCACAGCCGCTCGCCCATCTCGGTGAGCACGTACTCGTCGCGGGGCGGCGACTCCTGATAGCGCACCTTGTCGAGCACGCCCGCCTCCGTCAGCGCGCGCAGCCGCGTGGAGAGCACGGCGCGCGGGGCTCCGAGCCGGACGAGGAAGTCGCTGTAGCGGCGCACGCCGTAGAAGGCGTCCCGGACGACGAGCAGCGTCCAGCGCTCACCGACCAGCTCCAGGGCGCGCGCGATGGAGCAGTGCTGCGCGGCGTAGTCCTTCCCCAGTGCCATGCGGGGAGTCTAACAGCGAGGGTTCAATGAGCGAACTACTAGGTTCGGTGACTGAACTGACGCTGCTAGGGTGCTCGCCATGACAGTGAGTTCATTCACCGAACCTAGCTCGCTCCCGGCTCCGGACGAGGTCAGGCCCACGGGCCTCCCGGGCGCGCCCCGGCACGCGTCCCCGCACACGGGCAGCGCCACCCTCGCCGTCACCGTCGCGGCGACCTTCCTCGTGCTGCTGAACTACAACGCGCCCATGACCGTGCTCCCCGCCATGGCCGCCTCGCTCGGCACCGGCGTCTCCGGGCAGGCGTGGCTGCTCAGCGGCATCGCGCTCGGACTGTCCGCGCTGCTGCTCGTCGCGGGCAGCCTCGCCGACGACTACGGGCGCAAGCGGGTCTTCGTCACCGGCGTGCTCACTCTCGCCCTGACCACCGCGCTCGCCGCCGTCACTACCGGCACCCTCGCCTACACCCTCGCCCGTGTCGCGCAGGGCGCGGCCAGCGCCGCCGTCCTGGCCAGCAGCCTCGGGCTCCTCGCGCACGCCTTCCCCGCCGGTCCGGGACGCGTCCGCGCGACCACGCTGTGGGGCGCCTCGATCAGCGGCGGCATAGCCGTCGGGCCGCTGGTCTCGAGCGCGCTGGAGCCGCTGAGCTGGCGCGCCTGCTACGTCCTCTACGCCCTGGCCGCGCTCGCCCTCGGCACCGTCGCCGCCCGCGGGCTCCAGGAATCGCGGGCGCCGCGTGCAGGGCGCCCCGACCTCCTCGGCGCGGTCACCCTGGGCCTCGCGCTCTCCGCGCTCTTCGCCGCGCTGACCATAGGGCGCGACGGCTGGCTGCGCGCGCCCGTCGCCGTGCTGCTGGGCGCTGCCCTCGTCCTGGGCGCCGCCTTCGTCCTGACCGAGCGGCGCAGCGCGGCGCCCATGCTCGACCTCGGCCTCTTCCGCCGCCCCCTGTTCCTCGCCGCGACGGCGGGCGCGCTGTTCACCGGGCTCGCGGTGATCGGGTTCTTCAGCTACCTGCCGACGGTCCTCCAGATCACCCTCGGCCTCTCGCCGCTCGGCACCGCGTGGCTCGTCGCGCTGTGGTCCGGGGCCGCGCTCGCCGCGTCGATGCTGACGGGGCGCCTCGCGACCCGGCTCGGCGCACGGCACCAGCTCGCCCTGGGGTTCCTGTTCTCCGCCGCCGGGCTGGCCGCGCTCGTGGGGGCCGTGGACGAGTCCTGGGTACGGCTGCTGCCGGGGCTCGTCGTCAACGGCGTCGGCAGCGGGCTGCTCAACGCCGCGCTGCCACGGCTCGCCGTCGAGAGCGTCCCCGCCGAACGCGCGGCCATGGGTTCGGGCGCCAACCAGACGGCCCGCTACATCGGTTCGACGACGGGCGTCGCGCTCACCGTCGCGCTCGCCACGGCGCACGGGGGCGGCGACCCGGCGAAGGCCCTGGCGCACGGCACCGACGCCGCGCTGCTCGTCGCGGCCGGACTCGCGCTGGCCGGGGCGCTCGCCGCGCTCGTCCTGCGGGAACGCGCGGCCTGAGGCCTGAGGCCTGCGGGCTCATGGGTCGTGGGGGTGGCCGCGGGCCGTCGGGCGCGGGTCGCGGCGACTGTTCCGGTCCCGGTCGCGGTCGCGGTCACAGGTTCGGGAGGTGCGGAGGGTGAAGCCCGTCACGCGGTCCGACGGGATGCCGGTCTTCTCCAGGAGGGTGACCAGCTCCCGCTGGAACTGCGGGGTGCACAGCTCCTGTTCCTCCGGGGTCAGCTCGATGTCGACGTACTGATTGTGCTGCGCGAAGGCCCTGTTGAGCCCCGCCATGACCTTGAGGAACAGGGCGAAGGAGTCGGGGTCGAGGCGCTCGGCGAGTTCCGCGATGTGCCTGCCCACGCGGAACTGGATCTCGGCCGTCGTCTCCGCGTCACGCTCCGGCCTCTCTGGCCGCTCCGGTCGCACCCGGGGTGCCGGGTCCCCGCCCGTCGCTTCCATCTCTTCCGCCTCATTCGCTGCTTCCCCCGCTTCTGCCACTTCCGCCTCTTTGCGGGCTTCGTCCTCTGGCATGGCCGAAATAGTGACGGAATTTCGCTTGCGGCGCCCCCCATACATAGAACTTTCAAACGGAGGGTCGGAAGGCGGAGGAGGGAGCGAAGAGAGTGCGGGGACAGGCGAGGCGGATGGGACGGAGCGCGGCCGGGCGGTGTGCGCGACCGCGCCCGTACGACCGCCGGATGCGGCGTCGGTGACCTCCACCTCTCAGGCCCCGGCCTCTCCGGCGCCGGACTCGTCGGACGGCCATGGATCGCGGAGGTAGAGGTCGTCGCTCGGTGTCGGGGTGAGCAGGTCGCGCAACTCCTCGTCGATGCCCAGCGACTCGTGCTCACTCCCGGGAGGGACCGCGCGCAGCGTCCTTTCCAGCCATGCGGAGACGGCCGCCGCCGGTGCCTCCAGCAGCGCGTCCCCGTCGGGCGAGGAGAGGGCGAGGCAGATCACGCTGCGCGAGTCCACCTTGGTGGGCCACACGCGCACATCGCCCTGCCCGCAGGGCCGGAAGACGCCCTCGACCAGCAGCTCGCGCGCGAAGGTCCAGTGGACGGGGGAGGCGGAGCCGATGTGGAAGGCGATGTGGACGGCGTACGGGTCGTCGGCGCGGTACGTGAGGCGGGCGGGGACCGGGATGCTGCGCTCAGGGGAGAGCACCAGCTTCAGTTCCAGCTCGCGTTCGACAACGGTGTGCATGTGCTGCGCCCTTTCGTGGTCGCTCGTGCCCGCCCGGGTGGGCGTGCACCGGTGAGAGAGCGCAGGCCGTACTTCATTACACGACTTCGCGGACTTCTTTTTCCCGGAAGAGCGGATGCGCCCATTCGGGGCGGGCAAGCGGTCGGCCCCTTCTGGTAGATGTGGACCCTGCGCTTCGTGGGCCGTGGCTCGATACGCGGTACGCGGGGCGGTAGAGGCGGTACACGTACACGCCACAAGCGAAATAACGGTCGAACAGATACGGGACCCGGACATCATGAGTGCGCCACCCTCAGGATCTGCCAGCGGCAGCCCCCAGGCCGGCTTCTATCCCGACCCGTCCATTCCGGGATACATCCGCTACTGGAACGGTTCCGCATGGGTGCCGGGCACCAGCCGCCCCGAGCCACGCGAGGGCGACCCGATGCCGGTCCCTCCCGCCGCCGGTCCCGGCGCGCCGGGACCCGCGCCGACGCCGCCCACGGCGGCCGAGCCCGCGCCCGCCGAGGAGACGGGGCCCGTCTTCCTCGACGAGGGCCAGGGGCAGGGGTCAGGGCAGGGGCCGGAGGGGCGTGACCGCTCGGCGCTGCCCGAGGTGCGGCCCAGCGGTGAGGTCGCCCCCGTGGACGGGACCGTCGACTGGGACGACCCGTCCCGCCTGCACGGCCAGCGCCCCGAGCCCGCCTCGGCCTGGGGCGCGGACGCCGCGCGGCAGCAGGGCTTCGCAGGCCAGAGCGACGACCGCGTCTCCTGGGGCCAGCACGGCGAGGAGGGCGGCCAGGGCGGCCAGGGCGGCCAGGGGAGCGGTGCCGGAGCCGGTGCCGGTACGGCCGACCCGCGCGGCGGCTGGGGCCGCCCCGCCGAGGCGGGCAGGGCCGACGAGGGCACGCCCGCCGCCTCGTCCCCCGCGACGGGGGGAGGCCAGGGGCAGCCGCCGCGCGAGGGCACCTTCCAGATGCGGGCCCTGAGCCCCGAGCAGCTCAAGCGCCAGGCCAGCGAGGCGAGTTCGGCATCGGGTTCGGGTTCGGGTCCGGCGTCGGGCGGCGACGCGCAGGTGCCGCAGCACACGGTGGGCCTGCGCCGCTCGGAGGTCCTCAAGGCCGGCCGTGAGGCGGCGCAGGCACGGCAGGCCCAGGAGCCAGGCGCCACGGGCCAGGGTCCCGCACCGGCGGCCAACCCCCACATCCCCGCGCAGGGCGCGAGCGGAAACGCTCCGTCTGCCCCGTCGGCCCAGTCCGCGCAGGCACCGGCCCCGCAGCCGGGCGTGCCCGCGCAGCAGACGCCGCCCGCGCAGGGCGGGCCCCAGGCCCAGTCCATGGAGATCCCGTCGGCGCAGCACGCCCCGCCCGCGCAGAGCCAGCCGCTCCAGGTCCCGCCCCCGTCGCAGATGCCGCCCCCGCAGGTGCCCCCGCAACAGGCACCGCAGCCGTCACAGCAACAGGCACCGCAGCAGGCTCAGCAACAGCAGCCGCCGCAGTCGTGGGCGCAGCAGGTCCACGATCTGGCCGCGCACTCGGCGGGCCCCGGCGGCCCCCAGCCGGGCGGGCTCCCGGCGCAGCCGCAGAGCGGCGGCCCCGAAGCGGTCACGCCCTGGCGCCCGCCGGTCTCGGACCCGTTCCTCCAGGCCGCGCAGCAGCAGGCCCGCCCCGCCGGACTCGGCAAGCGCTTCGGCGCCCGGCTCGTGGACGGCGTCCTCACCGCCGCCGTGGCGGCCGGTGTCGTCTTCCCGTTCGTCGGGAAGACGACGGACCACATCCAGGGGAAGATCGACGCCGTCCGGCAGTCGGGGGAGACCAAGGAGGTCTGGCTGATCGACGGGACGACCGGCGGCTATCTCGCCATCGTCCTCGGCGCCCTGCTCGTCTTCGGGCTGCTCTACGAAGTGCTGCCGACCAGCCGTTGGGGCCGCACCCTGGGCAAGAAGCTGTTCGGGCTCAAGGTGCTGGACCTCGAGGGCCAGGACAAGCCCGGGTTCCGCGCCGCGCTGGTGCGCTGGCTGGTGTACGGGGTGCTGTCGCTCGTCGTCGTCGGTGTCGTCAACATCATGTGGTGCCTCTTCGACCGGCCCTGGCGCCAGTGCTGGCACGACAAGGCGGCGCGCACCTTCGTCTCCCGCGACTCCGGAGGGGTCAGGCTGTGACGGTGAGGGCCCCGGCCCCGGCCGGTTCCGGTGTGACGGGCTGACGGGCCCCGCGCCGTCTGCGTCAGACGGACCAGGCCCGTACCTCTAACGGCACGCGCCGGATGCGCGGGGGCCCCGCGCGCGGTCCACTCGGGCCATGAGCACGGAGCAGCCTGAGAACGATCCCTTCGGGAAGCCGGGGCAGTCCGGTCAGCCGGAGCAGCGGCCAGATCCGTACGGGCAGGGCCCGCCACCGCCACCCTCGGGAACCGGCTCGCCCTACGACAGCGCGCCCCCGCCCCCGCCGGGCGGGGGCGGTCCGTACGGTGGCCAGGGGTACGGGGACCCGTACGGCGCGAACCCCTACGGGGGGCCGGCCGGCGCCGCCGACCCGCTCGCCGGGATGCCGCCGCTCGCCTCCCGGGGCAAGCGGCTGCTGGCGCGGATCATCGACGCGCTGGTCGTCGGAATCCCGGTGGCCATCGTCATGGGCTTCGCGCAGAACGGCTACGACGCGGCGGACACCGGTCGTACGTACTCGCAACAGGCCGTCTACACCCTCGTCTACCTGATCTACGAGGGCATCATGCTGACCCAGTCCGGCCAGACGGTGGGCAAGAAGCTCGTGAAGATCCGGGTGGCGGTGCTCTCCAACGGCGCGGTGCCGCAGGGGACTCCGGGCTGGTTCCGTGCGGCCCTCTACTCGCTGCCCGCGCTCGTGCCCTGTCTGGGATCGCTGTTCTGGCTCGTCAACGTGCTGTTCTGCACCTGGGACAAGCCGTACCAGCAGTGCGTGCACGACAAGGCGGCGAAGACGGTCGTCGTCGCCACCGAGTAGGCGGCATCACCACCGCATAGGCGTCGTCGCCACCGCGTAGGCGGGACGGCCGTCCCCAGGGGGGTCTGGCCGCCCCTGGGGACTCGGCGGCTCAGTCCCAGGCGGAGGACCGAGCGCCGCCCGTGCCCGTCCCCGCTCCTGCTCCCGCCTTGGCGGGGACGGGAGCGGCCGGGTAGGCCGCGTGCGCCGAGGAGGGCGCCGCGCCACCCCGCGCGGTGACGCGCGACCCGGCGGACGCACCCGCGCCACGGGCGCGCCTGGCCGTATGGAGCAGGGGAGCCGTGGCCGCGGCGAGCAGCCCGAGCGCGAACGAGGACAGGGCGATCACCACAGCTCCGGTACCCGACCGGGTTCCCGAGAGCAGCAGCATGGCGAAGGCCGAGCAGACGACAGTGCCCGAACCGTAGGCGAGAGCGAAGGCGAGCTGTGCGGGAGCCGGACGCGGCATGGCGTTATCCGTCCTCGAAATTCTGGATGGGGGATGCGCGGGCCGATCGGCCCGCGAGTCGATCGACCCGGTACAAAAGGTGCGCCGTCGAACGACCCTACGATGCCGAATGCCCGAGCGGACACCACGGTAAGCGTGACCTAACCCACGCCGCAGTTGCACAGGGGGCGCACAGTCGCACGGCGTCCCTCCTGTCCCAACAGGCGGACAGGCGCGGTCACTTCTGTGCATCACTCGCATCGGGGTCTGTCTTTTCCCCACACGCTGCTGTCGAATACCTCTGTCACAACATGGCATTCGCAGGGGAGGGCACCACAGAGGTGAACGGCAGACGGAGATCCAAGAGATCGAGAACGGCCGCTCTGGCCACGGCGGTGGCGGCGCTCGGCGCCACCGTGCTGCTGTCCGCGGCAGGCGCACAGGCCCAGCCGCAGGCGGAGACAGGCACAGCCGCGAAGGCGGACAAGGCGAACAAGGCGGGGAAGGACACCGGCGACAATCTCGACGGACCCTTCAGCGCCAAGCAGCGCGACCAGCGCCAGGCGGCGCTGGAGAAGGTGGCGGCCGGTGAGGCGAAGACCTTCAGCCGGGGGGGCTCGGAGGTCATGAAGCTCGACGACGACAAATACGTCGAGCTGGGGCGCGAGAAGACCGACAAGATCTTCACGATCCTCGTCGAGTTCGGGGACAAGATCGACGACAAGTACGGCGGCACTCCGGGCCCCGTCCACAACACGATCCCCGAACCCGACCGCGCGAACGACAACTCCACGTACTGGCAGAAGGACTTCAACCGCGAGCACTTCGAGGACCTCTACTTCTCGGACGCGACCGAGGACTCGGTCAAGAGCTACTACGAGAAGCAGTCCTCGGGCCGCTACTCCGTCGACGGCGCCGTCTCCGACTGGGTGAAGGTCGACTACAACGAGGCGCGCTACGGGTCCAACCACTGCGGCGACACCAACTGCCCCAACGTGTGGGACGCGGTGCGCGACGGCGTCAACAAGTGGGTCGCGGACCAGAAGGCGGCGGGCCGCACCGACGAGGAGATCAAGAAGGCGCTGGCCGAGTACGACCTCTGGGACCGGTACGACTACGACCAGGACGGCGACTTCAACGAGCCGGACGGCTACATCGACCACTTCCAGTTCGTGCACGCGGGCGAGGACGAGTCGGCGGGCGGCGGCGCACAGGGCACCGACGCCATCTGGGCGCACCGCTGGTACGCCTACGGCACGGACGTCGGCCGCACGGGCCCCGAGCAGAACAAGGCGGGCGGCACCCAGATCGGTGACACCGGCATCTGGGTCGGCGACTACACGGCGCAGCCGGAGAACGGCGGACTGGGCGTCTTCGTCCACGAGTACGGCCACGACCTGGGCCTGCCGGACCACTACGACACCACGGGCACCGGCGAGAACTCGGTCGGCTTCTGGTCGATCATGTCCGTGGGCTCCTGGCTCAACAAGGGCAAGGACGCCATCGGCGACTCCGCCGGGGACATGAACGCCTGGGACAAGCTCCAGCTCGGCTGGCTCGACTACGACAGGGCGAAGGCGGCCACGCGCTCGAAGCACACGCTGGGCACGCACTCGTACCAGACGAAGAACAAGCAGGCCGTGGTCGTCGAACTCCCCGAGAAGGACGTCACGACCACGATCACCAAGCCCGCCGAGGGCACCAAGCAGTGGTGGAGCGGCAGCGGCGACGACCTGCGCAACACCCTCTCCCGGCCCGTCGACCTGACGGGCAAGTCCAGCGCCTCCCTGGACTTCAAGGGGTGGTGGGACATCGAGGAGAACTACGACTACCTCTACACCGAGGTCTCCGAGGACGGCGGCCAGAACTGGCGGCCGCTCGACGGCACGGCCGACGGAAAGCCGATCCCGAGGGACGGCGGAGGGCAGCCCGCGCTGCACGGCGTCTCGGGCCAGTACCGCGATCTCTCCTTCCCGCTCGACGACTTCGCAGGGAAGAAGATTGATGTTCGCTTCCGTTATCTGACGGACAGTGGAGTGGCCCAGAAGGGCTTCACGGCCGACGCGATCCGGGTGACAGCGGACGGCGCCCCGGTGTTCGAGGACGGGGCCGAGGGCGACGGCGGCAACGGGTGGCAGGCGAACGGCTTCTCGCGCATCGGCGAGTCGTTCACCAAGAGCTACCCGCAGTTCTACATCGCGGAGAACCGCAACCACGCCTCGTATGACAAGGCCCTCAACTACGGCCCGTACAACTTTGGTTGGCCCTCCACACGGCCCGACTGGGTGGAGCGGTACGCGTACCAGAAGGGCCTGCTCGTCTGGCTCTGGGACACCTCCCAGCAGGACAACAACGTGGGCGTCCACCCCGGCGAGGGGCTGATCCTGCCGGTCGACGCGCACGCCAAGCCCGAGAAATGGGCGGACGGCGCGGTGATGCGGAACCGCATCCAGTCGTACGACTCGCCCTTCAGCCGGTACCCGACAAAGGGGATGACTCTCCACAAGGGCGGCAAAGCGGCAAAGGTGAAGGCCAAGTTGCCCGTTCCGGTCTTCGACGACCGGAAGGGGACGTACTGGTACGCCGGCAACCCGACCGGAGGGGTGAAGGTGCCGGACACCAACACCAGCATCAAGATCGCGAACCAGCCGCTCTCCGGTAAGACGATCACCGTCCAGGTGGGTCCCTCAAGAAATTAATTTGCATCGTTGCAGGTCAAAACATGATCGGCCGTTGCCCCCCTGGCGGGCAGCGGCCGATCGCGTTTAGATGCGTCTTGAGGGCCTCGTCCGGGGCCCTGTCGAAGAAGTCTCGCGGGGGAGATGTTGATCATGGCTAGAGGCGGATACGCCCAGCTTCCCGACGGGAGCGTGATCGTCGCGCTCTCGCTGCCCGACCCGTGCCCGAGGGCAGGCAGGGGCCCTGACCAGGCCCCTGCGGCGACGCCAGAGCGGCGCGAGAGGTCCGTGCGGCGGCGCTGGTCCGCGCACACCGATGAGGCGCACACGGTGCGTGCGGCGAGCGCGGGCGGTGGTGACGAGCCGCGCGTCCGCGTCCTCGTCCACGCTCTGAACCGGTCCAGGGCCCTGACCAGGCTCCGGAACCTCGGGCTGCGCGCGGTCTATCTCAACGGCAACGCGGACCCGCCCACGGCCGACGAGATCACGGCGGTCCTCCACCACCCGGAGGGCCTCGTCTGGCGCACCACGCCCGACGACGACCGCGAATCCTGGCACCCCATAGCCTCCCTCCTCCGCGCGTAACCCCTCCGCGGGGTACGGCTCCCTTCGCGGGGTGCGGAATGAAACGAAGGGTTCCCCCTTCACCGGGTCGCGCCCCTTCACGGGGTACAAGGTGAAGCCTTCCCGGGGTGCGCCTCTCCTCGCAGGGGTGCGCCTTCCCTGGGTGCCCCTTTGGGGGTTCGTTCGCGGCTGCGGGCCGGTGGGTGGGTTGTGCCCACCCGTTCCGCCATGCGGAACGCTTGCCCACAACAGTGGGGTGAGCCGTCGCCGTCAGCTCCCCCGCCAGGGGCGGAGCCCCTCCGGTACGGCGCCGGTGCACAGCGTGGGAACAAGCGGAGGGGGCACCGGCCTGCT
>NZ_BAAGSO010000029.1:0-50333 GCF_054782395.1 Streptomyces daliensis | reverse complement strand
CCCACCGCGGCACCGACCCCCACCACACACCAACCCCACACGACCACCGGCACAAGCCAAGAACCACGCGGCGCCAGCCGCACCGCACCGCAACCACACGCCGCGCCGTAGCCACCCAGCCGCGCCCGGAAACGGCGCCCCGCCACCCCCCTGCGTGCAGCGGCACAAAAATCAGCGCGGGACCCTACAGTGCGCACCACACCGGCCAACCGTCCCGCGCAACACCCCCGTGAAGCGGCAACCCCGCGTTTCCTTCAAGCTACGCGCACCGGCTTGCCGGTGAGTTCCACGCCCGCCGTGCGGAGCTGGTCCAGCGCCTGCTGGGTGGTGGCTTCGGCGACGCCCGCCGTGAGGTCGAGCAGGACCTGGGTGCGGAACCCCTCCCGCACCGCGTCCAGCGCCGTGGCCCGCACGCAGTGGTCCGTGGCGATCCCGACCACGTCCACCTCCCGCACCTCGCGCGCCCGCAGCCAGTCGGCCAGCGACGTACCGTTCTCGTCCGCGCCCTCGAACCCGCTGTACGCGGCCGAGTAGGCGCCCTTGTCGAACACGGCGTCGATGGCCCCTGCCGCGACGACGGGGGCGAAGTTCGGGTGGAAGCCGATCCCCTCCGTGCCCGCCACGCAGTGCGGCGGCCACGAATGGGCGTAGTCCGGCTGGTCCGAGAAGTGGTCACCCGGCGAGATGTGGTGGTCACGGGTGGCCACCACGTGCCGGTAGCCCGCCGTGGCGGCGCCCACCAGCTCGGTGATGGCAGCGGCGACGTCGGCGCCTCCCGCGACCGCGAGGCTGCCGCCCTCGCAGAAGTCGTTCTGCACGTCGACGACGATCAGTGCCCGGTGCATGGAGCACACCTTTCGGCCGGGTTGCCGGCGGTTACGGGGCGGTCGGTCCTTGAAACCGAGACTAGAGACTCAACCGGGTTAAGGGGAGTGGGCACTTCGCGCTCGCTCCCCCCGGCCGCGCCTCCACGACCCCCGCGCAGCCCTCACCCGCGCAGCCCTCACACATGCTCCGTCGGCAGCACCGGCTCGCCCCGCGAGAGCTGGCGCGCCGACATGGGCAGCCGGGACAGCGCGGCGCGGTGCCGGTCGCGTGCCGCGTCCAGGGGCTCGCGGGCCACGACCTCCCCGCCCCGCACCAGCTCCGTCTGCAACAGCCGCCCGGACAGTCCGCCGGGCACGGGCCCGGTGCCCACGACCTCCGCCTCGGCCACACCGTCCGCGTCGACGGGCCGCGCGGCCCACTTCGCGCCGCCCACCGTGGACTTGCCGCCCATGGACTTCTTGGCGACGGGGTGCAGCGGCGCGCCGGGCTCGTCGGATCCGGCGCGCGCGACGAGCTTGTAGACCATCGAACAGGTGGGGTGGCCGCTGCCGGTGACGAGCTGGGTGCCCACCCCGTACGCGTCGACGGGCGCGGCGGCGAGGGAGGCGATGGCGTACTCGTCGAGGTCGCTGGTGACCACGATCTTCGTCTGCTTCGCGCCGAGTTCGTCGAGCTGCTGCCGCACCCGGTGGGCGATCAGCAGCAGGTCGCCCGAGTCGATGCGCACGGCACCCAGCTCCGTGCCCGCGACCTCGACGGCGCTGCGGACGGCCTCGGTCACGTCGTAGGTGTCCACGAGCAGTGTGGTGCCGCTGCCCAGCGAGTCGACCTGTGCGACGAACGCGTCGCGCTCGTGGTCGTGCAGCAGGGTGAAGGCGTGGGCGCTGGTGCCGACGGTCGGGATGCCGTAGCGGAAGCCCGCCGCCAGGTCGGAGGTGGTGGAGAAGCCGCCGACGTACGCGGCGCGCGAGGCGGCCACGGCGGCCAGTTCGTGGGTGCGCCGGGCGCCCATCTCCATCAGCGGCCGGTCCCCTGCGGCGACGGCCATGCGCGAGGCCGCGGCGGCGACGGCCGAGTCGTGGTTGAGGATCGAGAGGATCACCGTCTCCAGCAGCACGCACTCGGCGAAGCTGCCCTCGACGCGCATCACGGGGGAGCCGGGGAAGTAGACCTCGCCCTCGGGGTAGCCGCGGATGTCGCCACGGAAGCGGTAGTCGGCGAGCCATTCCAGGGTCGGCCCGTCGACGATGCTCCGCTCGCGCAGGAAGTCCAACTCCCGTTCCTCGAAGCGGAAGTTCTCGACCGCGTCCAGTACGCGTCCGGTGCCGCCGACCACGCCGTAGCGGCGGCCCTCGGGGAGTCTGCGGGTGAAGACCTCGAAGACCGAACGCCGCTCGGCGGTCCCCGACCGCAGCGCCGCCTGGAGCATCGTGAGCTCGTACTGGTCGGTGAAGAGCGCCGTCGAGGGCACGGTCACCGGCAGTCCGCTGTCCGCTGTGTTCATACGTGCGAGGGTACCCCGAATCTCGTCAACTTGACGATATGCGCCGCGCGGCGGCCCGCGCGCCCGGTGCCGTGCGCCGCGTACGCCCCTGTCCAGGAGCCGTTTGGGCCAATGGGCCCCGCGAGTGGCAGCATGGGACCTGTGAGTGTCGCCCCCACGGAGATCGAACGCCCCGAATCGGCCGAGGCCCCTCTGGAGGTCCCCGAGCCGGACGTCCCCTGGGCGACGGTCGTGCACAACGACCCGGTCAACCTCATGAGCTATGTGGCCTATGTGTTCCAGAGCTACTTCGGCTATCCCAAGGAGAAGGCCAAGAAGCTGATGATGGACGTCCACCACAAGGGCCGCGCGGTCGTCTCCACCGGCAGCCGCGAGGAGATGGAACGCGACGTGCAGGCGATGCACGGCTACGGCCTGTGGGCCACCCTCCAGCAGGACCGCTGATGGCGGGCACCTTCGAGCCGACCGGGGACGGCGGCGCCGCCATCGCACTGGACGAGGTCGAGATCTCGATCCTGCGCAGCCTCGTCGTCCAGCTCATGGAGCTGATCGGCCCCGGCGAGGGCCCCGCCGACGGCGGCGCCGAGGAGGACCCGCTCGCGGCCCTCTTCGTCGACGGCCCCTCCGAGCCGCCCTCGGACCCGGCGCTGGCCCGGCTCTTCCCCGACGCCTACGGCGCGGGCCCGGACGCCAAGCCCGACGAGGACGACGAGGAGGCCCGCAGTGCCTCGGCCGAGTTCCGGCGCTTCACGGAGAACGATCTGCGGGCCCGCAAGCGCGAGGACGGCCTCGCGGTCGTGCGCGCGCTGGACGCGGTCATGCCCGTGGGGGACGAGGGCGCCGTGCTGCGCCTCTCCGCCGCCGACTCGCGGCAGTGGCTCGGCGCCCTCAACGATCTGCGGCTGGCCATCGGCACGCGCCTGGAGGTCACCGACGAGGACGACGGGAGCGCGCTCTACACGCTGCCGGACTCGGACCCCCGCAAGCCGATGGTCATGGCGTATCTGTGGCTCGGCGGGCTTCAGGAGACACTTGTGGGGACGCTCCTGTCGTGACCGCACCGTCCGTTAAACGGATGGTAAAGCCCGACTAACGAACGCATCACGGGCCTTCGCGATACGCAGGGGATATCCTCCCGTGTCCCTTTTGCCTGTGATCCCGGCCACCTTCCCGCGTCTCACCTCGTGGTACACCTGCACGATCTGCCGCGTTCGACGCCACCCCTGTCGTGCGCGTCAGCGCTGTTCCGGCCGACCGTCGGCAAGCACGTACTCCATCCGGGGGGATCGGGACCCGATCCGGACGTTCCGGGTCGGTATGGAGAAAGGCGCAGGACAACAATGACCTCTGAGCGGGTCGCGGACAGCACGGGCGAAGCCGGCTCCGCAGCAGGCGGCGGGAGCGGCGGGGTCGCCGCGCCTTCCGATGAGGGCTACCAGCGAGGGCTGGGCAGCCGTCAGGTTCAGATGATCGCGATCGGCGGTGCGATCGGCGTCGGCCTCTTCATGGGCGCCGGAGCGAACATCGCCAAGGCCGGTCCCAGCATCATCCTGATGTACGCGCTCGCGGGCGTCGTCATCTTCTTCATCATGCGGGCTCTCGGCGAGCTTCTGATGTACCGGCCGGTCTCCGGCAGTTTCGCCGAGTACGCGCGCGAGTTCCTCGGGCCGTTCTTCGGCTTCGTGACGGGCTGGACGTACTGGCTCCTGTGGGTCGTGACCGGCATGGCCGAGCTGACAGCGGCGGCCATCTACATCCACTTCTGGTTCCCCGACATCCCCCAGTGGGTCAGCGCGCTGGTCTTCCTGGTGCTCCTCTTCGGGGTCAACCTGATCTCGGTGAAGGTGTTCGGCGAGGTCGAGTTCTGGTTCTCGATGATCAAGGTCACCGCGATCATCGGCATGATCGTCATCGGTCTCGGCGTGCTCACCCTCGGCTTCTCGCAGGCCGGTGACACCGCGGCCGTCAGCAACCTCTGGGCGCACGAGGGCTTCTTCCCGACCGGCATCGGCTCCAGCCTCATGACGCTCCAGGGCGTCATGTTCGCCTACATCGCCGTCGAGCTGGTCGGCATCACCGCGGGCGAGAGCGAGGACCCCGAGAAGACGCTGCCCAAGGCGATCAACACCCTGCCCTGGCGCATCATCATCTTCTACGTGGGCTCGCTGATCGTCATCCTGTCCGTGGTCAAGTGGACCGAGTTCTCCGACGGCGTCAGCCCCTTCGTGGCCGCCTTCGCCAAGATCGGCATCCCGCTCGGCGCGGGCATCGTCAACTTCGTCGTGCTCACCGCCGCGCTCTCGTCGTGCAACTCCGGCATGTACTCCACCGGGCGCATGCTGCGCGACCTCGCCGAGAACGCCGAGGCGCCGAAGGTCTTCTCCAAGCTGAACGTCCGCCAGAGCCCCGCCATGGGCATCACCGTCTCGGTGATCCTGATGGGCATCGGCGTGGTGCTCAACTACCTCGTCCCGGAGAAGGCGTTCGCCTACGTCACCTCCGTCGCCACCGCCTGCGGCATCTGGACCTGGATGATGATCCTCATCAGCCACCTCCGCTACCGCAGCGCCGTCGTCAAGGGCCGGCTGCCCAGCTCGTCCTTCCCGGCGCCCGGCGGCAGCGTCTTCAGCTGGGTCGCGCTGCTCTTCCTCACGATGGTCCTCGTGATCGTCGCGCTCGACCCGACCGCGCGGATCTCGCTGTACGTGGGCGCGGGCTGGGCCGTCGTGCTCGGCGCGGGCTGGTTCTTCTACGCCCGGCACACCGCCGCCGCGTACCGCGCCGCGAACGGCCACAAGGCGGAGGCGCCCAAGCGGCTCACGCCCGAGACGGCGAACGAGGGCTGACCGCCCTGCCGCCCGCCCGTCCGACCGCCTGAGAGCGGGAGGCCGACGGCCCCGACCGGGCCGCTCGGCCGCCGCGCCGCCAGGACCGTGAGGGCCGGACCGTACCGCTCGGGGGTACGGTCCGGCCCTCACGCACGTCACGCATATCCTGGCGACCATGCTGACCATCACCCAGGAGCTCCAGGACAAGATCGTCGCCCACGCCCGCGCCGACCACCCGGACGAGGCGTGCGGGGTCATCGCCGGGCCCGTCGGGGAGGGACGCGCCGAGCGCTTCATCCCGATGCTCAACGCGGCACGCTCGCCCACGTTCTACGAGTTCGACTCGGGCGACCTCCTCAAGCTCTACCGCGAGATGGACGACCGCGACGAGGAACCCGTCGTCATCTACCACTCGCACACCGCGACCGAGGCGTACCCCTCGCGCACGGACATCACCTACGCGAACGAGCCCGGCGCCCACTACGTCCTCGTCTCCACCGCCGAGTGCGGCAACGACGAGGGCCCCTTCTCCTTCCGCTCCTTCCGCATCGTGGACGGCGAGGTCACGGAGGAGGACGTCGAGGTCGTCGAGGCGTACTGAACCCGGTAAAGAGCCGATCTGAGACGGATCGGTCCGCATCATGAAACACACATCCGATTCCGGCTCCGGGAATCGTTACGATGAGCCCATGGTTGTCCACGACGTGAACGCTTCTCTCAAGACCCCGGGCATGCTGCTCGTGGGGCGTTTGCACGTCGATCTCTGCCGCCTCGCGAGCGCCATCTGTCGGCGCGCCGCCGCCGCGCCCCGCTGACCGCCGGGCCCCGCCCCGTCGGGCTCCCACCCGCCGGGCGCCGCCGTACGTACGCGCGCACCTGGGTACACGGGCCGTGCGCACGCAGGTAAGCAGGAACCACGCACCACTCCCACTCCCACAGGAGCACACCCATGGCCATCGAGGTCCGCATCCCGACCATCCTCCGCACCTACACCGACGGCGAGAAGACCGTCACCGGTGAGGGCACCACCATCGGTGAGCTGTTCCAGGACCTTGAGAGCCGGCACGCGGGCATCCAGGACCGCCTCGTCGACGGCGGCGAGCTGCGCCGCTTCGTGAACGTCTACCTCAACGACGAGGACGTCCGCTTCCTGGAGGGCATCTCCACCAAGCTCGGCGACGGCGACAGCGTCACCATCCTCCCGGCCGTCGCGGGCGGCGCGCGCTGATGCGCTACGACTCACCGCTGGCCGCCGTCGGCAACACCCCCCTGGTCAGGCTCCCCCGCCTGTCCCCCTCCGAGGACGTCCGCATCTGGGCGAAGCTGGAGGACCGCAACCCGACGGGCTCGGTCAAGGACCGCCCGGCCCTGCACATGATCGAGCAGGCCGAGAAGGACGGACGGCTCACCCCGGGCTGCACCATCCTGGAGCCCACCTCGGGGAACACCGGCATCTCGCTCGCCATGGCGGCCAAGCTCAAGGGCTACCGCATCGTGTGCGTCATGCCGGAGAACACCAGCGAGGAGCGGCGCCAGCTCCTCGCCATGTGGGGCGCCGAGATCATCTCCTCCCCGGCGGCGGGCGGCTCCAACACGGCCGTGCGCGTCGCCAAGGAGAAGGCGGCCGAGCACCCCGACTGGGTGATGCTCTACCAGTACGGCAACCCCGACAACGCCGGCGCCCACTACGCCACCACAGGCCCCGAGATCCTCGCGGACCTCCCCTCCGTCACCCACTTCGTGGCGGGCCTCGGCACCACGGGCACCCTCATGGGCGCGGGCCGCTATCTGCGCGAGCAGCGCCCCGGCATCCAGATCGTCGCCGCCGAACCGCGCTACGACGACCTCGTCTACGGGCTGCGCAACCTCGACGAGGGCTTCATCCCCGAGCTGTACGACGAGTCGGTGCTGACGACCCGCTTCTCGGTCGGCTCCGCCGACGCCGTCACCCGTACCCGCGAACTCCTCGCCCAGGAGGGCATCTTCGCCGGGGTCTCCACGGGCGCCGCGCTGCACGCGGCCATCGGCGTGGGGCGCAAGGCGCGGAAGGCGGGGGAGAGCGCGGACATCGTTTTCATCGTCGCGGACGGCGGCTGGAAGTACCTCTCGACGGGCATCTACACCGCCGAGTCCACCGAGGCAGCGGTCGAGGCGCTCCAGGGCCAGCTCTGGGCCTGAGCGGCTCCGAGGGGGCCTGAGCGCTCCCGAGGGGGCTGGGCCGGACGGGTGACGGGCCACGGGGTCACGGGTGAAGCAGCGCCCTGCCACGGGGTCCCGGGCGCGGGGCCGTGAGGTGACGCGGCCGGTCACCCTGGGCACTCCGGGCCACCCCGGTCACTCCGCGAGGTGCCGCACCCGGTCCCACAGCAGCGGATCCACCTCGCCCACCCGGCGCTGGAAGGCGCGCAGCGGAACCTCGCGCAGCGCGTCGGTGCGCAGATAGCTGGGCCTGCCCCGCGCGTCGCCCACGGAACCCGGCGGCAGGGGCAGCGCCCCCGGCAGGTCACCGTAGCGGCGGCGCGTCGTGATCCGCGCCACGCGGGCGCCCTCCGTCCGCACCGTCAGCACCAGGCACGGCCGGTCGCTCCCAGGGCCTTCGCCCCACGGCACCCGGGCCCGCCAGATCTCACCCGGACGCGGACCCTCGTCGGGCGCGAGCGGGCGCGGGCCCGCGCGGGAAGCGGGCGCCGCGCCGGGCCCCTCGCCACGAACGGCCGAACGCCGCGAACGCCGCGGGCCGAGCCTGCCCCGGCCGTCGACGAAGGCCGCTACCAGGGCGAGCGCCACCACGGCCCCCAGGGCGAGCCACCACGCGGTGTGCATGCCGTGCCTCCCTCGTCCCGCCGGACCGTACGTCCGCACGGCGTCGTACAGCCGTACGCGGCGGTCCCGTACGCCCGTTCGGCCCGGGCGCCGCGGCCAAGATCTACGGAGTGACGACGGTACCCCGCCCTGGTGATTCCGCCCACACCACAGCCCTCCGGAGGAGTCAGCGGCAGCCGAGCGGCTTACGCTCGGAAATCCCCCTCCCCTCGCCCTCGGCATGGGGACCCCCACCGGCCGCCAACGGAGGTTCCCGCTCCATGAAGCTCACCGTCGTCGGCTGCTCCGGGTCGTTCCCGTCCGCGGACTCGGCCTGTTCGAGCTACCTCGTCGAGGCCGACGGCTACCGGTTGCTGCTCGACATGGGCAACGGCGCCCTGGGCGAGCTGCAACGTCACTGCGGTCTCTACGACCTCGACGCCATCGCGCTCAGCCATCTCCACTCGGACCACTGCATCGACATGTGCGCGTACTTCGTCGCGCGCTACTACCGCCACGAGGGCGGCCGGTGCCCCGCGATACCGGTCTACGGCCCGAAGGGCACCGAGGAGCGGCTGACGACGGCCTACGGGGACACCCCCTCCGAGACGGCGATGAGCGAGGTCTTCGACTTCCGCACCCTGGGCTCCGGCATGAGCTTCGAACTCGGCCCCTTCTCGGTCCGCACGGAGAAGGTCGCCCACCCCGTGGAGGCGTACGCGTTCCGTCTCGAGCACAGGGAGAGCGGCAGAACGCTCGTCTACTCGGGCGACACGGGGCCGTGCGGGGTGCTGGGCGAAGTGGCGCGCGGCGCCGACCTGTTCCTGTGCGAGGCGTCCTTCACACAGGGCAAGGAGGACATCCCGGAGCTGCACCTCAACGGCTGGGAGGCGGGCGAGTGCGCGAAGGGCGCGGGCGCGGGCCGGCTGGTGCTCACCCACGTGCCGCCGTGGACGGACGCGCAGCTCAACCTGCGGGACGCGAAGGCGTCCTTCGACGGGCCCGTGGAGCTGGCGCGGCCCGGCGCGGTCTACACGGTGTAGCCGCCGCCGCGCTGGCCGCCTTCGGCCCTCCCCGTAGACGATGGAGCGCCCCGGACACCAGGTGTCCGGGGCGCTCCGTCATGCACAGGGGTCGGGGCACGCGCCCCGCCCTCCCAGGGGTCAGGACTTGAACTGCTCCTTCTCCTGGGTCTCGGCCTCCTCCTCGGACTCTCGGCCCGGGGTGGGGATGTTGAACTTGGTGATCGCGAAGCGGAAGACGAAGTAGTAGACCACCGCGAAGCACAGGCCCACCAGCACCAGCAGCCACGGCTTCGTCGCGATGCCCAGGTTCAGCACGAAGTCGATCGCGCCCGCCGAGAAGCCGAAGCCGTCCTTCATCCCCAGCGCCCAGGTCAGGGCCATGGAGACACCCGTCAGCACGGCGTGCACCGCGTACAGCGCCGGGGCCAGGAACATGAAGGTGAACTCGATCGGCTCGGTCACACCGGTGACGAACGCGGTGAGCGCGAGGGAGAGCATCATGCCGCCGACGACCTTGCGGCGCTCGGGGCGCGCGCAGTGGTAGATCGCGAGGCACGCGGCGGGCAGGGCGAACATCATGATCGGGAAGAAGCCCGTCATGAACTGGCCCGCCGTCGGGTCCCCGGCCAGGAAGCGCGCGATGTCGCCGTGCTTGCCGTCGTAGGAGCCCGCCTGGAACCAGGGGAAGGAGTTCAGCAGGTGGTGCATGCCGACGGGGATGAGCGCGCGGTTGGCGACACCGTAGATACCGGCCCCGACCGAACCGGAACCGACCAGCCACTCACCGAAGTTGTGCAGACCCGTGCCCAGGACGGGCCAGATGTAGCCGAAGACGACACCGATGATCAGGCCGGCGAAGGCGGAGAGGATCGGGACGAGACGGCGCCCGCCGAAGAAGCCGAGCCAGTCGGGCAGCTTCTTGCGGTGGTAGCGCTGGTAGAGCAGGGCCACCACGATGCCGATGACCACGCCGCCGAGTACGCCCGCGTCGACCGGGGGAGCGACCTGGACGATCTTCCCGTCCTGGACCTCCTCGATCTTGGGCATGCTGCCGTCGGTGAAGACCTCCAGCACGTTCTTGAAGACCAGGTAGCCGACGACGGCCGCCAGACCCGTCGAACCGTCCGACTTCTTCGCGAAGCCGACGGCGATACCGACGGCGAACAGCAGCGGCATGTTGTCGAGCAGCGCGCTGCCGCCCGCGGCCAGGAACTCGGCGATCCGGTTCAGGAACGCCGGGAAGTTCTCGCGGCCGAGCATGTCGTCCTGACCGAGCCGCACCATCAGCGCGGCGGCGGGCAGGGTGGCGATCGGGAGCATGAGGCTGCGGCCGATGCGCTGTGCGGTGGCCATCGCACCGGCGCCCCGGCGCTTCTCAGGCGCTGTAGCCGTGGACATCTACTTCCTCCATGGGGGGCGAGCACTCGCCGAAGACAGGGATCGCACGGTGCGCGCGGGTAACAACGGCAACGTCCCCGAATGGCCCGCGGGCCACGACACCGGTTCCCAGTGGTTTAGACCATTCTTAGCATGAGGTCGGGCCCTGAAGGAATCTTCTGTTCCACAAACCTCTCGCGTTCCTCACACGTTCTCCCGCGCCACGCCCGGCGAGGCGCGGAAAGCCCGCGCCCAGGGACCCCGAGTAGCCTGTCATACTGGTGTAGACCTCTAATTCCGCAGTTCGCACCAACGCAACACCGCCGACAGGCGGACGCCAGGCGGACCGCACCATGGTGCCGGTCGATGATCCGGCGCGTGACCACGAGTCGAACGGCCGACGCGCCGAGAGCGCCGGTCCACAGGTTCGACGTGGCCGAGACATCAGGAGAGAGACATGGCCAGCAAGGCTGAGAAGATCGTCGCCGGACTCGGCGGACTCGACAACATCGTGGAGATCGAGGGCTGCATCACCCGCCTGCGCACCGAGGTCGAGGACTCCGCCCTCGTCGACGAGGCGGCCCTCAAGGCCGCGGGCGCGCACGGCGTCGTCAAGATGGGCACCGCCATCCAGGTCGTCATCGGCACCGACGCCGACCCGATCGCGGGCGAGATCGAAGACATGCTGTGAGCACGTGAGGGCCGCGCCCTCACCCGGCGGCCGGGCCCACCCGGCGAAGGCCCGTTCCCCGGAACGGGCCTTACCGCTCTACGGGCTAGGCTCGCCCCCATGTCACGTATCGACGGCCGCACGGCCGACCAGTTGCGCCCCATCACCATCGAACGCGGCTGGAGCAAGCACGCCGAGGGCTCCGTCCTCGTCTCCTTCGGCGACACCCGGGTCCTGTGCAACGCCAGCGTCACCGAGGGCGTCCCGCGCTGGCGCAAGGGCACCGGCGAGGGCTGGGTCACCGGCGAGTACGCGATGCTGCCCCGCGCCACCAACACCCGAGGCGACCGCGAATCCGTCCGCGGCAAGATCGGCGGACGCACCCACGAGATCTCCCGCCTCATCGGCCGCTCCCTCCGCGCCGTCATCGACTTCAAGGCCCTCGGCGAGAACACCGTCGTCCTCGACTGCGACGTCCTCCAGGCCGACGGCGGCACCCGCACCGCCGCCATCACCGGCGCCTACGTCGCCCTCGCCGACGCCGTCTCCTGGGCCCAGGAGAAGAAGCTCATCAAGGCCAAGGCCCAGCCGCTGACCGGCACCGTCTCCGCCGTCAGCGTCGGCATCGTCGGCGGCGAACCGCTCCTCGACCTCTGCTACGAGGAGGACGTCCGCGCCGAGACCGACATGAACGTCGTCTGCACCGGTGACGGCCGCTTCGTCGAGGTCCAGGGCACCGCCGAGGGCCAGCCCTTCGACCGCGCCGAACTCGACGGCCTCCTCGACCTCGCGGTCAAGGGCTGCGCCCAGCTCGACGGCGCCCAGCGGCAGTCCCTCGCGAGCTGACCCGGAAGAAAGAGCCCGCGCCGGGAAACTTTGCCCGTGCTTTACGCGTCTCTACGGGTACGGGCCGTACGGGTCATGCCGTACGGTCCGTCCAACCACAGGGGAGAGGACCCGTAGTGCGCCGTCACCTCGCGCTCACCGCCACCGCCGTCAGCACCGCCGCCCTCGCCACCATGGCGCTGACGGGATGCGGGGCCGTGGAGAAGGCCCTGGACTGCGCCCAGACGGCCGCCACCGTCGCCGAGGCGGCCAACGACCTCCAGCAGGCCGTCTCGGACGCGGGAGAGAACCCGGAGCAGGCCCAGGAGTCCCTGGACCGCATAGACAAGAACCTCGACAAGATCGGTGACAGCACCGGGGACGCGGACGTCAACAAGGCCGTGGACGACCTCCAGACGGCCGTCAAGGACGCTGACAAGGCCGTCGACGAGGGCCGCACCCCGGACGTGAAGCCGGTCGGCGACGCGGCGGACGAACTGACCAAGGTCTGCACCTCGGGCTGACGGCCCCGAGCTGGAGGGCCGTCCGGGGCGACGGGCCCCGGGCTGACGGGCCCGCGGTGACGGCTCGGCGCCACCGGGCAGGGGCCGACGCGGCGGGGCGCGCCCCGCCGCGCCCTGGGAGGGGGCCCGGCCAGACCCGGGCTCCCTGGATAATCGGGTCCATGAGCAGCCCCACCCCCGCCCAGGCCACGACCCCCGAGCGCCGCCTCGTCCTCGCGACCCGCAACGCCCACAAGGTCACCGAACTCCAGGCGATCCTCACCGACGCGGGCCTCGCCCTCGAACTGGTCGGCGCCGACGCCTACCCCGAAGTCCCCGACGTCAAGGAAACCGGCGTCACCTTCGCCGAGAACGCCCTGCTGAAGGCCCACGCCCTCGCCCGCGCCACCGGCCTGCCCGCCGTCGCCGACGACTCGGGCCTCTGCGTCGACGTCCTGGGCGGCGCCCCCGGGATCTTCTCCGCGCGCTGGGCGGGCAGGCACGGCGACGACCAGGCCAACCTGGACCTGCTCCTCGCCCAGCTCTCCGACATCGACGCCGCCCACCGTGCAGCGCACTTCGCCTGCGCGGCGGCCCTCGCCCTCCCCGACGGCACCGAACGCGTCGTCGAAGGCCAGCTCCGCGGCACCCTCCGGCACGCCCCCGCGGGCGACGGCGGCTTCGGCTACGACCCGATCCTCCAGCCGGACGGCGAGACCCGCACCTGCTCCGAGATGACGGCGGCCGAGAAGAACGCGATCAGCCACCGCGGCAAGGCGTTCCGGGCGCTGGTGCCGCTGGTGCGGAGGCTTTTGGGGTGACCCATGTGGAAGGGCGCGGTACCTGATCAGGTACCGCGCCCTTCCACAGTAGGCCCGGTGGGACTCGAACCCACGACATACCGGACCTAAACCGGCACCCTCTTGCCAGCTGGGGTACGGGCCCACGGCGCATACCTTACTGGGTGCCTCCAGCACGGTTCGCGAAAGTCCCCGTCTGGCTGTGGCAGGACGGGCAGAGATACCGCAGGTTGCGGGCGCGGTTGTCGAGCCGGTCCCCGTTGACGTGGTCGATCTCCAGGACGAGGCGCCTGCCGTGCCATTCTTCGCCGGTGCCGCATTCTGCGCACACATAGGGGGCACCCGTTCCCTGGAGCGCCCTGTGCAACTGGGGCCGCCGGGTGCGAGGGGAGCCGGGCGGCAGGCGGCGCAGGATCCGTGCGGCCGGTACGCGGTTGGCGGCGGAGCGGCCATGGCGATGCCCTTGCCCGGTGAAGTGCGCCGTCGGAATGGCGTACCGCGTCAGGCCGAGTCCGATCCGGCGGCGCATGGCTCCCGAGTCGGGCAGGCCGAGCGCGCGAAGTACCCCCGCGACACTGACGGATTTCTCCACCGCCCTTCTCAACTCCGTCTCATCGATGTCCGGCCTCCGGGCGTGCGGGTCCCTGGCGAAGTGACTGGTGTCGATGCCATGGTGGATGAGCCGTCTGCGCAGATAGTCCCGCGCCCCGCTCCGAGGGGGCGTGCCGAGCCGTCGCAGCATGTCCGCCAGGCTCACGGACACCGCCGCGGTGGCGGCGAGGCGTTCGCGGGTGTAGCCGGGGCCCGGCGTACTCATCCGGCGGCCCTCCCCGCTCCGTGCCCCTCACGCGCGCCGCGCCCGTGAGCGTCGGTGCCGCCGGGGCCGCCCCGGCGCTTTCGGCCGCGGAAGGTGTCGGTCGCGGCATGGCAGTTGGGGCAGAGCAGGCGCAGGTTCCGCCGTCTGTTGTCCCACCAGTCGCCGTTGCGGTGATCGACCTCCAGCCGCAGCGGTCTGCCGTTCCACCGCGGGCCCGTGCCGCACAGTTCGCACACCTCGGCCACTCCCTCACGGAGCAGCGCCCGGCGCAGCCGCTCGCCGGAGACCCTCCCCGCCTGGGGCGTGCCCAGCGTAAGCCGCCCGCCCGGACCGCCCTCGCTCCTGCGGCGCCGTGGTGCGGTGGCCGTGAAGTGTGAGGTGTCCAGGCCCAGTGCGGCGATACGCCGTGCGATGTGGGCCTGGTTGCCGCCGACCGGGGCGATACCCAGCCGTCGTACGGTCTCCGCCACGCTCGACGAGGACCGGACGGCCTCGCGCAGCCGGGCCTCTGTGTGCCGGACGCCCGGGTGCTCGAAGTGCGAGGTGTCGATGCCCCAGTCGCTCAGCAGTCCGCGGACATAGCTGCGGCGTCCCGCCGTGGGTTCCACCCCCAGCCGCTCCAGCGCCTCCGTGAGCGTGCGGGACGCCGCGACCGCCTCGGCCAGCCGTTCCCGTGTGTACCTCGTGCCCATGCCTGCCCGCCCCCCCCGTCGACGCCACCGGCCCCGCCGGCGCCGTCGGCCCCGAATCGTGCGTACGTGCCTCTCTCGTACACGTAAACGAGCGCGCCCCTCCCGGGTTACGCCCGTCGGGGCCGCCGGGACCGACGGGGCCGCAGGGCTAGAAGCTGGGGGACTGGCCCTGGGCGCGGGCCATCGCCTCGGCCTCCTCCTTGGTGGAGACGGAGGGCGGCGAGCCCTCCAGGGGCTGGCGTGCGGTCTCCTTGAGGCAGGCCACCGTGATGATGCCGAGCAGCGCGGCGCCCGAGGCGTAGTAGGCGGGGGCGAGCGGGTCGCCGGTCTTGTTGACGAGGAACGTCATGACGCCGGGCGCCGTGCCGCCGAAGATGGAGGTGGCGATGTTGTAGCCGATGGAGAGGCCGCCGTAGCGCACGTCGGTGGGGAAGAGCGCGGGCAGGGTCGCGGACATGGTGCCGAGCAGGCAGACCAGGGGCGCGCCGAGCATCAGCAGGCCGATGAGCACGGCGACGAAGCTGCCCTGCTGGAAGAGCGCGAAGGCGGGGACGGTGAGGACGAGGAAGCCGACCATGCCCGTCATGAGGACGGGTTTGCGGCCGAAGCGGTCGTTGAGGTGGCCGACCCGCTGGATCACGAGCATCATCGCGACCATGGCGATGATGGCGGCGACCAGTTCCATCGAGTCCTTGTAGCCCAACTGGCTCGTCAGATAGGCGGGCATGTAGGAGAGCAGCATGTAGTCGGTGACGTTGTACGCCGCGACGAGTCCGATGCAGACGAGCAGGGTGCGCCACTGCTGCGCGAAGAGGGTTTTGAGTTCCTTTTGGGGGACGTTCTCCGAAAGTCGGGGTTCGGATTTCTCGTCGGCTGTGTCCGAAGTGCCGTGTGCGTGCTCGGCTGCCTTCTTCTGGAAGGCGGGGGTCTCGTCGAGTTTCATTCGGAGGTAGAGGCCGACGAGGCCGATGGGTCCGCCGACGAGGAAGGGAATGCGCCAGCCCCAGTCCTCCATGGTGCTGGTTCCCAGTGTGGTGTTGAGCAGGAGCACGAGTGCGGCGGCGCCTGTATATCCGGCGAGGGTGCCCAGTTCGAGGAAGCTGCCGAAGAAGCCGCGTTTCTTGTCGGGCGCGTACTCGGCGATGAAGGTGGCGGCGCCGCCGTATTCGCCGCCTGTGGAGAAGCCCTGTACGAGGCGGCACACGAGCAGCAGTACGGGCGAGGCGAGGCCGATGGCGGAGTAGGAGGGGATGAGGCCGATGCAGAAGGTGCCGGCCGCCATCAGCATCATGGTGAGGGCGAGGATCTTCTTGCGGCCGATGCGGTCGCCGAGCGGGCCGAAGAACATGCCGCCGAGTGGCCGTACCAGGAAGGACGCGGCGAAGGCGGTGAATGAGGCCAGGAGTTGTGTGCCGCCACCGCCGGGGAAGAAGACCTTGCCGATGGTGACGGCGAGATAGGAGTAGATTCCGAAATCGAACCACTCCATAGCGTTACCGAGGGCGGCCGCTTTGGTTGCCCGACGGACGGTGTGCTCGTCGGTGACGGTGATGTCGCTGCGGCGGATCTTCGGCTGCAAGCGGCGTTTCATTGCCCTGTAGAGGACGTGGTGCCGCTTTACGGCGGCCGGATCGGGTTCCGGGGCCTCGGTGTGCATGGACACATCTGTACCGCACACCGAGCCCTTTGACTCCGTGAATTACGCCTCGTGAGGTTTGAGCGCTGAAACGCCGGGAACTGGGTATCAGCCTTCGAGCTTAAGGTCTTTGATGAGTTTCGCGACGTGTCCGGTGGCCTTGACGTTGTAGAGGGCCCGCTCGACCTTTCCCTCCTCGTCGAGGATGACGGTGGAGCGGATGACGCCGGTAACGGTCTTGCCGTACAGCTTCTTCTCGCCGAAGGCGCCGTACGCCTCCATCGTCTCCTTGGAGGGGTCGCCGACCAGCGTTACCTTGAGGTCTTCCTTCTCGCGGAACTTGGCGAGCTTCTCGGGCTTGTCGGGGGAGACGCCGATGACGTCGTAGCCCGCGCCGGCGAGCAGCTGGAGGTTGTCGGTGAAGTCGCACGCCTGCTTGGTGCAGCCGGGGGTGAGGGCGGCCGGGTAGAAGTAGACGATGACCTTGCGGCCCCTGTGGTCGGCGAGGGAGACCTGTTTGCCGTCGGCGTCGGGCAGGGAGAAGTCGGGGGCGGTGTCGCCGGGCTGAAGTCGCTCGCTCATGTGCGCTCCTCGGGGGTCGGTGTTCAGGTCCCGAGGGTAGCCGGGGGCCGCCGATTGGGGGTGCCGTGGGGCGCGGGCCCGTGCGAGCTGACAGACTGTCCGGTAACCAGTGTGATTCGACGTACGAGCGACAGCGACGGAGGCAGCGCGGTGCCGGAAGCCAGGACCCCCGCGGACATCGAGGCGGACATTGTCCGCAGGCGGCAGGACCTCGCTGCCGCGCTGGACGAGATCGCCGTGCGCGTGCACCCGAAGACGATCGTCGGGGACGCCAAGGCGAAGGCCGCGGCGGCGCTGGACCGCTCCGCGGGCCGTGCCTATGTGGTGGCGAACCGTGCCGTCTCGGATGTGCGGGCGCAGTTCGTCGGTGAGGACGGGGCGCCGCGTCTGGAGCGTGTGGTGCCCGTGGCGCTGGTGACGGTCGCCGTGGTCGGCGGCTTGTTCGCGCTCTCGTCGAGGCGCCGCCGGGGCTGAGATACGGTCTAGCCGTGAGTTCCGATACGTCATCCAGGTCGTCCGCCCGGTCAGCGCGCTCAGGTGCGAGTGCCGCTCCGGAGCACCACGACAAGCTGCCGATCCGCATGCTGCACGACCGCGTGCTCGTGCGTACGGACATCGAGGAGGGCGAGCGCCGCTCGTCGGGCGGCATCGTCATTCCCGCGACGGCCGCTGTGGGCCGCCGTCTGGCGTGGGCCGAGGTGGTCGCTGTGGGGCAGAACGTGCGGACGGTGGAGCCCGGTGACCGGGTGCTCTACGACCCGGAGGACCGGGCCGAGGTCGAGGTGCGGGGTGTGGCGTACGTGCTGATGCGCGAGCGTGATCTGCACGCTGTGGCGGCCGAACGGCTCCAGGGTTCGGAGGACTCGACGGGGCTGTACCTGTAGCCGTCCGTAGCCGTCCGCGGCTTTCTGCGGCTTTTCGCAGCCGTCGTATGTGACGGCGGTGCACGTGTACGGGTGTGGCGGGGGGCCGAGGTCCCCTGTCACACCCGTACTGCGTCAGTGCCGGTCAGCCCGGCCGGCGTCCCCGCGTGCCCGGCCCGTCAGCGCGGTCACCACTCGTTGCGGTGGTAGGCGGCGCCGTAGGGTCCGCCCTCGGCCGCGCCGCCGTCCCAGCCGCCGCCCGGGGTGCCGGTGCCTCCGGACTCGCTTCCTCCGTTGACGTTGCCCTGCGTGTTGCCGCCCTCCATGCCGCCCGTCGGGGGGATGCCCGGACTGGTGGGGATGTCGGTCGGCGGGTCGGGCGTCTCCGGGGTGGACGGCGGGTCCTCGGGCTCCTCGCTGGTGGGCGGCGGCTGGGTGGTGGGCGTGTTGCTCGGCGGGGCCTGGGTGGTGGGCGGGTTCGTGGTGGGCCGCTGGGTGGAGGGGAGGTCGCCTCCGCCGTTCGTCTTCAGGTCGAAGTTCTTGACGGGCTTACCCTTCAGTGCCGCCTTGGTGTAGGAGCCCCAGATCTCCGCGGGGAAGCCGCCGCCGTTGACACGGTCGAGCCCTGCGGCCCCGTACAGCGGCTTCTGCACGCCGCTCTCGGAGTCCTGGCCCATCACGCTGATGACGGTGGCCAGTTCGGGGGTGTAGCCCGCGAACCAGGCGGCCTTGTCCTCCTCGGCCGTGCCCGTCTTGCCCGCTGCGGGGCGTCCGGCGGACTGCGCCGCCATGCCCGTGCCGCCCTTGACGACGCTCTGGAGCACCGAGGTGGTGGAGTCGGCCGCGGCGCGCGTCACCTTCTGCTTCGGGTCGTGGTCGGGCAGCTTGATGACCTCGCCGCCTCGGGTGGCTTTCTGGACGAGCGTGTAGTGCCCGTGCTTGCCGTGGTTGGCCAGGGACGCGTACGCCTCGGCCATGTCGAGGGTGGAGGCGGTGGCCACGCCGAGGGCGATGGAGCCGTCCTCTGGCATGTTCGGGGTCGCCTCGGGGAGGCCGAGGTCGATGGCGGTGTCCTTGACCTTCTTGGGGCCGACGTCGACGCCCATCTGCGCGAAGACCGCGTTCACCGACTTGTCCATGGCCTCGGAGACGGGGACCTGTCCGTAGGACTTGTGGTCCTCGTTCTCGGGCGCGTAGCCGGTGCCGTTGCCGTCGCTGACGACCTCGCGCTTGTTGGTGCCGTCGTACGTGGTGGCGGCGGTGATGCGGCGGCCGTCCTGGGTGGTGGACTTGTTCTGGATGGCCGAGGTGAACAGGAAGGGCTTGAAGGTGGAGCCGACCTGGTAGTCGCGGCGGGTGGCGTTGTTGACGTACTGCTTCGTGTAGTCGATGCCGCCGTACATGGCCACGACCTTGCCGGTCTTCGGGTCGACGGAGGCTCCGCCCGCGCGGACGTACTTGTCCACCCTGCGGTCCTTCTTGTCGAGCTTCTCCATCAGCCGCTTCTTGACGGCGGACGTCATCGCCTTCTGCTTCTTGGGCTCCAGCGTCGTGGTGATGCGGAAGCCGCCCCTGGCGAGGCGCTGCTCGTCGACGATGTCGTTGTCGATCAGGTAGTTCTTGACGGCCTCGACGAGATAGCCGCGCTGGCCGGAGAGGCCGACGGCGGGCTTGGCGCGGTCGGGCTCGGGGAACTTCATCTTGTCGCGCTTGGCCTTGCTCAGCCACCCTTCCTTGACCATGCCGTCCAGCACGTAGTGCCAGCGGGCCACGGCGCGGTCGCGGTTCTCGGGGTGTGCCTGGGTGTCGTACGCGTTGGGCGAGTTGACCAGGGCCGCGAGGTAGGCGCCCTCGGCGGTGGTGAGGTCGACGGCCTGCTTGCCGTAGTACGCCTCGGCGGCTGCCTGGATGCCGTAGGCGTTGCGGCCGAAGTAGCTGGTGTTGAGATAGCCGCGCAGGACCTCGTCCTTGCTGACCTCGCGGTCCAGCTTCAGTGCGATGAAGAACTCTTTGGCCTTGCGGGTGACCGTCTGTTCCTGGTCGAGGTAGTAGTTCTTCACGTACTGCTGGGTGATGGTGGACCCTGACTGCCTGGAGCCTCCGGTGAGCATGTTCCAGCCCGCGCGGAGCATGGCCTTGGGGTCGACGGCCGACTCGTGGTAGAAGTCGCGGTCCTCGGCCGCCAGGACGGCGTGCTGCGCGGGCTTGGGGATCTGGGAGAGGTTGACGTTCTCCCTGTTGACCTCGCCCTGGCGGGCCAGCGTGGAGCCGTCCGCGTAGAGGAAGACGTTGGCCTGGGTGGCCGCCGCCGAGTTGGGTGCCGGGATGCTCACGAGCAGGTAGCCCGCGACGAGTCCGCCGGAGATGACGAGAACGATCAGCAGCAGCCCGCCCAGCACCATGCGCCAGGTGGGGATCAGACGCCGCAGTCCCGTTCTCCGCTTGTCACCCTCGTCGGCGAGGGGCTTCGGTTCCCAGCCCTCGGCCCCGTTCTTCGGCTCGTCACTCATCTCTACAGGGACTCCTCGTCCAATATCGGGCGATTCCCGTCGTACGCCCCATAGAACACTGTCGCACCATCCGTGCCGGTCACCGGGGGCGAGCCACACCAGGGACGGCACGGCGCCGGGGTCGACCGGCCATCCGCCGTCACCCCATCCGGTGAATAATCCTTGGGTGCCCACTCGAACAGTGGGCTAGGCTCCCTCGCTCGGTCTCGTACGGAAGTGCTACTTGAAAGACGGGGGAGGGGCTCAAAAGGATGCGCCTGTTCCGTCTCTATTTCGCTGTGGCGGCGGGTGGTTTCCGGCGTTACGCCACATACCGGGTGGCGACGGCGGCAGGCGTCTTCACCAACACCGTCTTCGGCCTCATCCTCGCCTACACGTTCATCGCCCTGTGGACCGAGCGCCCCCATCTGGGCGGCTACGACCAGGCACAGGCCCTCACCTTCGTCTGGACGGGGCAGGCGCTGCTCGCCGCCGTGGCCCTCCTCGGAGGCGGATTCCAGGAGGAGCTGCAAGAGCGTATCCGAACGGGTGACGTGGCCGTCGACCTCTACCGACCCGTCGACCTCCAGCTCTGGTGGCTCGCCGCGGATCTGGGGCGGGCTGCCTTCCACCTGGTGGGGCGGGGCGTGCTGCCCATGGTGGCCGGGGCGCTGCTCTTCGAACTGGCCCTGCCCACGTCGCCCTTGACCTGGCTGCTGTTCCTGCTCTCGACCGGGCTCGGCTTCCTCACGGGCTTCGCGATCCGCTACCTCTTCGCGCTCGCCTCCTTCTGGCTGCTGGACGGCGCGGGCGTGAACATCCTGAGCATGCTGCTCAGCGCGTTCTTCTCCGGGATGGTGCTGCCGCTGACGGTCTTCCCCGGCGCCTTCGGCGAGGTGGCCCGCTGGCTGCCCTGGGCGGCGACGCTCCAGGTGCCCGCCGATGTGCTGCTGGAGGAGCACCGGGGCACCGGGGCGCTGGGCGCGCTGGCCTTCCAGGCCGGGTGGGCGGTCGTACTGCTGGCGGCCGGGCGGCTGACGCAGTCCCTCGCCACACGGAAGGTGGTGGTCCAGGGTGGCTGAGCCCGCACCGACGGCCCCCATGGGCGCGCGGGAGGGGATGCTCGCGCGGACGTGGTACGGGCTGCGCGCGTACGCCTTCATCGTCGCGATGTGGGTGCGCTCGACCATGGCCTACCGGACGTCCTTCGTGATGATGGCGGCGGGAAACTTCGTACTCACGGCGCTCGACTTCCTCGCCATCATGATCATGTTCTCCCATGTGGACGCCCTCGGCGGCTTCTCGCTGCCCGAGGTCGCCTTCCTCTACGGCACATCCAGTACGGCCTTCGGCCTCGCCGACCTGCTGCTCGGCTCCTTCGACCGGGTCGGCGGCAGGGTACGGGACGGCACCCTGGACACGATGCTGGTGCGCCCCGTGCCGGTGCTGGCGCAGGTCGCCGCCGACCGCTTCGCACTGCGACGGCTGGGCCGCGTCACCCAGGGCGCACTGGTGCTGGGGTGGTCGCTGACACAGGCCGACATCGAATGGACGCTCGTCTCGGTGCTGCTGGTTCCCGTGATGCTGCTGAGCGGCGCTGCCCTGTTCGGGGCGCTGTTCGTGCTGGGCGGCGCGTTCCAGTTCTGGGCGCAGGACGCGGCCGAGGTGCAGAACTCCTTCACGTACGGCGGCACCACGCTGCTCCAGTACCCGCCCAGCGTCTTCGCCAAGGACCTGGTGCGCGGGGTGACGTTCGTGGTGCCGCTCGCCTTCGTGAACTGGCTGCCCGCACTGCGCGTGCTGGGCCGCGACGACCCCCTCGGCCTCCCCGGCTGGGTGGACTTCGCCTCGCCCCTGGTGGCGGCGCTGTGCTGCGCGCTGGCCGGGCTGGCGTGGCGGGGCGGGCTGCGCGCGTACCGCAGTACGGGCAGCTAGGGCGGGTGCCCCGGGGCGGGGCGACGGGGTGGGGCGACGGGGCGCCGTGAGACGTACAGGCGAGAGAGAGGCGGACATGGGCGGGCGTGAGGACATCATCGTGCTGGAGGGTCTTGAGAAGGTCTTCCAGGTCCGGCGCGGGGGCGTGTTCGGGCGGCGTACCCGCAAGGAGGTACGGGCCGTCGACGGCATCTCCTTCACCGTCGCGCGCGGGGAGATGGTCGGCTACATCGGCCCCAACGGCGCCGGGAAGTCGACCACCATCAAGATGCTCACCGGCATCCTCACGCCGAGCGGCGGACGCCTGCGCGTCGCCGGAATCGACCCTTCGAGGGAGCGGACCCGGCTGGCCCGGCGCATCGGGGTGGTCTTCGGGCAGCGCACGACGCTGTGGTGGGACCTGCCGCTGCGCGACTCCTACGGGCTGGTGCGGCGCATGTACCGCATCCCCGAGGCGCGGTACCGGGCCAACCTCGAACGGTGCGTCGAGCTGCTGGACCTCGGCGACCTCCTGGAGGTGCCGGTGCGGCAGCTCTCGCTCGGGCAGCGGATGCGCGGCGACATCACGGCGGCGCTGCTGCACGACCCCGAGGTGCTCTACCTCGACGAGCCGACGATCGGCCTCGACGTCGTCAGCAAGGCGACCGTGCGCGGCTTCCTGCGCGACCTGAACGCCGAGCGCGCCACGACGGTCCTGCTGACGACGCACGACCTCAGCGACATCGAGCAGCTCTGCCGCCGGGTGATGGTCATCGACCACGGGCGGCTGATGTACGACGGGGCGCTGAACGGGCTGCACGAGGTGGGGGAGAGCGAGCGGACGCTGGTGGTGGACCTGGCGCGAGAACTGCCCCCGATCGAGGGAATCGAGGGCGCGCGGACCGTACGGACGGAGGGGCCGCGCCAGTGGCTCGCCTTCCCGGCGGCGGCGAGCGCGGCGCCGATCGTCTCGCGGCTCGCCGCCGACTATCCCCTGGTGGACCTGTCGGTGCGCGAGCCGGACATCGAGGACGTCATCGCCCGGATGTACTCGGGGCGGTGAACCGCGCGGGGTCGGTCGCGTCGCGGGCCCCGGCGGCGCCTTCGGTCCCGGCGGCCTCGACGGCTCCGGCGGCGCCTTCGGCGTCTTCGGGCGTCAGAGCTTCGCGGGCGTCGAGCCCTTGAGCTGCTTGAGGTCGAGGGCCTCGGCCATCGCGCGGTAGCCGTTGTCGCTCGGGTGCAGGTGGTCGCCGGAGTCGTAGGCCGGGCGGAGCCGCTCGGGGTGTGCGGGGTCGCGCAGCGCGGCGTCGAAGTCGACGACCGCGTCGAAGACGTCGCCGGCGCGGATCCGCTCGTTGACCTGCTGCCGTACGGCGTCCAGGTGCGGGCGGTAGCCGCGGTGGCCGCCGAAGGGCGTCAAGGTGCCGCCGACGACCCGCAGCCCCCGGTCGTGCGCCTGCGCGACGAGCTGCTTCAGCCCGTCCACGATCTTCTCGGGGTCGCGCTGGCGCGGGGGCTTGAGGATGTCGTTGAGGCCCATCTCTATGACGACGGCCTTCACGCCCGTGTGGGAGAGGACGTCGCGCTCCATGCGGGTGAGTCCGCTGGGGCCGTTGTTGGGCGAGTAGCGGCTGCCGTCGACGAGGACGCGGTTGCCGCTGATGCCGCCGTTCAGCACGCTGTAGTCCGGCGCGCCACGCTCGGTACGCAGGCGCTCGGCCAGGAAGTCGGTCCAGCGCCGGTTGGCGCCGGGGCTGGAGGTGATGCCGTCGGTGATGGAGTCGCCCAGCACGGCGACCGCGCCGCGCGTCTCGGCCGTCCACACGTCCACGCCGGTCAGATAGCGCCAGTAGGGGCTCTGCTGGGTGAAGGCGGTGCCCGCGGTCTCGTCGGCCTGGTCACCGTTGGCGACGTAGCTGGTCTGCCGTGCGTACGGGTGGTACGTCACAGGGCCCGAGGCGTCCGGTGAGTACGTGGTGACCAGCAGGTCGGCCGCGTGCGGCACGTTCAGCCTGACCGAGTCGCTCGTCGCCGTGCCGCCCGCGGGGATGGTCACCGAGGCGTTGTTGCCGAAGGTGAGGCTGCGCATGGTGCCCGTCGCCGCCGTCGGGTTGCTGGGCGCGGCGGCCAGGGCGAGCGTGGCGTGCGAGATGGTCAGCGGGCGGGTGCCGTAGAGGTTGGAGAGCTTGATGCGCGCGCCGGTGCCGCCGACGGACGTGTGGACCACGTTCCGTATCGACATGTCCGCGTAGCCGTCCTTCGTGTGGGGCTCGGCGGCCACGGCCGCCGCGGCCCAGGTGCCGACCCAGGAGCCCGCCGAGGCGGGAGCCGCGGAGTTGCGCGCATGCGGGGATGAGTCGTCCAGGCCGTTGTCGTCGCTCCCGACGCCGATGAAGATGGCGGTCGAGACGAGGACAACGATCGCCGCGAGTCCGGCGAGCAGGGCATAACCCATGTTCCTGGTCATGCGCGGTGTGTCTCCTCGGGCAGGCGGAGCCCGAGGCTCCGAGTTGTCGGCGGTGTCATGATCCCACGATCGCCGAAAGGGCCCCCGGGGCCGGCCGGGCTCGTGGGTCAGGGGGACAGCGACGTCACCCGGACTGACAGACGCCAGGAATCCGTCCTTCGTTCCCTCCATCGGGCAGCTTGGGACACTGTAGGGGGGACAGGGCGAACGATGGAGCGGGATGGAACGGACAAATCAGGGCGATCACGCCGCTCGGAATGATGCCCACGTGAGGGCAATCACAAGCGGCGCCGTCGAGCGCGGAGGGGGCGACGAGGGGGAGCGCGGGGAGCGCGGGGGTGTGCCGGAACCCGTCGACCAGGAGCGGGTCGCCGGAGCCGCCTCCGGCCGTACGGCTGAACGCGCGGACACGGGCGTGTCCGGTGCGGGAGCCGCAGCGGGGGCGGGTGCGGATGCCGGTTCCGGCGCCGGTGCCGGTGCCGGTACCGGTGCTGTGGACGGGCAGGGGCCGTCGGGTGGCCGCAACGGCGGGCGGCAGCGGCAGCGGCGGCGCACGGGCTCGCCCGGCGCGATGGGCGTGTTCACCGCGGCGGACGAGGAGCGGCAGCGCGGCGTACGCCGCATGAAGACCATCGCGACGGGCGCCCTCGCCCTCATGGCGACCGTCTTCGTCCTGGCCAAGTGGGCGCAGAGCGCGGGCGCGGGAAGCTGGACCGGCTACGTCGCGGCGGCGGCCGAGGCCGGGATGGTGGGCGCGCTCGCCGACTGGTTCGCGGTGACAGCGCTGTTCCGGCATCCCATGGGCCTGCCGATCCCGCACACCGCGATCATCCCGACGAAGAAGGACCAGCTCGGCCGGAGCCTGGGCGACTTCGTCGGCGAGAACTTCCTGTCCGGCGAGGTCGTGCGCTCACGGCTGAGCGCCGTCGGCATCGGCAGCAGGCTGGGCGCCTGGCTCGCCGAGCCCGACCACGCAGAGCGCGTGACGGCGGAGCTGGCCACGGCGCTGCGCGGGGCGCTGGCCGTGCTGCGGGACTCCGACGTCCAGGCCGTCGTGGGAGAGGCCATCACGCGCAGGGCCGACGCGCAGGAGATCGCGCCCGGACTCGGCACGATGCTGGAGAAGGTGGTGGCCGACGGCGGGCACCGCCGGATCGTGGACCTGGTGTGCGTACGCGCCGCCGAGTGGCTGGAGGTGCACAGCGACTCGGTCATGGACGCGGTGACGGGCGGCGCCCCCGGCTGGACGCCGCGCTTCGTGGACCGGAAGGTGGGCGAGCGCGTCTACCGCGAGCTGCTGCGCTTCGTCACCGAGATGCGGGACATGCCCGACCACCCGGCGCGCGGCGCGGTGGACCGCTTCCTCTCCGACTTCGCGCACGACCTCCAGACCGGCCAGGAGACCCGCGAGCGCGTCGAACGGCTCAAGCGGGAGGTGCTGGGGCGCGGCGAGGTGCAGGACCTGATCGCCTCGGCCTGGAACGCGGTGCGCACGATGATCGTCGCCGCGGCCGAGGACGAGCGCAGCGAGCTGCGGGTGCGGGCGCGCGCGGCGCTGCTGTCGCTCGGCGCGCGGATGGCGGCCGACGGGCGGCTCCAGGGGAAGGTCGACGGCTGGGTCGAGGGCGCCGCGGTGTACGTCGTCACCACGTACCGGGACGAGATCACCTCCCTCATCACCGAGACCGTCGCGGGCTGGGACGCGGAGCACACGTCGAAGAAGATCGAGGCCCACATCGGCAGGGACCTCCAGTTCATCCGCATCAACGGCACGGTCGTCGGCTCCCTGGCCGGACTCGCGATCTACACGGTGGCGCGGTTCTTCGGGGTGTAGGCGCGAGGGGTGCGGGTTCGCTGGAAGGGGGGCGGGGCCTGGTAAGTGCGCGGCGCAGGGCTTATCGTGCGCGCGATGCGAGCGCGGGTGGTGACGCAGGGGCGCGGACACCGCGGCGGCCGGGGCGAGTGGGCCGCGCGGGCGCTGTGGGGTGCGGCCGAGGCGGCCGTGACCTTCGGGCTGGTGGTCCTGCTGCTGGTGGCGCACCAGTTGTGGTGGACGAACCGGCAGGCACGGGCCGACGCGCGAAGCCAGGTGGAGTCCCTGGAACGGCAGTGGGACCGGCCCGGAACCGAGGACTACGGGGACGCTGATGACGGCGCGGGGTCCAGCGACGGGGACGGTGCGGGCGACGCGGACGGTGCCGGAGAAGGCGGCTCCGGTTCCGCGGGGGCGGGGCAGGCCGGGGGCGGCGGACGCGCGGAGCGGCCCCGCTGGGACCAGGCGTACGCCGTGCTGCGGATCCCGGAGATCGGGGTCACCGCGCCCGTGGCCGAGGGCATCAGCAAGGCGGGCGTGCTCAACAAGGGCTACGTCGGCCACTATCCGCACACCGACGACCCCGGCGAAGCGGGCAACTTCGCGCTGGCCGGGCACCGCAACACGCACGGCGAGCCGTTCCGCTACATCAACCGGCTGCGGGCCGGGGACACGGTCGAGATCGAGACGTCGAAGGCCCGCTACGTGTACGCGGTGGAGCGCACGGTCCCGCGTACGACGCCCGGCGACGGGACGGTGCTCAGGCCCGTCCCCTACAGCAGCGTCCACAAGCAACAGCGGATGGACGGCCCCGGCTACTACCTCACGCTGACCACCTGCACCCCCGAGTACACCTCCACCTACCGGCTCGTGGTGTGGGGGCGGCTGAAGAGCGTGGAGCCGCGGTAGGGAACCGGTTGTCGGTGGCGAACGTTAGTCTGATGAACGCGGAGTTGAGAACGAGTGGGACGAGTGGAAGGGGGACGGCGTGATCTATCGGACCGCGCAAGCGTGGCGCCTGTCTCTCGTCGCGCTGCTCCTCGCCGTCACCGGCCTCTTCCTCACCGAGAGCGGCCTGGCCACCGCGCTGACGGGCGCGGCAGCGGCGGCGGCCGTGCTGCTGCTGTGCCACACCGTGCTGCTGGCGGTGGCCGCCGCGGCGCCGCCCGTCCCGCCGGGGCGAATACGCACGGCGATACGCGACCGCGAGCGCCGCACGGCCTTCCTGCCGCAGCGTGATCCGGACGCCTCGGGGCGTCCGCGTCCCCGAGCGCCGGGCCGTCGCGCAGCGACGGCCGCGTAGGCGCCCGGCTCCCTTCACCGCAGAACCGTCGGCTCACTGGCTCATCGGGCCACTGGCCCCTGACCGCTGACCCCTGCCCTTGATCACCGCGGTGGTCTCCGGTCCGGTCACGGGCGACGGTTCCACCGGGTGGGCCCGCGCGGCTCGTCGCACCGAATCCTGACCGGTCCGGTTCGACGAGACCCCGTGGAGGGCTCAGCCATGTCCGTCTTCGCATTCCTTGTCGCCTCGCTGTCCGAGGCGCTCGACCCGCTCTTCGGCGCCGCTGCCACGGCCGCCGCGATCGTCGCGTTCACGCTGTGCGTGCGGCTCGCCCTGCATCCGCTGGCGCGTGCCGCGGTGCGGGGCGAGCGCGTACGGGCCAGGCTGGCGCCCCGCATGGCCGAGGTGCAGCGCAAGCACGGCAAGGACCCGGAGCGGCTGCGGCGCGAGATGTCGCGGATGTACGCGGAGGAGGGCGCTTCCCCGGTCGCCGGGTGCCTGCCGATGGTGCTCCAGTTGCCGTTCTTCTTCGTGATGTACCACCTGTTCACCACCGACGAGGCGCTGCTCTCCCACACTCTGCTCGGCGCCCCGCTCGGTGGCCGGTGGACCGACGCGCTCGGTGAGGGAGGGGTGTTCGGGCAGCAGGGGCTGGTGTATCTGGGCCTGTTCGCGCTGATCGCGGCCGTGGCGACGTGGACGTATCTGCGCACGCGCCGCCTCACGAAGGCGACGGCCGACGCGAACGCGGCGAGCGGTGCGGGCGCGGGCACGGGTGCGGGCGCGGCGGCGCCGGGCGTTCCCGGTGGTGCGGCCATGGCCAGGGTGCTGCCGCTGCTGGCCTTCGGCACCTTGGTCACGGCGGCGGTCGTTCCGCTCGCGGCCGGGCTCTATGTGGCCACCACCACGGCCTGGACGGCGGTCGAGCGCGCCGCGCTCGGGGCGGGGAAGCCGCCGCAGCCCGCAACGGTGGCGGACGGGTCGCGGGAGAGGGAGAAGGGGAGGGAGCGGTCGAAGGTGAAGGAGGGACGGGCCCGGTCCAATACGTGAACGGGGTCTTGTGGTTCTGAACCCCCTCTTGGAGGATCGAACATTCCATCTCGATGGCCGTCCCCATCGGTGTCCTCGACCTCGGGAGTGTGACCTTGAAGCTGCTGCGTGTCGGAACGGTGGGGGCGGAGCGCCCGGCGCTGCTCGACGAGAGCGGTGCACTGCGGGATCTGAGCGGCCTGGTGCCGGACGTCGACGGTGCGCTGCTGGCCGACGACGCCGCGCTCGCGCGCGTACGGGAGGCGGCCTCGGCGGGCACCTTGCCGGTGCTGGAGGCGTCGGGGCTGCGTACGGGCGCGCCGGTGGCCCGTATCGGCAAGGTCGTGTGCATCGGGCTGAACTATCACGACCACGCGCGGGAGACCGGGGCCCCCGTCCCGGAGGAGCCGATCATCTTCATGAAGGCCCCGGACACCGTCGTCGGCCCCGACGACACGGTGCTGGTGCCGCGCGGCAGCCGGAAGACGGACTGGGAGGTCGAGCTGGCCGTCGTCATCGGCCGTACGGCGCGCTATCTGGAGACGGACGAGGAGGCGCTGGCCTCGGTCGCCGGGTACGCGGTGGCGCACGACGTCTCGGAGCGGGAGTTCCAGATCGAGCGCGGCGGCCAGTGGGACAAGGGCAAGAACTGCGAGACGTTCAATCCGCTCGGCCCCTGGCTCGTCACCGCCGACGAGATACCGGACCCGCAGGCGCTGACCCTGCGGCTGTGGGTCAACGGGGAACCGAAGCAGGACGGCACCACGGCCGAGCAGATCTTCCCGGTGGCGGAAGTGGTGCGCTACGTCAGCCAGTTCATGACCCTCTATCCGGGCGACGTCATCAACACCGGCACACCGGCGGGCGTCGCCATGGGGCAGCCCGAGCCCAAGCCGTATCTGCGGCCCGGCGACGTGGTGGAGCTGGAGATCGAGGGGCTGGGGCGGCAGCGCCAGGAGCTGAAGCAGGGCTGACGCTGACGGCGCGACGGGTCCCGGGGCGACGGGCCCCGGGGCCCGGGGCGTGAACCCCGGGCCCCGGGCCCCTGGGACCTGTGGCCGCTATGCCAGGGAGACCGTCCTGCCCTCGCGCGCCGACGTACGGGCCGCCTCCAGGACGCGCAGCGCCTCGGCGGCCTCGGCCGCCGTCACCGGGGGAGCGGTGCCCTCGCGCAGGGCGGTGGCGACGGCGGCGTAGTAGGCCGGGTAGTCGCCGGGCAGGGTCGGCACGGCGCGTGCCTCGTCCAGCGCGCCGAGCGTGCCCCGCGCCGACTCGGGCTCCACGCCCCACGGCCCGTCCCCACCAGGGCGTTCGCCCTCGCGCAGGGCGGCCTCCTGGGGGTCGAGCCCGTACTTGACGTACGCGGCCTCGCTGCCCAGCACCCGGAAGCGGGGCCCGAGCTGCGCTGCGGTGGCGCTCATCCACAGGTGGGAGCGGACGCCGTTCGCGTGGGTGAGGGCGATGAACGTGTCGTCGTCGGCCTCCGCGCCCGCGCGGCGTACGACGGACTCCGCGTAGACCGAGCCGACGGGCCCGAAGAGGGTGAGGGCCTGGTCCACGAGGTGGCTGCCCAGGTCGTAGAGGAGGCCGCCCACGTCGGCCGGGTCGCCCGACTCGCGCCAGCCGCCCTTGGGCTTGGGCCGCCAGCGCTCGAAGCGGGACTCGAAGCGCCAGACCGTGTCGCCGAGCGCGCCCTCGTCGAGGAGCGCGCTGAGGGTGAGGAAGTCGTTGTCCCAGCGCCGGTTCTGGAAGGCGGACAGCAGCAGCCCGCGCTCCTCGGCCAGCGCCGCCAGCTCCTCGGCCTCGGCGGCCGTCGGCGCGAGCGGCTTGTCCACGACGACGGGCAGGCCCGCTTCGAGGGCGCGCCGGGCGAGATCCACGTGGGTGCGGTTCGGGGAGGCGATCACGACGAGGTCGAGCGCGTCGGCGCGGGCGAGGAGTTCGCCCGCCGAGGCGACGGTACGGACGCCGTCGCCGTGCTCGTCCCTGACCTGCGCCTGGCGCGCGGGGTCCGAGGTGACGACCGTGTCCAGGGCCAGCCCTTCGGTGGCGGCGATGAGCGGCGCGTGGAAGACGGAACCGGCCAGGCCGTAGCCGATGAGGCCGACGCGGAGGGGAGGGGTGACAGCGTCCATGGCCCCACTTTCGCACGGTCGTCCGTACGGGTGCCGACGTGTCCACGCGCCGGTCCGCGCGTGCGGCGCGGACTTGACGGGCGTTGCTCCGAATGGGCGGCATTCGCCGGGTGAAAGCGGCGGAGAATGCCGACTTCCTCCGGCGGGCACGTCGCGCGTGGCATGTTCCTGGACACCGGCCCGCCTCGGCGCCGGTGCCCGAGCGGTCAGCCCAGCAAAGGTCCGTCCCATATGCGCGTGCGCACAGCTCTCGTCCTCGGCAGCGTCGGTCTCTCCCTCGCCACGACGGCCACAGCGGCCACGGCGGCTCCGGCCGCGACGGCCGCTCCAGCCGCGACGAGAGGGCCCGTCGCCGCCGCCACGGTCCCCGGCCCCTCTGATCCCGCCGACCTCACAGGTCTCGCGGTTCCCGCGCCGCGCACACCGGAGTGCGGGGAGCGGGAGCGGCAGCGGGACGGCCGCTCCCCGCAGGGCGGCGCCGAGCCCGCGTCCCCGCGTGCGCTCACGGCGCGGCTCCACGGCCTCACCCGCACATACGAGGCCGGTGGCGGCTGGCGCGAGCTGCGGTTCACCTTCCGCAACGCCACGGGCGGCCCGTGCCGGGTGAGCGACCCGGCCGTCGTGCTCCGCGACGAGGAGCAGACACTGCGCGCCGACCAGATCCACATGCGGTTCCGCGACCGCGCCGAGCACGTCGACGGTGCACCGAAGAGGGCGGCGGGCGCCTGGAAGCCGGTGCGCTTCCGGCACACCGCGCACGGGGAGAACACCGGAACGCTGGAGGGGCGCGGCTTCGCCGGGTACGTGGTTCCGGCGCGCGGCGAGGTGACCGTGCGGGCGCTGCTGCGGTTCAGCGGGGAGACGGCCGACAACCTCGTACGGGCGAGCGCGGGCACGGCCCTGCGCCCCCGCTCCGGCTCCGGTGCGTCCGGGGTCGCCGTGACGGGCGCGTCCCGTCCCGTCCTCTTCGCGATCAAGGGCGCCCCCGACCGCCCCGCCCGGCGCACCCACTCCGCCGACCCCGCCGACCCCGCCGACCCCGCCGACCCCGCCGACCCCGGCGACCCCGCGCCCCGCGACCACTCCGCCGACCCCGGACCCCGCACCGGCACGGAACCCCGCACCGGGCCCGAGCCCGAGCCCTCGGACCGGCCGGGCGGTACGCGGCTGAACCCGGCGCTGCGGCCCGTACGCCTGCCCGCGCCCGAGGCGTCCGCGGCGCCCGTGCCGGACGGCCCGTGGGAGCAGGGCCGCCCCGCCGTCGGCCCCTGGCGCTGACCTCGCCCGCATCGCCTCCCGTATCGCCCTGGGCCGAGCCCCAGTGCTCCGGCGAACTCTGAACGCTTCCCACGGCTGCACGGCGTCCTGGCAGGCAAGGAGCAGCAGCCGCCTGCCCGGCAACCGCCGTCAGGCGCTCCCCGCCGATGCCCAGGCACCGCGATCGAGCGCGGTCAGACGGGCTGGCCCATGGGCCGGATGGTCAGGGTGTTGAGGTCGACGCCCGTCGGCTGGTCGAGGGCGAAGCGGATGGCCTCGGCGACGGGCTGGGGAGGCAGGGCGAAGGAGGGAACGCCGGCGCCTTGCCAGAAGGCGGTGTCGATCATGCCGGGGTTGACGAGAGTGACGCCGATGCCGCGGGTCGTGGCGTGCAGGCGCAGGTTCTCGGCGAGTCCGGTGGTAGCCCACTTGGTGGCCGAGTAGAGGTTGGCGGGAGAGTTCTTCAGCCCGGCGACGCTGCCGATGAGCACCAGCTGTCCGCCAGTGAGCTCAAGGTGGGGCAGGGCGGCATGGGCCAGCAGGGCGGGGCCGAGGACGTTGGTGAGGACCATGGGCGACCACAGCGCCGGGTCACCGGCCCCGATGGAGTCACCGGACATGAATCCGGCGTTGGCCACCGCCGCGTCAAGGGCGCCGAAACGCTCCACGGTGCGGGTCACGGCCGACTCGGTGGCCTGCCAGTCCGCCGCGTCCGCGACCATGCCCAGCAGCCGGTCTGGGTGGCCGGTCTCGTCGAGGAACGTCTTCAGTCTGCTCTCGTCGCGGCCGGTGACGGCCACGCGGTGGCCGCGGTCGAGGAGCAGCCGTGCGGTGTGGGCGCCGATACCGCTGGTCGCGCCGGTGATCAGTACGGTCTTGCTGGTCATGGTCGTGCTCCTGAAGCGTGGATGGGGATGGGGATGGAGATGGGGACGGGGGACGGCGTACGGCGGTCCGCGATGAAGGAGTGCCGTTCAAGTCCGCCGACCCCACGAAACCGGCGCCGTCAGGGGCGGACAAGGTCGCGTCTATGGGGGGTATAAACACAACCTCTCTCCGTCGGCCGGACCATGGGTACCGTGGGCGAATGGAACCCCCGTCCGGAAACCACGCCGGGAGCCACCCGGACAACCGCTCGGACATCCGCGACTTCCTCATCAGCCGACGCGCCAAGCTCACCCCGGAGCGGGTCGGGCTGCCCACCAGCCGACGGCGCCGGGTTCCGGGACTACGGCGCGAGGAGGTCGCGGCCCTCGCCGGTGTGAGCACCGAGTGGTACACGCGGCTGGAGAAGGGCCACATCGGCGGCGTCTCCGAGGACGTGCTGGAAGCGGTCGCGCGGGCATTGCTCCTCAGTGAGGACGAGCGCACCTACCTGCTCGATCTGGCCAGAGCGGCTCGCCCCGCCCGCCGCGGGTCGCCCCGCCGCAAGGACGTCACGATCCCGTCCCCCGTCCAGTGGATGGTGGATTCCATGACGATGGCCCCCGCCTTCGTACGCACCGGCCGTTTGGACATCGTCGCGAGCAATGCGCTGTGCAGGGCCCTGTACTCGCCGATGTTCGACAGCGACACCACCGGCGACCGGGGCTGCGCCAACTTCCCCCGCTACTTCTTCCTCGACCCCGGCTCCCCCGGCTTCTTCGTCGACTGGGAGGAGGGCGCGAGGGCCACGGTCGCGGTGCTCCGCGCTGAAGCCGGACGCGAACCTCACGACCGGGCCCTGCGTGAGCTGGTGGGTGAACTGTCCACGCTCAGCGCCGACTTCCGCACCATGTGGGCCAGCCACGACGTCCGCATCCATCACGAAGGCGTCAAGCGGCTGAACCATCCCGAAGTCGGCCGCCTGGAGCTGACCTTCCGCTCCCTGGACCTCCCGCTGCCTCAACGGGCCGTCCACGACCTGATCATCTACACGGCCGAGCCCGGCACCGCCTCGGAGGACCGCCTCAAAGTCCTCGCCAGTTGGACAGCGCCGCAGACCTCACCCGCGGACGCGGAACCGGTCAGCCCGCCCCGCTGACCTCACGCTTCACCGCGCGGGTGGCGCGGCGCCCGCGTCCGCGCATGCCGTGGCCTGAAAAGATGCCGCTGTGGATATTCCGTACGACAGCAGCGCTCCCGTCCGCGCCGGTATACCCGAGCACGGGCGGGTCCCGAAGTACTACGCGGTGAAGGCGAAGATCGTCCCGCTCCTCGACGAGCTGGGCGAGGGCGGCACCCTGCCGACCGAGCGCGATCTCGCCGTGCGCTTCGAGGTCTCCCGCGAGACGGTGCGGCAGGCGCTCCGCGAACTGGTGCTGGAGGGGCGGCTGCGCCGTGCGGGGCGCGGGACGGTCGTCGCCGGGCCGAAGCTGGCGCAGCCGCTGTCGCTGGCCAGCTACACGGAGGGCGTACGGAAGCAGGGCCGCGTCCCGGGCCGTCACCTCATCGGCCTGGAGCGGCACCCGTGCCCCGAGCGGCTGGCGGGGGAACTGGCCGTCGAACGCGGCACTCCGGTCTGGCACATGGAGCGGGTGCTGCTCGCGGACGACGAGCGGGTGGGCATCGAGAGCACGTACATCGCGGTGGAGCGCGTGCCGGACCTGGAGCGGGACTTCGACCCCGACTCCTCCTTCTACGGGTACCTCAGCGAGCGGGTCGGCATCCGCTTCGGCGACGCGGACGAGCGGCTGGAGACGGTGCTCGCGACGCCGCGCGAGGCGCTGCTCGTCGGCACCTCGCCAGCGCTGCCGATGCTGCTGATCCACCGGCTCTCGCGGGACACCGAGGGCCGTCCACTGGAGCGGGTGCGCAGCCTCTACCGAGGCGACCGGTTCAGTTTCACCACACACCTGGGCGACGGGAACTGACAGGAACTGAGCGCTCCGCCCGGCCCTCCGCCCCGCTTTTCCGGCTGACGAGCCGCTGACCAGCCCGAACGCAGCCACCCGACGCAGGTAACGAGGATATAACGGGTCTGGGCCAAGATTGACGATCAGTTAACCGTCGCGTTGCCGGGAGGTCCTGAGCGGTACACGCGCCGCCGGGAGCGTTCCTGTCATGCGAGTCATAGTCGTCGGAGCGGGCGTGCTGGGCACCATGCACGCCTGGCAGGCAGTAGAACGCGGCCACGAGGTCGTCCACATCGAGCGCGAGGAGCAGGCGCGCGGCGCCTCCGTGCGCAACTTCGGGCTCGTCTGGGTCGGCGGTCGCGCCGAAGGGCCCGAGCTGGAGACCGCGCTGCGGGCCCGCACCCTGTGGGAGGAGATCGGCGGACGCGTCCCTGGCCTGGGCTTCCGCCCCAACGGATCGCTCACCGTCGTCACGAACGAGGCCGAACTGGCCGTCGCCGAGGCGGCGGCGTCGCGTACGGACGCGGCCGAGCGCGGCTACAAGCTGCTGACGGCCGAGGAGACCCGAGCCCTCAACCCGGCGCTGCGCGGCCGGTCGGTGCTGGGAGCCCTGTGGTGCGAACGGGACGCCGCCGTCGAGCCGCGCACCGCGCAGCGCGCGCTCCAGGACGCGCTGCGTGCCTCGGGCCGCTACACCTTCCTCGGCGGACGCGAGGTGCGCGGCGTGGTCCCCGAGCGGCTCGCGGCCGTCCGCGACGACCGCGGCGAGGTGCACGAGGGCGACGCGGTCGTCCTGTGCACCGGTGCCTGGCTGGGCGGGATGGTGCGCGAACTGGCGGGCGAGGTGCCCGTGCGCCGCGTGCGCCTCCAGATGATGCAGACCGAGCCGCTGGACGAGGAGCTGACCACCTCCGTCGCCGACGCGGACAGCTTCCGCTACTACCCGGCCTACGGCGGCGCCGCGCTCGACGCGCTCGCCGCCGCCCAGCCGCAGCGGCCCGTCGCCGCCGCGCACAAGATGCAACTGCTGATGGTCCAGCGCCGCGACGGCTCGCTGACCATCGGCGACACCCACGAGTACGAGACGCCCTTCGCCTTCGACGTCGACGAGGAGCCCTACGGGCATCTGAAGCGGGTGGTCGAGGACCTGCTCGGGCGCGAACTGCCCCCCGTGCGGCGGCGCTGGGCGGGCGTGTACGCGCAGTGCACGGACCGCGAGCGCGTCGTGCACCGGCAGCGGCTGCGCGAGGGCACCGAATCATGGCTGGTCACCGGGCCCGGCGGGCGCGGCATGACCTGCTCCCCGGCGATAGCCGAGGACACCGCGAACGCACTGGGATGGTGAGGAAGTTGACCGAGAGCGGCAGCAGCGGCAGCGGCGGCGGCAGCGACAAGGACGGCACCGGGCGCGTCAAGCTGGTCGTGCTGGACATGGCGGGCACCACCGTCGCCGACGGCGGGCTCGTGGAGCGCGCCTTCGGGGAGGCGGCCCAGCGTCTGGGCGTCGAGCCCGGCACCCCGGACCACGAGGAGAAGCTCGCCTATGTGCGGGCGACGATGGGCGAGTCCAAGATCTCCGTCTTCCGGCACCTCTTCGGCGAGGAGGAGAAGGCACGACGGGCCAACGCCGAGTTCGAGCGCGCCTACGGAGAGCTGGTCGACGCCGGGCACTGCGCCCCGCTGCCAGGCGCCAGGGAGGCGATCGAGCGGCTGCGCGACGCGGGGCTGACCGTCGTGCTGACGACGGGCTTCGCCCGTACGACGCAGGACGCGATCCTCGCCGCGCTCGGCTGGCGCGACCTGGTTGCGCTGACCTTGTGCCCCGCCGACGCGGGCGGGCGCGGCCGTCCGTACCCCGACATGGTGCTCGCGGCGCTGCTGCGCACGGGCGCAGCGGACGACGTGCGCGAGGTCGCCGTCGCCGGGGACACCGCGTACGACATGCTCTCCGGGCGCCGCGCGGGCGCGAGCGTCGTCGCGGGCGTCCTGACCGGCGCCCACGACAAGGGGCAGCTCAGCGAGGCCGGAGCCACGCATGTGCTCGGCTCCGTCGCGGAGCTGCCGGAGCTGTGCGGGGTGCGGTGATGAGGCGGGCCACGGACACGGGCGCCGACGCGGGCACGGGCGCCGACGCGGGCACGGGCGCCGACGTGGGCAAGGGCGCCGTTACGGGCACGGGCACGGGCGCTGACGTGGGCAAGGGCGCCGTTACGGGCACGGGCACGGGCGCTGACGCGGACACGGCGACCGGCACGGCTCGGGCGACCGCCCGGACAACCGCAGCCGCAACCGCCACTGCCACCGACACCGCCACGCCCCCGGCCGTCACCTCCAGGAGCGCGGGCGCCCGCGCGGGCATCCGGTTCGACGAGGTCACCGTCGCCTACGGCGGCACCGTCGTCCTCGACACCTTCGACCTCACCGTCGAGCCCGGCGAGGTCATGGCGCTGCTCGGCCCCTCGGGCTCGGGCAAGACGACCGCGCTGCGCGCCGTCGCGGGCTTCGTGCGGCCCGCGTCGGGGCGGGTGTGGCTCGGCGACCGCGACGTCACGGACCTGCCGCCGCACCGGCGCGGCGTCGGCATGGTCGTGCAGCAGTATGCGCTCTTCCCGCACATGCGCGTCGCCGACAACGTCGCGTTCGGCCTCAAGGCCCAGAAGGTGCCGCGCGGCGAGATCGCGGGCCGGGTCGCCGAAGCGCTGGAGATGACGGGCATGAGCGCGTACGCACAGCGCTACCCGCGCGCGCTCTCGGGCGGGCAGCAGCAGCGCGTCGCCATCGCGCGGGCGCTGGCCATCCGCCCCGACGTGCTGCTCCTCGACGAGCCGCTGTCCGCGCTCGACGCGCAACTGCGCTCGGGAATGCTGGCCGAACTCGCGCGGCTGCACCGCGAACTGCCCGACGTCTCGATCCTCTACGTCACCCACGACCAGGTCGAGGCGCTGACCCTCGCCGACCGCATCGCCGTCATGGACAGGGCGCGGCTCCAGGACGTCGGCACGCCGCAGCGGCTGTACCGGGAGCCGCGCTGCGCGTTCACGGCGTCCTTCGTCGGCAGCGCGAACCTGCTGCCGGTCACCGGCGGCCCCGGGAGCACGGTGCTGTTCGGCGACGTGCCCCTGGAGATCGCCGGGGGCGCCCAGGCAGCCGGGCCCGGCCTCTCCGACGGGCATACCGCCACCCTGTGCGTGCGCCCCCACCTCGTCTCGCTGGACGGCCCCGGAGCGCCGCAGGGGCCCAACACGCTGCGCGGCACCGTGACCGGGCTCCAGTGGCGCGGTGCCACGCACCGGGTCACCGCGGACGTGGGAGGCCACGAGGTGACCGCCGAGGTGCGGGAACTGCGGACACCGCCCGCGCTCGGCGACGAGGTCACCCTCTCCTTCGCGGCCGAGGACGGGGTGCTGATCCATGGCTGAGCCGACCGCGACAGCGACCGCATCGGCGACCGCGACCGCGCTCGCCGAGCGGTCCCCCGACGCGCCCGACCGGGCCGACGGCCAACGCGCCGCCCCCGCCGCGCGGCGCGGCGCACCCACCGTTCCGTCCGTTCCGGCCGCGCTGTGGGCCCTGCCGCCCGTCGCCGTCCTCGTGGTCGTCTTCCTCTATCCGCTCGTCCTCGTCGTCGTGCAGTCCGTCTCGCCCGACGGCGGCGGCACCTCCCTCGCCCCGTACGGGGAGGTGTTCTCCTCCGCGGCCTTCAGGGAGGCCCTGGTCACCACCGTGTGGATCGCGGCGGGGGCCACCGTCGGCTGCCTCGTGCTGGGCTTCGTCCTCGCGCTCGTGGTCGCCTTCGTGCCGTTCCCAGGGAGCAGGGCGGTCGCGAAGTTCATCGACGTCTTCCTGTCCTTCCCCTCCTTCCTCATCACGCTCGCGCTGCTGTTCATCTACGGCTCCGTCGGCATGGCCAACGGCCTCTGGACCGGCGCCACGGGGGCGAGCGAGGGACCGTTCCACTTCCTGACGACGCCCTGGGGCGTGCTGCTGGCCGAGGTCACCTACTTCACGCCCTTCGTGATGCGTCCGCTTCTCGCCGCGTTCTCGCAGCTCGAAACGGCGCAGTTGGAGGTCGCCTCCTCGCTGGGCGCGCGCCCGCTGCGGATCGTGCGGACCGTGATCCTGCCCGAGGCGTACCCCGCGCTGATGGCGGGCGGCAGCCTGGTCCTGGTCCTGTGCCTGAACGAGTTCGCGATCGTGCTGTTCACCGGCGCCAAGGACGTCGTCACGCTGCCGATGCTCGTCTACAGCAAGGCGATCCTCGAATCCGACTACGTCGCCGCCTGCGTGGTCGCCACCGTCAACGTCGCCATCTCGGTGGGGCTCTACGCCCTCTACCGCGCCGTCGCGGCGCGCGCCGCAGCGGGATCCGGAACCGGAACCGGAACCGGAACCGGAGCCGGGGCAGAAGGGAGCGGACGCCGTGCTCGTCCACAGCCGTAAGGGACGCTGGGCCGCCTGGGCGCTGTTCGCGGTGCTGTTCGTGCCGCTGTTCGCGACGCCCCTGCTGGTGATCGCCGTCGCGTCCTTCTCCACCAACTGGAGCGGAGCCTTCCCCTCGGGGGCCACCCTCGCCCACTACGAGGCGGCCACCCGCGGCGAGTCCCTCGCCGCGCTCGGCGTCAGCCTCCAGACCGCCGTCGGCGCCAGCCTCGTCGCGCTCGTCGTCGGCACCTGGGCCGCGCTGGCAGCGGCGTCGATGGGCAGGCGGCTGCGACGGGTGCTGGACGCGCTGTTCATGCTGCCGGTCGCGGTGCCCTCGGTGGTCGTCGGGCTGGCCGTGCTCGTCGCCTACAGCAAGCCGCCGGTGACCCTCAACGGCACCCGCTGGATCGTGATCCTCGCGCACACGGTGCTCGTGACCGCGTTCGCGTTCCAGTCCGTCTCCGCCGCCGTCAGCCGCCTCGACCCCGCCTACGAGCAGGCCGCAGCCTCCCTCGGCGCGCGCCCGACGTACGTCCTGTGGCGGGTGAAGCTCCCACTGCTGCTGCCGTCCCTCAACGCGGCGGCCGGGCTCTGCTTCGCGCTGTCCATGGGCGAGCTGAGCGCCACGATGATGCTCTACCCGCCCGACTGGATGCCCCTGCCCGTCCAGATCTTCGCCGCCACCGACCGTGGCTCCCTCTTCACCGGCTCGGCGGTAGCGGTCGTCCTGATGGCGACGACGCTGCTGGTGCTGCTGGCAGTGTCCCGCGTCCGTACGAAGGCGTCGTACCGCTGAGGCGCTGCCGCCCCGCGTTCTTCCCTCCCTCCCTCCCTCCCTCCTAAGGAGCCCTTTGCCATGCCCCGCCACACCACGCGCACGTCCACATCCACGCTCACCGCCGCGGCGGTCGGCGCGCTCGCCCTCACCGTCACGCTCACCGGATGCGGAGGCACAGGCTCCGCCGCCTCCGACGGCAGGACCGTCACCGTCTACAGCGCCGACGGCCTCAAGGGGGACAAGGGCGACGGCTGGTACGACAAGCAGTTCAAGGAGTTCGAGAAGGAGACCGGCATCAAGGTCGAGTACGTCGAGGGCGGCTCCGGCGAGATGGTGCAGCGCGCCGTCCGCGAGAAGAGCAACACCCAGGCCGACGTCATGGTGACCCTGCCGCCCTTCATCCAGCAGGCCGACAGCCAGGGCCTGCTGGAGAAGTACACGCCCAAGGGCGCCGAGAACGTCGCCGAGGGCGACAAGGCCGCCGACGGCACCTGGACCAGCGTCGTCAAGAACTACTTCGGCTTCATCCACAACACCAAGGAGCTGCCGGAGGGGAAAGCGGAGGCGCCGAAGACCTGGGACGACCTGCTGGACGCCAAGTACAAGGACAAGCTCCAGTACTCCACCCCCGGCGTCGCGGGCGACGGCACCGCGCTCCTGGTCAAGGCGATGCACGACATGGGCGGCGAGAAGCCCGCCATGGAGTACCTCGGCAAGCTCCAGAAGAACAACGTCGGCCCCTCGTCCTCCACCAGCAAGCTGGCCCCCAAGCTGGACAAGGGCGAACTGCTCGTCGCCAACGGCGATGTGCAGATGAACTACGCCCAGGCCAAGTCCATGCCGAACCTCGGCATCTGGTTCCCCGCCAAGGACGAGAACGCGAAGCCCACCACCTTCGCGCTCCCCTACGCGGCCGGCCTCGTCAAGGGTGCTCCGAACTCGGCCAACGGCAAGAAGCTGCTCGACTTCCTGCTGAGCGAGCAGGCACAGCGCGACGTCTCCTCGGTGGGCGGCGGCTTCTCCGCGCGTACGGATGTGAAGGCCACCGACGAGAACGCCACCGAGCTGGCCTCCCTCATGAAGGGCGTGGAGATCTTCCGGCCCGACTGGGAGGACGTCGAGAAGAACCTCGACGCGTACATCGACGCCTGGAAGTCCGCCACGGGCTCCTGACGCGCCCCGGGCGCACGGGACCGGCGTCCCCGGCGCACGGGTCCGGCCGTGGCGGTTAGGCTGATCGCGCGGCCGGACCCACCGGCAGGCCCCGACGAGACCTGGCAGGAGCCGTCACGTGGCAGAGCGCAAGCCGATCGAGTCATGGCTCACCGACATGGACGGTGTGCTGATGCACGAGGGCGTTCCGGTTCCCGGAGCGGACGCCTTCCTCAAGCGGCTGAAGGAGTCCGGCAGGCCGTTCCTCGTGCTGACGAACAACTCGATCTACACGCCCCGCGACCTCCACGCCCGCCTCGGCCGCATCGGCCTGGACGTGCCCGTCGCCAACATCTGGACCTCGGCGCTGGCCACGGCCCAGTTCCTGGACGACCAGCGCCCCGGCGGCACCGCGTATGTCATCGGCGAGGCCGGGCTGACCACCGCGCTGCACGACATCGGGTACGTGCTGTCCGACACCGAGCCGGACTACGTCGTCCTGGGCGAGACCCGCACCTACAGCTTCGAGGCGCTGACCAAGGCCATCCGCCTCATCAACGCGGGCGCCCGCTTCATCGCCACCAACCCGGACGAGACCGGCCCCTCCGCCGAGGGCGCGCTGCCCGCCACCGGGTCCGTCGCCGCGCTGATCACCAAGGCCACGGGACGGCACCCGTACTTCGTCGGCAAGCCCAACCCGCTGATGATGCGCGCCGGGCTGAACGCCATCGGGGCGCACTCCGAGACCTCCGCCATGATCGGCGACCGCATGGACACCGACGTACGGGCCGGGATGGAGGCGGGCCTGGAGACCTTCCTCGTGCTGACAGGGCTCACGGCACCCGACGAGGTGGACACCTTCCCGTACCGCCCGACGACCGTCGTCGACTCGATCGCCGACCTGGTGGACCGCGTCTGAGCGGACGCGGGGCGGCAGGTGCCGGACGGTGGACGGCGCGGGCCGCGTGAGGGCGTGAGCGGACGTCACCGTACGGAGTAGTAAGCGGCCTCTCCGGATGCGGAGGGGCGCGGGCGCGGGGACCGTCGGGAGTGACCGACCCGGAGGTTCACCATGCGGAGCGACCTCACGTCCACCCCCGCCGCCGACGGCACCCCGCGCACGCGCACGCTCACCGCGGCCCAACACCCCCTCGCCCTCGCGCTCCTGGCCACGGCGGCGCTGGGCACGTCGCTCGGCCTCGCGCAGGGCACCGCGTTCGCGGACGGCGAGGGCGCCCCGCATGCTCCGAGCGCCCCGCACGCCTCGCGCCCGGGTCCGGCGCTGGTCAACCCGCCCTCGGCACGTCCCGGCGGCGAGGTCGATGTCCACGTCGACGGCTGCGGGGACGACACGGGCCTCGCCCGTTCCCCCGCCTTCGCCGACGACGCGCCCCTGCGGCTCGCCGCCGACGGCGGACTCACCGCGCGTGCCACGCTCAGCGCCTCGGCGGAACAGGGCGCACACGGCGTCACGGTCTCCTGCGACGGGGGCCGGGTGGCCAGGGGCTCCGTCACCGTCGACGATGCCGCGCCCGCGCCGGGCCCGCCCCCCTCGCCCTCCGCACCCGTACGGGCAGGCGGCGGCGCCATGGCGGACGAGGGCACGCGCCCCGGACCGCTCACCCAGGCGGCCTGGCCGGTGTTCGCGGCCGGGGCCGCGCTGATGGTGGCGGGCGCCGCGCTCGCGCTCCGACGACGGCGTGCCGAGTACCGGAACACCACGCCCACGCCCGCACCGGATGCGCATCCTGCGACGGGGCCCGCGACGAGCCCCCTCCCGCCCGACACGGGCACCGACACAAGCAACGCACGCGGCGCGGCCGACCGAGCGGCCGAAGCGGACTCGTGAGCCCGGCGTCCGAGCTGCCCCCGGACACCCCGGACGGCGAGCCCAGGACGTCGGCCCGGAGCAGGCTCACCACGGGCGTGGCCTGGGCCGTGCTGCTGCTCGGGCTGTGGCTGTGGGGGCGCGAGCTGACCGAAGGCGGGCGGAGCGGCGCCGTGTTCGGCGACGACTCCCGCACCCGTGGCGCCGCCGCCGGAACCCAGCGCCTGCCCGCGGCCCACGATCCGCTCCCTGGCACACCACGCCCTGTGAAGCTGCGCATCGGCGCCCTCGGTGTCCGCGCCCCCGTGATCGCGCGCGGCGTCGAAGGGCACGGCGGCATAGCGGCACCCCCGTACAGCAGGCCGGGGCTCGCGGGCTGGTACGGCGCCGGACCCGTACCGGGCGCCCGGGGCGCCTCGCTGATCGTCGGGCATGTGGACACCGAGCGGCACAAGGCCGTCTTCTACGGGCTCAGCAGCGCCGACCGGGGCACGAGGATCGAGGTCACCAGGTCGGACGGCACCGTCGCCGAGTTCACCGTCGAGCGGACGAAGGTCGTGCGCCACGAGGACTTCGACGCGCGCGAGGTCTACGGGCCCGCCGTGCGCGGCCGGTCCGAACTCCGCCTGCTCACCTGCGGCGGCGCCTTCGACCACGAACGGCGGGCCTACACCTCCAACGTCGTCGTCTCCGCCTACCTCACCGGTTCGCGCGGCACCCCCGCCGGCTCCTGAACCCCGACTCCCTGACCTCGGCCCTCCGCTTCCCCGATTGCGCTGTGAGCGTGCGGCGGTTCCGCGAGGGGACGCGGGAGGGGAAAGTCGGTGCATGAGACTTCTGTTATTGGGCGGTACGGAGTTCGTGGGGCGCGCTGTCGCCGAGGAGGCGCTGTCACGGGGCTGGGAGGTGACCGTCTTCCACCGGGGACGCCACACGCCCCCGCCCGGCGTCACGGCCCTGCGCGGGGACCGGCACGGCACGGAGGACGGCCTGACGACCCTGGCCGAGGGGGAGTGGGACGCCGTCGTCGACACCTGGTCGTGGGCCCCGTCGGCGGTACGGGACGCGGCGCGGCTGCTCGCGGACCGCGTGGACCGGTACGTGTACGTCTCCAGCCGCTCGGTCTACGCGCCACCGGTCGCGCTGGGACTGGACGAGGACGGACCCGTGCTGGATGCCTCGCCGGACGACGGCGACGACGGCGCTGACGTGCCCTACGCGCGGGCCAAGCGCGGCGGGGAACTGGCCGCGCTGGACGCCTTCGGCGACCGGGCGCTGCTGGTGCGCGCGGGGCTCGTCCTCGGCCCGTACGAGAACCTCGGGCGGCTGCCCTGGTGGCTGGCGCGGATCGCGCGCGGCGGGCCGGTACTGGCTCCGGGACCGCGGGATCTGGGCCTCCAGTACATCGACGCGCGCGACCTCGCCCGCTGGACGGCCGACGCGGTGGAGCGGCGGCTGAGCGGTCCTTACAACCTGGTGAGCCCGCCGGGCCACGCCACCATGGGCGAGCTGCTGGAGGAGTGCGTACGCGTCACGGGGTCCGGCGCCGAACTGTGCTGGACCGCTCCGGAGACCATCCTCGCGGCGGGCGTCGAGCCGTGGACCGAGCTGCCCGTCTGGGCCCCGCCGGGGGAGCAGTGGGACGCGCTGTTCGGGGGCGATGTGTCCAGGGCGCTGGCCGCAGGGCTGCGCTGCCGTCCCGTCGCGGACACCGTGGCGGCGACGTGGGAGTGGCTGCGGGGCCTGGACGGGCCGCCGCCCGTGCGGGACGGCTGGCGGGCCGGGCTGGATCCGGACCGGGAGGCGCGCGTCCTGGCCGCCCGCACCTGACGGGCCGCGTCCGACGGGCCGGGCCCGACGACGGGCGGGCCGGGGCAGGGCGGTGAGCGGGCCACGTACCCCGCTCACCGCCCCACGGCACCGCGTGCGACGTGCCGTTACGCGTCCCCGGACGCCCCGGCGGGCTCCGCCGTGGTCCGCGAGGTCCGCGCACCCTGTCCCTGTCCGGCACGTGCCGCGCGCAGCCCCAGCGCGCCGAAGGTGACGCCGAGCGCCGCCCACAGCAGCACGTGCGAGGCCAGCGAGAGCACCCGGAAGTCCCACAGCAGCGGCGCGGGCACCGGCACGGGGTCGGGGTTGCCAGGGAGCAGGAAGAGCACCGCGAGCGTGCCGGCCGCGGCGGCAGCCGCGGCGAGCTGGCGCACCGGAGCGCCGTGCCCCGCGCGGCCGAGCCGTACGTGCAGTTGCCAGGCCAGCAGCATGCCGAGCACGCCGATGGCGAGCGCGGCGACCCACAGCGCCTGCCGTTCGGAGACGGTGCCGCTGTCGCCGACGCCGGGCGGATTGGCGGGATAGCGCAGCGCGGGCAGCAGCGACAGGGCGAGGAACCCGGCGCCCGCGAGGGTCAGCGCCCGCTCCCAGGGGCGGTCGTGGAGCGTGCGGGTGCGGTGGACGAGCACATACGCCAGGGCGAAGAAGACGCCGATGGCGAGCCCGACGACCACGGCGGTGACCACCAGGCCGAAGTGCTGGGTGCCACGGGAGAACAGTTCCTCGGCCTCCGCCGCGTGCGAGTGCGCCTGCCCGCCGCCCCCGTGCGCGTGGGCGTGCTCGGCAGCCGCGCGCTTCTCCTCCAGCCCGATCGCCCTGTCCATCAGGGGCTCGGCGAGGAGCAGCGAGAAGAGCCCCGAGAGCAGCCCGGCCACGCCACCGGCCGCGAGCCCTCTGCGCAGCAGGGGCAGCAGCGGATACGGGGCCGACGCCGACGAGACGGGAGAAGGGTGAGAAGACGTAGAAGGGGAGGAAACGGGCGGTGAAGGGGAAGCCGGTGATGAGGATGCGGGTGTCATGTGCGCAGGCGTCCCGTCAGTGGCAGGGGGCGCCGAAGAGGTGCCTGCCGTCGTGCGAGAACTCGTGCAGATAGCTGCCGGTGGCCGAGATGATGTTGCCGTTGTCGACGAAGACGGCGTAGAGCGCGATCAGCGCGACGATGGCCGCCGCGGCGGCGATGAGCCAATCGCGCGAGCGGATCGTGACATCGGCCTCGGGAAGGGCCGCACCGGTCGCGGTCGGTTGAGCGGTGTGCAGGGACATCCGCGTGCCTCCTCCTGGGGTTTCCACGCCCCGTTGGCGGAGAAGCGACAGGTCAGTTCCTGACTCCCGTGCGGCCCCGGGCGGCGTGCGCGCGCCCCGGCCTCACGGACACAGTGGCGGGACCGTCCCGGAATCGCACCGGGTTCCTGCGCACCGTCGCCTCAGTATGAATATGTACCGCTCGGAGAGTCCCAGCCTGGCATGTCCACTGTCAATACGGCCTGTGCGGGGTGCCCGGCGGGGATCCACTCCCCCCTCAGGAGGACTCCGGCCGGGCACCCTTGTCCCTGTCTCCGGGCCTGCGAGAGGAAGGGGCCCGGAGAAGGGGAGCGTGCGAGGCCGGGGTCCAGGGCCTCGGGGTCACCGTAGAACGTCCCGCGTGACCCGTCACGCAACGATCCGGCCTACACCCCTGGTTTCAGGCCGAGTTGACGGGCGGGTAAGGCCGTGGTCCGGGGCACGGGAGGCCCGCGGCGGCCACCCGTAACAGCTGCACGACAGTTTCGCGGCCAGCGCGTGGCCCTGTGACACGATGGCCAGGTCCGGTGTGTTCCAGGGGGCCGGGGGAGTGTCTCCCGGTCAGTGCGGCCGAGGGGGAGTGGATGTACGGCAACTACGCCGGCGGGAGGAGCGGGAGTGCCCATCCGGGTACGGGCGCCCGTACTCGTGCGCGTACCCGTACGCGTACGAGGTGCGTCGCGGGCGGCGCGGCCGTGGGGGCTGTGCTGCTGCTGGCCGGGTGCTTCTCGTCGTCGGACGGTGGTTCCGGCGGGGGTGGCGAGAAGTCGGGCGAGGCCGGGCAGCGGCCCAGGTCCGTCGCCCCGTACTGGGTCAACCCGCAGGGCAACGCCGCGCGTCAGGCCGCCGAGTACCGCGGCGCGGACAAGGCCGACGAGGCGGCGCTGATCGACAAGATCGCGAAGCAGCCCGTGGCCGAGTGGGTCGGCACCGAAGACCCCCAGGGCCAGACGGAGAAGCTGACCAGCGCCGCGGCCAAGGCCGACCGCGAAGCGCTGCTCGTGCTCTACAACCTCCCGCACCGCGACTGCGGCCAGTACTCGAAGGGCGGCGCGGCGGACGCGGGCGCCTACCGCGACTGGCTCGACAAGGTCGTCAAGGGCATCGGGGACCGCGCGGCCACGGTGATCGTCGAACCGGACGCGATCCCGCACCTGCTGGCCGAGGGCTGCACGCCCCAGGAGTTCCACGACGAGCGGTACGCGCTGCTGAACGAGGCCGTGACCAAGCTCAAGGGCCTGTCGAAGACCAAGGTGTACCTGGACGCGGGCAACCCCGACTGGGTGCGCGATCCGGGCGGTCTCGTGGAGCCGCTGCGGCGCGCGGGCATCGACAAGGCGGACGGCTTCGCGCTGAACGTCTCCAACTACCAGACCACCGCCTCGAACGTGGCGTACGGCAAGAAGGTCTCCCCGATGATCGGCAACAAGCCGTTCGTCGTGGACACCAGCCGCAACGGCAACGGCCCCGTCGAGAACGCGGCGGCCGACGAGGAGGCGTGGTGCAACCCCGAGGGCCGAGCCCTCGGCAAGGCGCCCACCACGAAGACGGGCGAGCCGCTGGTCGACGCCTATCTGTGGATCAAGCGCCCCGGCGAGTCCGACGGGGAGTGCAAGGGCGGCCCGAAGGCGGGCGAGTGGTGGCCCGAGTACGCGCTGGACCTGGCCCGCAACACGAAGGGCTGACGTTTCCGGCGGTCGTCAGCAGATCACTCGGTGATGCGGCGGGACCACCCCCGCGCGTGCGGGGAGCACCGGTTGAGGTAGCGCTCGGCGAGCCGGTCGGGGGGACCACCCCCGCGCGTGCGGGGAGCACCCCTGCGACGGCGGGGGAAACACCGAGCCCGGGGGACCACCCCCGCGTGTGCGGGGAGCACCCTTCGTGACCTGGGATGCTAGTCGCTGAATGCGTCATTCTGCGTCACTTCGCCCTGCGGGTTCTCGATGAGGGGGGCGTGCTGCTCGGGATCGATGATGTCGGTTGTACCGCGAGGCTACTGTCGTGGCCAGCTTTTGCCCTGCGCACAGCGTTACGCGGCGGTCACCCGACTGCCTTGCGTACCGCGTCCAGGGCCAGCCGCCACGGGAATCCGCGCGAGTCGCCGTGCTTCGGTGGATGTGGCTCGCCCGGCCCGAACACCACCCGCACGCCCTGCTCCCTCAGTGTCTCGACGGCCCGGTCCACCGCTGGTTGCGCGCCGAGAGCCGTGCTCCAGAATGGGGCCGCGACGACCGGTACTCCCAGGTGCACGCCCTCGGCCGGGAGCCCCAGGGCCACCGTGTCGGTAATCCCTGCCGCCCACTTGCAGGCGCTTGTCGTCGTCATCGGCGCCACCAGCATCGCGTCGGCGGGTGGCAGCGCGTCTTTTTCCCAGGGGAGCTTGTACTGCGACCGCACCGTGCGCCCGGTCAGTTCCTCCAGTTCGTGCAGCCGCTCCCCGTGCCAGCGGGCGGCCGAGGGCGTGAGGATCAGGCACACGTCCCAGCCGTCCTGCTGCGCGAGGCGTACCGCCTCATCGACGTACCGAGTGGGCCCAGCCGCGCATGAGATCAGATACAGAATCGTCATGCGGGGAGTCCACATTGACGGCCCAGCTCGCGCAACTTCTCGCTCGGCATGGGAACTGCCCGTAACACGTCTTTCACCAGTTCCATCGTGGTCTGTCGCCCGATTACCTCTTCGGGAGCGATTCGAGCCGCCTCAAGAAGAGACTCGACGGCAGCATTCTTGCGCCGTGTCAAGAGGCTGGCGCGTGCCATCGTGATGAGGTGTTGCGCTTTGCGCTCCCGAGCCATCCCGTCGAACGCGACGGCGTCAATCTCGTCCGCTGCCTCCAGCGCTGACCACCCGTCCTCGAAGCGCGCAGCCACGTCCACCCGGTGCAGAAGCACGTTGGTGGGACCGAACATCGTCCAGTCGGCGTTGAGATCAACACCCTGCTGGTCTGCCGCTTCCGCCGCCTGCGCGATGTACCCGCTCGCCCGCTCCACCACGTTCAACGACCGCTGCGCGGTGGATGTGGCAGTGGCCGCGACGAGGTAGAGCATCCCGAGCGTGGAGAGACCTTCCGGGCCGCCAGATGTCAGGTCGGGACCGAGACTGCGGGCGGCATCCACGGCGAACGCCGCTGCTGCTGCTGGTTGCTGCTGGTGAGCCAGGCTCCGTGCTACCTGGCGGGAGGCCGCTCCGATGGCGACCGGAGAGCCAGCCGCCTTCGCGGCAGCCAGTGCCCGATCTGCAACGATGCCTGCGGTGATCGCCGTACTGGCACCGTACTTGTGCAGCAGTGACGCGGTGAGCTGCAGGACCCGAGAATGCAGCGCGTGTGCCTCCATGGCTTCCGGTCCCGCCAGGTCCACGGCGCGCTGCGCCTGCTTGATCAGCGTTGGGAGGTCACGGCCAAGAGCGGTGAAGTGGCACGCCTGGTACGCCGCACAGCAATACACCAGGCGGTTTCTCATCTGCTCCATTGTCGGAAGTGGCGCGCTTTCCGGCAGCCTCTGATAGATGGAGTCGATGACTCCGACTATCTCAACTGGAGGCGTAGTCGCAGGTGGCGGATCAGGAGGGCCGTCTATCAACAGTTGCTCCAGGGGGACGCGGAGGATCTCGGAGGCGCGAATCAGGACAGAGAGCCGCGGGTCCCCTTGACGGCGCCCGCCCTCTAGTTCCTGCACCCAACGCTTCGTCTGACCCATGTAGCGTCCGAAGTCGGCCTGGGTGAAGCCACGACGCTCACGCCAGTAGGCGATACGGCGGCCGATGCGCCCAGCTTCCATGGTGACCCCCTGAGCAAGGCACACACTTTGTGTGCCCATCTCCGTTGTACCTCGCTCTACGTTGCACGTACATACGGAACGTAGCGAAGGGGTAGCCGTGAGATCCACTTTTACGTCAACGGAGGCACCCCCTTCTGATGCCTGGTCCCCGCCCGTCGGGGTCGCCGCCGTACTGGAGCCCGCCGGGGTTCACTGGGACGCGGTATTCGTGCGCCGTGAGGCGCTGATTTTCCGAGTGGAGGTGAGAGACCTTCGCCGCTGTGCTGTCGCAGCAGTGCGGTGAAGCTG
>NZ_BAAGSO010000028.1:0-41239 GCF_054782395.1 Streptomyces daliensis | reverse complement strand
GATGAACCGCCGGATGCGTGACCCGCATGTCCGGTGGTGTGGGAGGAGGGCCGGGCGACCCGGCCCTCCTACCCGATTCCGGGGATATCTTCGGGCGGGTGGATGAGAAGAAGACCGACACGACGGTCTGCGCCCATTGCGGGAAGACCACCGAGGGCAGGCCGGTCACCTGGACCTGTTCCATGGAGAACGGCGACCGTCAGTACTTCTGCGAACGCTGCTCCCGCGAGAACCTCCGCGCCATCGAGGGCCGCCTCGAATCGGCCTGGTGGTGAGGGGGTTAGGGCCTGTCCGGCAATTCCCGCCCGGCCCGTGACGCCCGCGCCGTCCGGGGTGGTCAGGCGGTGGTCTCCGCGACCTCCGCCGTCTCCTCCCCGCCGTCGGCCGCGAACCCGGGGACCCACGACTCCAGTTCGTCCCGCATCCGGACCGTCGCACCGAGCTGACAGAGCACGCCGATGGTGCTCAGCGTCACCCGGTGTATCAGCAGATACGACGGCGGCAGGTTGAGCTGCTTGCCCAACTGGTGCGCTGGGGAACGCGGATCGGCTATGCGCGCCGCCTGCTCGCGCATCCAGCCCCGGCTGAACTCGAAGGAGTCAGCCCGCGCGGGCTCGATGATCGGTATCAGATAGTCCAGCACCTCGGCCGGGTCCAGCTCGATGCTGTCCTTGACGAACCCCTCTTCGCAGAGCAGCCCGTACACCGCGTCGGCCTCGCCGTCGAGCGTCATCCGCAGTGCCGTGCCGATGGTCGGCGGCAGCCCCTCCGGCAGCCGGTCCACGGTGCCGAAGTCCATGACGCCCAGCCGCCACCGTGCCGGGCCGCCGTCGGCGGACTCCTCCGGCACCAGCCGGAAGTTGCCGGGATGCGGGTCGGCGTGGAGCAGGCCGGTGCGCGCCGTACCGCAGAAGAGGAAGCGCGCCAGGAGCTGGCCCGCGCGGTCGCGCTCCGCCTCGTCGCCCTCCGCTATCACCTCGGCCAGGGGTATCCCGTCCAGCCACTCGGTGACCAGCACCTGTTCGCCCTGGTGGACCACGTCCGGGATGAGGACATCGGGATCGTCGGCGAACTCGGCGGCGTAGGCACGCTGGGCCTGCGCCTCCAGGCCGTAGTCCAGCTCCTCCGTGACGCGGTCGCGCAGCTCCGCGATCAGCGGCTTGATGTCCATGCCGGGGATCAAGGGTCCGAGGAGCCGGGCGAACCGGCCCAGTTGGGCAAGATCGGAGATCAGGGCCTCGCCCGCGCCGGGGTACTGGACCTTCACCGCCACCGCGCGCCCGTCGTGCCATACGCCACGGTGGACCTGGCCGATGGAGGCCGCCGCCGCGGGCTTGTCCTCGAACGTCTCGAAGAGGTCCCGCCACTCCTCGCCCAGCCGCTCCGCCAGGACCGAGTGCACCGTGCTGGTCGGCATCGGAGGCGCCGCCTCCTGGAGCTTGGTCAGGGTGGCGCGGTAGGGCCCGGCGATCTCCTCGGGAAGCGCGGACTCGAAGACCGAGAGCGCCTGGCCGAACTTCATGGCGCCCCCCTTCAGCTCGCCGAGCACCTTGAAGAGCTGCTCAGCGGTGCGCTGTTGCAGCTCGTGCCCCACGAGGTCCGCGGAATAGCCGCCGATCCGCTTGCCGAGCCCCCAGGCGGAACGGCCCGCGAACCCCAGCGGCAGTGCGGCCAGCTTGGCGGTACGTGTGACCGCCTTACGGGGAAGATCAGACATGCGCCCCTCCAACTCCCATACAGCTCAACCGAACAGCACCGAGGCCGACGACTATCCCGCCATTGTGGCCCGTGAAGCGTGTTCCGCCGAGGGCGGGCGGTCCACCCCCACCGAAGCGGCACCGCATGGACACTCGGGGTGCGGCGCGAGGTGCTCCGTCTCCGGGACCAGATGCGGCAGGGTGAACCGCAGCCGGTAACCGGCGCCGCAGCCACCGTCGCCGTCGAGGAAACTCAGCGCGTACGACGCGGTGGCGCCCGCGACCATGGTGGCCAGCGCCATGTCGCAGGCGGGTACCCCGGAGCGCCTTCGGCCACCCGTGCGCCACTGGCCGACCACCAGCGGCCAGCCCGGCTCCCGCTCCGCGCCGTTCCGCGTCAGGCACTCCGCGCACGGGGAGGCGCCGGGCAGCACCAGCGGGCCCACCACGCCCGTCCCCTCCAGCACGCCGCCGTACAGATGAGGGGTGCCCGTCGCGAGGAAGCCCTCGGAGGCCAGGGGATCGGGGGAGTAGGCGTCCAGGCCGTCGCGGGGTGTCATCACGACGAGGCTGACGCCGTCGCGGGAACGCGACTGCCAGGGCCTGGCCGCGTTCACCGCCTTGCGGGCCGCGGTGTCGCGGCGCTCGCCCATGGCCTCCGGCGGAAGGCCCCCGGGTGCGGCATCCCACGGCTCCACGCGACCGCCGTCCACGGCATCGACCTGGCCCACACCGGCCGCCGACAACGTCGCCGCCACGATCGCGCCCACCCTGCCCGTCCCTCTCACCAGCACACTCGCGTCCCGTCTGGCCGCCAGCCTGCGCAGACCGCCCCCGGGCTCGCGGTGCACCACCGACAGCGAGGCGAGATCGGGGCGCAGCCTGTCGGGAACCTCGGCCGAGGCCGCGCGATCGGCCATGGCGTCGTCGAGCACGCCCACCGCGGACAGCCGCTCCGTCAGCCGGTCCGCCGTCTCCTCCGGGAGCCCGAAGGACGGGGCCGCCGCCCTGAGCTGCTCCAGGCTGCGCGTGCCGTTCATCAGTTCCATGAACGCGGCCGTCGCATCGTCCACCGGGCCCAGCAGCACCGCGTGCGCCGGCGCCACGCCGTACCGCACCGTCTGGCGGTCGCACCACGCGCGGCGCAGCGCGGGCTTGATCATCGGATGCATGTCCTCGTCCCCCTCGGATTCGGCCTGGTCCCTCTCCGCTGCCGATACACAGCATGCGGCCCTGGCCCCGGCGTCCGCGGAAAGTTATCCACAGGTGCGCGTGATAGTCATACGAATGCTGCGCCCGCGCGTCGAATGGCCTGTGAACCAGCCGGGAGACGGGACTTCGCACAGCGCCAGCGGGTAACGTCGGGGCGTGCACTCCGACCCGCTCAACAGCGCCAGCCAGAGCGCGGTCGAAGTGCGCCGCAGCGCGCGCAGAAGGCGGACGGTCTCCGCCTACCGCGAGGGCGACCGCACCGTCGTGCTGATCCCGGCCCGCATGTCGGCCGACGAGGAAGCGCGCTGGGTCGGCGTCATGCTGGACAAACTGGCGGCCCAGGAGAGCAAGCGGATGCTGGGGGACAGCGATCTCGCGGAGCGCGCCGCACGGCTGTCCGAGCAGTATCTCGACGGGCGGGCCCGCCCCAACACCGTCCGCTGGGTCACCAACCAGAACACCCGCTGGGGCTCCTGCACCCCCGCCGAGGGCAGCATCCGCCTCTCGCACCGGCTCCAGGGGATGCCCGAGTACGTCATCGACTACGTCCTGCTCCACGAACTGGCGCATCTGCTGGTCCCGGGGCACGGCCCCCGCTTCTGGCAGTTGCTGGACGTCTATCCCCGTACGGAGCGTGCGCGCGGCTTCCTGGAGGGCGTCGTGACGGCGGGGCGGCTGCCGCATCTTCCCGCGACCCGGGAAGAGTGACCTGTCGGCCCCACCGGATAGCCTGGCGCCGCGAGCACACACAGCAACGCGGATGGGGGACGGTCGTTACGTATGGCCAGGGAATTCCAACGCGGCCACAAGGCCAAGATCAGTGATCTGACGGCGGGGACCGATCTGTACGTAGGTGTGCAGATTTCGGGCCCCGGGCTGTCGTTCGACATCAGCTGCTTCGGACTCGATGCCGACGACCGGCTCTCCGACGACCGGTACTTCATCTTCTTCAACCAGCCGAAGTCGCCGGAGGAGTCGCTCCAGCAGCTCGGTGCCCAGGCGGGGGACACGGACTCGTTCCGGGTGACGCTCGACCGCGTCCCGGCGGACATCCGCCGGCTCTCCTTCACCGCGGCCCTCGACGGCGCGGGGCAGATGTCCCAGATAGCGCCCGGGTACATCCGGATCGTCGCGGGCGGCGAAGAGGTCGCGCGCTACGCGTTCAGCGGTGCCGAGTTCAGCACCGAGCGCGCGGTCATGCTCGGGGACTTCTACTTCAAGGACGTCTGGCGCTTCGCCGCCGTAGGACAGGGCTTCGACGGGGGCCTGGACGCGCTGCTGAGGAACTTCGGCGGCGAGGTCATGGAGGAGGAGCCCGCGCCCGAGCCCACGGCGGCCCCCGGGTTCGCACCACCTGGCGGCGCACCGGCGCCCGGCTTCGCGCCCCCGGGCGGTGCGGCCGAGCCGCAGCCCCAGCCCGCGCCCTCCTTCGCCCCGCCCGCGACGCCTGCCGCGCCCGCCCCGCCGGAGCCCTCCGCTCCGCAGCCTCCGCAGCCTTCGCAGCCCGCCGTGGCGCAGGGGCCGGGTGCCGATCCGCGCGCCGCCCAGGCGGCGGCGCCCACGATCGCCGACGGAGCCTTCCCAGCAGGCGGCCAGCAGCAGCCGTTCGCGCAGCCCGGCCCGCCGCAGCCCGCGCCGCCCGCCACCCCGCAGGTGCCGGGGCAGGCGCAGCCTTATCAGCAGCCGCCGCAGCCTCAAACGCCGCAGGCCCCGGCACCTCAGCCCCAGGCGCCCCAACAACAGCAGCCGTTCCAGCCCCAGGCGCCCCAGCCGCCTCAGCAGGGGGCGCCCGGACAGGCGCTGCCCAACCCGTTCGGGCAGCCGGGACAACCAGGGCAGCCGCAGCCCGGACCGCCCGGAGCGCCGCAGGGATACGGCGCCCCGCAGGCGCCGCCGGGCCAGGGCGCCCCGCAGATTCCGGTCATCCCCCAGGCCCAGCCCGCGGGCATCGGCGTCACCCTCGACAAGTACCGCGAGGCCCCCACCGGCCAGCGCTGGACGCTCCAGAACGGGCAGCTCGCCCGGGTGGACCTCGGTATCGACGGCCAGCCCGTCCTCGCCCGCCAGGGCAGCATGGTGCTGTACCAGGGGAAGGTCGATTTCGGCTACAAGGGCGCGGGGTTCCGCGGCCGGGTCGTCGGCAATGCCACCGGCCAGGAGATGCAGCTCATGCGCTGCTCGGGCAACGGCCAGGTCTTCCTCGCAGAGGAGGCCGCCTACCTCCACCCCATCGAGCTGCAAGGGGACGCGATCTGCGTCTCCGCCGAGCACGTCCTCGCCTTCGACGAGAGCCTCCAGCACGAGGTGCGCCGGATCGAGGGGCACGGCATCCCCGGTGGCGCGCTGTTCACCATGCAGTTCCAGGGCACGGGCACCGTCGTCGTCACCACGCACGGCACCCCGGTCGTCCTGCCGGTCACCCCGACCACGTTCGCCGACGCGGACGCCGTCGTGGCCTGGTCGGCGGCGGCGCAGGTGATCGTCTCCAGCCAGGTGCGGCTGCGCCGCCAGGCGTATCCGGGGCACAGCGGCGAGAGCGTGAACCTCCAGTTCCGCGGCGCCCCCGGCAATTTCATCGTCGTCCAGCCCTACGAGATGTGAGGGAGCCCGTCATGGATCAGCAGCTCATCGCGGGCTACGCCCCCGCACAGCCCACCGCGCGCATGGAGAACCACGGTTCCAGCATGCTCAAGGTGGTCATGAACAGCGGCCAGGACCTCTACGCGCGCGTCGGCTCGATGGTCGCCTACGAGGGCTTCGTGCAGTACGAGCCCAACCCGCCCGCCGTGCGCCAGCGGGCCTCCCAGTGGCTCACGGGTGAGGGCGCGCCCCTCATGCGCTGCCACGGCGACGGACTGCTCTACCTCGCCGACTACGGCGCCGACGTGGTCGTGCTGAGCCTCAACGACGAGAGCCTGTCCGTCAACGGAACCAACCTCCTCGCCTTCGACGCCCACCTGGAGTGGGGCGTGCAGCGCGTCAAGGGGATGGCGAAGTTCGCCGGGCAGGGCCTCTTCAACGTCGCGATCTCCGGCACCGGCTGGGTGGCGCTGACCACGCGGGGCGCCCCCGTGGTCGTCGACTGCGGGCGCGGCGAGGACGAGACCTACGTGGACCCGGACGCGCTCGTCGCCTGGTCCACCCATCTGAAGATGAAGGGCAAGCGCAGCTTCAAGGCGTCCTCGGTGATCGGGCGCGGCAGCGGAGAGGCGTACCAACTGGGCTTCTCGGGACAGGGATTCGTCGTCGTACAGCCCAGCGAGGACAGCGCCGACCGGCTGCGGGCCCGGGGCTGACGGGGAGGGGAACGGACAACCATGCAGAGCCCGCTTTTCGGCTACACCGAGGTCCAGACACCGGAACGCTACGCCCTCCAGAACCCCAAGCTCCTGCGCGTGGCCCTGAACGGCCACGAGGACGTGCTCGCCCGCAAGGGCAGCATGGTCGCCTACCAGGGCATGCTGGAGTTCGACGGGGAGTACCAGACGCAGGGCCAGCGGCAGGCCCGCGCGGTGACGGGTGAGGGCCTCGATCTGATGCGCTGCTCGGGTCAGGGGACGGTGTTCTTCGCCAACCTCGCCCAGTACGTGCACATCGTGGACGTCGACCACGAAGGGCTGACCGTCGACGGCGCCTATGTGCTCGCCCTCGATTCACACCTCCACTGGGAGGTCATCTCCGTGGACAGCCAGTACGGCGTGTCCGGGTCGGGGAAGTACAACCTCAACATCTCAGGGCAGGGCAAGGTCGCGCTGATGACCTCGGGGCAGCCGCTGATGCTGCGGATCACCCCGGAGACGTACGCCAACGCTGACGCGGACGCGGTCGTCGCCTGGTCCAGCTCGCTCCGGGTGCAGATGCAGGCGCAGACCAGCGCCTCGGGCGTGTGGCGCCGCCGGGGCAACACGGGGGAGGGCTGGGAGCTGAGCTTCATGGGCCACGGCTACGCCCTCGTCCAGCCCAGTGAACTGCTGCCCCCGCAGAACGCCGTAATCGGCGGTGGCCTGCGCGCGCAGTACGGCATGGGGCCGCAGGGCGCGGCGGGCCAGAACCAGGGGAACATCTTCACCAACTGAGCGGCGGCGTGCGTCGTGCGGCGCCCTGGTGTCGTGCGGTGCGGTGGGCGGCAGAACGCGGCCCACCGCACAGCTCGTCCGGACGGGGGCGCCTCGCTCAGACGAGCGCTCGGGCGCCCTCCGTCAGACGGACGACGGAGTCGTCGGCGACGGAGGCCACTTCGTCGTACGCGTACCAGCCCAGGTCCAGCGACTCGTCGCTGACCGTCTCCAGCGCGCCCGCCGGTGCCACCGCGGCGTACTGGACGTCCAGATGCCACGCGCACGGGGTCTCGTGCCGGTCCAGCCGCACCGGGCCGCCAGGCAGGAGCGTCAGCCCGGAGATGCCCGACTCCTCCGTCGCCTCGCGCAGTGCCGCTTCGGCCAGGGTGGCGTCCCCGGGCTCGCAGTGGCCTCCCATCTGGAGCCACTTGCGCAGCTTGCGGTGCAGCGTCAGCAGGACGCGCCCGCCCGCGGGGTCCATCACCAGCGCGCTCGCCGTGATGTGCCCGGCAGTGCACGCCTTCCACATGCCGTCGGGGTGCGTCAGGAGGTGGTCCAGATAGAGCGTTCGGAGGCGCTCCTGCTCCTCCGTGGCCGCGTGCCACTCCTTGAGGACACGCGCCGCGTCCTCACGCAGCCCGCCGCTCACCTCTGCGCCCGCTCCAGCCCCTGTCTCTGCCGGTCCGCTCACTTCTTCGCGTCGCCGTCGTCGCCGGTGGTGCCGTCGCCGTTGTCTCCGTCCGTGCCGCCGTCGCCCTTGGGCTCCTGGGCGTCACCCTTGGCGCCTTCGGCGCCCGCCGCACCCTCCGCGCTCTGCGCCGCGTCCCCGAGCATCTTGTCCAGCTCGGAGAAGTCCGGCTGCTCGTGGTGCACGAAGCCGTCCGGATCGTCCAGGTCCGCCGCCGTCGGCAGCATGTCCGGGTGCTCCCAGAGCGCGTCGCGCCCCTCGGCGCCCCGCGCGTCGGCCAGGGAGGCCCACAGCCGGGAGGCGTCCCGCAGCCTGCGGGGCCGCAGCTCCAGGCCGATCAGCGTGGCGAAGGTCTGCTCGGCGGGACCACCGGAGGCGCGACGGCGCCGCAGCGTCTCCCGCAGCGCGGAGGCCGACGGCAGGTGCGGCTCGGCCGCCGCGTGCACGACCGCGTCCACCCAGCCCTCGACGAGCGCGAGCGCCGTCTCCAGACGCGCCAGCGCGGCCTTCTGCTCCGGGGTGTCCTCGGGCTGGAACATGCCCTGCTGCAACGCCTCCTGAAGCTCCTCGGGGCGCTGCGGATCGAGCTGGCCGACGACGTCCTCCAGCTTGGAGGTGTCCACCTTGATGCCCCGCGCATAGCCCTCGACCGCGCCGAACAGATGCGAGCGCAGCCACGGCACGTGGACGAAGAGCCGCTGGTGGGCCGCCTCGCGCAGCGCGAGATACAGCCGCACCTCCTCCTGGGGCACGCCCAGGCCCTCGCCCAGTGCCGCCATGTTGCCCGGCAGCAGCGCGGCCTTGCCGGCGGGGCCCAGGGGCAGCCCGACGTCCGTCGAGCCGACGACCTCACCGGCCAGCACGCCCAGGGCCTGTCCGATCTGGGTGCCGAACATCGCGCCGCCCATGGAGCGCATCATCCCGAGCAGCGGGCCCGCCATGGCCTGCATCTCCTCGGGCAGCACATCGCCCATGGCGGCGCCGACGCGCTCGGCCACCGGATCGACCAGGTCCTTCCACACCGGAAGGGTCTGCTCCACCCACTCGGCGCGGCTCCACGCCTCGGCGGTGCTCGAACCGGAGGGCAGGGACGTCACCCCGTCCAGCCACAGATCGGCGAGGCGCACGGCCTCCTGGACGGCGGCGCGCTCGTTCGGCCCGACGCTGGCGTCCTTGGAGCCGTCCTGCGCCCCGGCGGCGACGGTCTGGCGGGCGATGTCCTTGGCCATGTCCCAGTTCACCGGGCCGCCCTCGAAGGAGAGCATCTGGCCCAGCTTCTGGAAGGCCGCGCCCAGGTCATTGGGGTCCATGCCGCCCTGGCCGCCGCCCAGGGAGCCGAACATCGCGGCCAGCGGGTTGTCCGAGCCGCCCCCGCCGGGCAGGCCGCCGAAGCCGAAGGGGTTCTGCGGCGGGGTGTCCCCACCGCCCTGGCCGCCGCTGCCGGTGCCGCCCTGGGAACCCTTCTGCCCGCCCTCGGCGTCGTCCCCCTTGCCCTGCCGCTTCTTCTTGCCTTCGTCCCCGTCCTCGGGCTCCTCGGGAGGTACGCCGAATCCGAATGGGATGTCACTCACGGGTTTCCTCGGCTCTGTCTCGTCGGACGGTGTGCTGACTGAAGATCCTGCATCGAACGCATCTATCCATGGGCTCTGCCTCCAGCCTAGACACCCGTCAGGCAGGATGGAGCCTGCGCACCTCGTACCAGAAACAACCGCTGGAGACGCCCGGTGAGTTCCTCCGAGACCAACGTTCGCGCAGCGCGAACCCCAACCGTCGCCGTCACGGGCGCCGCTTCGGGGGTAGGCGCGCTGCTCACCGAGCGGCTCGCGGCGTCGGAGCGGATCAAGCAGGTCATCGGCCTCGACGAGCGCCGCGGGGAGGTCAGCGAGGCCCAGTGGCACACCCTGGACGTGCGCGACCCCGCCATCGCCGACCGCCTGCGCGGCGACGGCGAGCCCGTGGACGTCGTGGTCCACCTCGCGCTCGACCTCGACCTGGAGACCGATCCCTCGGCCCGTACGGCGTACAACGTACGCGGTACCCAGACCGTGCTGACCGCCGCTGCCGCCGCGGGCGTGCGCAGGGTCGTCCTGTGTACCTCGGCGATGGTCTACGGGGCGCTGGCCGACAACGACGTCCCGCTCGCCGAGGACGCCGAGCTGCGGGCCACCGCCGAGGCCACCGGCGTCGGCGATCTCCTGGAGATCGAGCGGCTGGCGCGCAGGGCGCCCCGCGCCCACCCCGGGCTCAACGTGACCGTCGTGCGCCCGGCCGTCCTCGTCGGCGCCGGAATGGACACGGCGCTGACCCGGCACTTCGAGTCACCGCGCCTCCTGGTCGTCGCCGGCTCCCGGCCCTGCTGGCAGTTCTGCCACGTGGAGGACCTGGTCAGCGCCCTGGAGTACGCCGTGCACGAGCAGGTCGAGGGCGAGATCGCGGTCGGCTGCGACGGCTGGCTGGAGCAGGAGGAGATCGAGGAGCTGACGGGCATCCGCCGCATGGAGCTGCCCTCGGCCGTCGCCCTGGGCGCGGCCTCCCGGCTGCACCGGCTCGGGCTGACCCCGTCGCCCGCCGGTGACCTCGCGTACACGATGCACCCCTGGGTGGTCAGCGGCTCCCGGCTGCACGAGGCGGGCTGGCGCCCGCGCTGGACCAACGAGGAGGTCCTGGCGGAGCTGCTGGAGGAGGTCGCGGGACGCCACACGCTCGCCGGGCGCCGTCTGGGCCGCACGGAGGCCGCGACGGCCGCGGGCGCGGCAGGCGCCACCGTGGCGCTGCTGGGCACGGCCGCGCTGGTGCGCAGGGCGCGGAAGCGCCGCGGACTCTGACCGGAGGCCCCCGCCGGGCCGGGGCGGCTCCGGGGCGCGTCCGCCCTCCGTGTGCGCCGTCCGGGGGCCGTGCCCGTGCGCGGCCACGCCGGGTGTTCCCTCAGCCCCGCGCGTACGGCAGCATGAGCGCCATGGCACAGACGTACGAGCAGCGCGATCACCCTGACCACCCCGGCGAGCGGGCGGCGGCCGATCCCGTCCGGCTGCTGGGCATCAGGGAGGAGCCGCTCTCCGTCGACGAGGTCCTCGCGGCCGTCGGCGACGACGCGGCGGGCGGCACCGCGCTCTTCGTCGGCACGGTGCGCAACCACGACGGGGGCACCGATGTCGCCCGTCTGGGCTACTCCTCGCATCCCACCGCCGAGGCGGAGCTGCGCCGCGTCGCGGAGAAGGTGGCCGCGGACTTCCCGGTGCGGGCCCTGGCAGCCGTCCACCGCGTCGGAGACCTGTCCGTGGGGGATCTGGCCGTGGTCGTGGCCGTCTCGTGCCCGCACAGGGCCGAGGCGTTCGACGCCTGCCGCAGCCTCATCGACACGCTCAAGCACGAGGTCCCGATCTGGAAGCACCAGACCTTCGCCGACGGCACGGAGGAGTGGGTCGGCGCCTGCTGAGGGGCCCGTCCGGGCCCGGGACCGCGCCTTGGACGGCCCCCGCCCCCGCGCCGGACGGCCCCAGCCCCGCCCAGGACCGCGCCACACCCGCCGTCGCAGCCCCGCGTCCCCGCTCAACTCCCAGGCGCGGAGCGGGATATTCCGGTTGCGTAACCCGACCCCGGCCCGGACCGTTGACTCTCCGACGGTTAATCTGCTCATCGGCCGGTTACACGGCTCAGTACGGCAAGAACGAGGGGTCGGGAGGTCTCCATGGCGGCACTCTCCTGGTTGCTGATTCCGGTCGTCGCCGCGATCGCGGCAGGCGTATGGGGTAGCTGGGCCGCTCGTCGACGCAGTACGACGCCCGACGTCGACGGTGTGGCGGGTTACGAACGATTCCGCGCGGCCATGGAACGCTCGCGTTCCGAGGAGCCGGAGCACGCGGAACACGCTGAGGACGCCTCGCGGACCGAGGGCACCGGAGCAGCGGGAGCGGACGGGAACGGGCTCGCGCGACGAGGCGCGGAGGAAGCCGCCGGGGAGGCCCCCGTGAAGGCGCCGGAGCCCGCCGTGGTCGGCGTGGCACAGGGCGCCTCGGACGGACCGGCCCGAGCGGCTGACTGACAGACCCGTCCCGTACTGTCGTGGCATGCCACGCCGCACCGCGACGATGCTCGCCTCCACGCTGCTTCTCATAGCGCTGCTCTGCGCCGGAGTGCTGATCAAGGTCCCGTACGCGGAGATGTCACCCGGTCCCACGGTGAACACCCTGGGCGAGCACGGCGGTGAGCCCGTGCTGAACATCAAGGATCACAAGAACTACGACACCTCGGGCCACCTCAACATGACGACGGTCCGCGTCACCGGCGCCGACTACCGCATGAACCTGGTCGAGGCCGTCTACGGCTGGCTGCGCCACGACAGCGCGGTCGTCCCCCACTCCACGCTCTATCCGGACAACAAGTCGGCCCAGGAGGTCGACGAGCAGAACGCGGAGGAGTTCAGCGCCTCCCAGGAGAGCGCCAAGGTCGCGGCCCTCGAAGAGCTGGGCATCCCGGTGAAGTCCCGTGTCCTCGTCTCCTCCGTCGTCAAGGACGGCCCCTCCGAGGGCACGCTGCACGCCGGGGACACCATCAAGGCGGTCGACGGCAGGACCGTCAAGGACCCCGAGGGCGTCGCGAAGCTGGTCACCAAGCACGAGCCCGGCGAGAAGGTCACCTTCACCGTGGTCCCCGCCGCCAAGGCGAAGGCGGCGGAGAAGGCCAACCGGCAGCCCTCGAAGAGCGACGAGAAGAACGTCACGGTCACCACGAAGAAGGCGCCGGACGACGGCCGCGCCATCGTCGGCATCCAGCCCGGGGCCGGGCACACCTTCCCGTTCGAGATCGACATCAAGCTCGCGGACGTCGGCGGCCCCAGCGCGGGCCTGATGTTCGCGCTCGGCATCGTCGACAAACTGACGCCGCAGGACCTGACCGGCGGCAAGTTCGTCGCGGGCACGGGCACCATCGACGACAACGGCAAGGTCGGCGAGATCGGCGGCATCCAGATGAAGCTCGTCGCCGCCCGCGACAAGGGCGCCGAGTTCTTCCTCACTCCCTCGGGCAACTGCCCGTCGGCCGCCAAGGACAAGCCCGACGGGCTCACCCTCGTGAAGACGCGGACCATGGACGACGCCATGAGCGCGCTCAAGAAGATCCGCTCCGGCGACACCGACGCGCTGCCCCAGTGCAAGGCGGACTGACCGCCCCCCGCACCCCGCAGCTCCCCGGCCCGTACCCCGGGGCCCGTACCCCGGCCCGGAGCAGAGCCCGGTACCGAGGTACGGGTACAGAGGTACGGCAGCAAGCGATACGCAAGCAGCGGTACGGAGCCCTGGGCTCAGTCCTCCAGCGTCGCCGCCAGCGCCTCGGCGAGCCCCGGCACGAGACCGGCGCCCGTCAGCACCTCCGTCGCCGCGTCCTTCTCGCGCAGCCGCACGGCCGACTCGCGCGAGCCGTCACGCAGCACCGCCACCGTCATCCGCACCTCCTGGCGCTCGGGGTGCTCGGCGACCCACTTGGCGAGCCGCTCCTCGGCCCCCTCGCGCTGGAGTTCCTCCGGCACGGAGGACTCGGCGGACGGCGGGAGCATCAGGCGCTCCACCGTCATCGCGCAGCCCGCGACGGCGTCGGGCCAGCCGATGGTGGCCAGGAACTCGTCCAGGGGAGTGCCGGGCGGCAGCTCGTCCTGCTCCACGGGGGTGAGGGACGCGGCTTTTCCGGCGTTTCCGCTGTTGTCGTCGTTGTTCTCGTCAAGGCCGAGTTGTCCGGCCAGTTCGGGTTCCTCGGTACGCAGCTTCGCGGTGTCGACCAGTGCGAAGAGGCGGGCGGGCTGGTCCCAGCCCATGCCCGCCGCGTACTCGTCGATTTCGAGCACCGCGCGGGTCAGCGGATGAGAGGCGAGGGGCGTGCCGTCGGAAGGGAGGTTGTTCATGCCCATATCGTGCCGCCTCAGACCCCGGAAACGGGAACTGAGTAAAGCTTGAGTAAGTTGCATAAGAGGGCCTTACGATGCAGGGCTCTGCTCGTCCTTGCTTTTTGATGTTCATCCATCGCGAATCTTCGAGGTGCGCACCTTGGCTTTCCAGATGCCGGACCGGGGCTCAGGCGGCCCGTCCGGACCACGGATCAGAGTGGGCCGGCCGTCCCGGCGCGCGCGGACGCTGTTGCTGACAGCGGGCGTGCTCGCGGTGCTGGCGATGCTCTTCGTCATGTTTGCCGGGTTCTGGACCGACTGGCTCTGGTATCGCTCGGTCGACTACAGCTCGGTCTTCACCAAGACCCTCTGGACCAAGGTCGGCATGTTCGCCGTCTTCGGTCTCCTGATGGCGGGCTCGGTCGGACTCAACATCTGGCTCGCCCACCGGCTGCGTCCGCCGCTCAGCGCGATGTCGCTGGAGCAGCAGAGCCTCGACCGCTACCGCATGGGCATCGCGCCGTACAAGAAGTGGGTCCTGCTGGGCGTCACCGCGCTCGTCGGGCTCATCTCCGGCGCCTCGGCGGCCGGGCAGTGGCGCACCTGGCTGATGTGGATCAACGCCGTCCCGTTCGGCAAGACGGACCCCCAGTTCGGCAAGGACGTCGCGTTCTACGCGTTCGACCTGCCCTTCTACCGCTTCCTGCTGAGCTTCGGCTTCGCCGCAGCCGTGCTGTCGCTGCTGGCCGCCGCGCTGGTGCACTACCTCTACGGCGGACTGCGGATCACCACCCCGGGCGCCCGCGCCACCGGGCAGGCCACGGGGCACCTCTCCGTGCTGCTCGGCGTGTTCGTCGCGCTCAAGGCGGTCGCCTACTGGCTGGACCGGTACGGACTGGCCGTCAAGTCCGGTGACTTCAAGGCCACGGACAACTGGACGGGCCTGAAGTACGTCGACGCCAACGCCTACCTCCCGGCGAAGACCATCCTCTTCTGCATCGCCATCATCTGCGCGGTGCTGTTCTTCGCCACCATCTGGCGGCGCACCTGGCAGCTCCCCGTCATCGGCTTCGGCCTGATGGTGCTCTCGGCCATCCTGATCGGCGGGCTCTACCCGGCCATCGTGCAGAAGTTCCAGGTCTCGCCGAACGAGCAGGCCAAGGAGAGCCCGTACATCAAGAAGAACATCGAGGCCACGCGCGACGCGTACGACATCGATGACTCCCAGGTACGGGACTACTCCGGCACCAGCAAGGCCGACAACGACACCCTGCGGGACGCCGCCGACACCACGGCGAGCATGCGCCTGCTGGACCCGAACGTCGTCTCGCCCACCTTCCAGCAGAAGCAGCAGGTGCGCGGGTACTACCAGTTCCCCGCGACGCTCGACGTCGACCGCTACAAGGACAAGGACGGCAACGACCAGGACACGGTCGTCGGCCTCCGGGAGATCAACACCAACGGCATCCCGGAGAAGAACTGGATCAACGAGCACTTCAAGTACACCCACGGCTACGGCATGGTGGCGGCCAAGGGCACCACGACCGACAAGGACGGCGCTCCGGCCTTCACCGAGCAGGACCTGCCGCCCAAGGGCTCGATGGGCAAGTACGAGGGGCGCATCTACTACGGCGAGAAGACCTCGCAGTACTCGATCGTCGGCGGCCCCCAGAAGGAACTGGACTACGCCGACGACAACGGCGAGAAGACGTACACCTACACCGGCAAGAGCGGCGTGAACCTCGCCAACCCGGTGAACCGCGCCGCCTACGCCGTCGCCTTCAACGAGCCGCAGATCCTCTACTCGGGCGCGATCGGCGAGGGCTCCCGCATCCTCTACAACCGCACGCCCAAGGAGCGCGTCGAGTCGGTCGCCCCCTGGCTGACGATCGACGGCGACCCGTACCCGGCCGTCGTCGACGGGCGCATCAAGTGGATCGTCGACGCCTACACGACGACCAACGGCTACCCGTACTCCTCGCGCACGACCCTGGGCGACACCACGGCCGACTCGCTGACCGACGGCCAGCGCGCGGTGGTGGCCCAGCAGAACCGGGTCAACTACATCCGCAACTCGGTCAAGGCCACGGTGGACGCGTACACCGGCAAGGTCGAGATGTACCAGTGGGACAAGAAGGACCCGGTACTGAAGACCTGGATGAAGGCGTTCCCGGGCACGGTCAAGGCGAAGAGCCAGATCAGCGACGACCTGATGGACCACCTGCGCTACCCGCAGGACCTGTTCAAGGTGCAGCGCGAACTGCTCACCCGCTACCACGTGACCTCGCCGTCGCAGTTCTACAGCGGCAGTGAGCGCTGGCAGATCCCGGACGATCCGACGCACAAGGGCAACGCGGTTCCGCCGTACTACCTGAGCATGAAGATGCCGGATCAGAAGAAGCAGACGTTCTCCCTGACGACGACGTTCAACCCGAACAACCGCGAGACGCTGGGCGCCTTCATGGCGATCGACGCCGATGCCAGAAGTGACCAGTACGGCAAGATCAGACTCCTGAAACTGCCGTCGAACACCACGGTGTCCGGACCGTCCCAGGTGCAGAGCAAGTTCAACTCGGATCCGAGCATCGCCGAGTCGCTCAACCTCCTCAAGCGCGGCGACTCCGAAGTGGAGTACGGCAATCTGCTGACGGTGCCACTCGAAGGCGGCCTGCTGTATGTCGAACCCGTCTACGTGCGCGGTGCGGGCACCAACTACCCGCGCATGAGGAAGGTTCTCGTCACCTACGGCGAACAGATCGCCTTCGAGAACACCCTGGGCCAGGCGCTCGACAAGGTCTTCGACACCGAGGGCAGAGCCGGGGACAGCGGCGACCAGGACCAGGACACGGGCACCTCGCCGCCCGCGGCGGAGGACCCGAGCGTCCGGGAGGCCCTGGAGGACGCGCAGGACGCGTACGAGGCGGGCGAGACGGCCCTGGAGAAGGGCGACTGGGAGGCGTACGGCAAGGCCCAGAAGGACCTTGAGGACGCACTCCAGGATGCCGCCGAGGCCGAGAAGGACGCGAAGAAGAAGAACTGAGCCGCCGCCCCGTGGTCAGGGGCACCCCGCGCCGTGGTGTAGGGTTGTGAACACAACGGCGCGGGGTGGAGCAGCTCGGTAGCTCGCTGGGCTCATAACCCAGAGGTCGCAGGTTCAAATCCTGTCCCCGCTACTGATAGGGCGAAGGGCCCGGAGTCAACGGACTCCGGGCCCTTCGTCGTTGTGATGGCCGTTGTCGTGGCCGTTGTGATGGAGGATTCCCAAGACCCGGCGGGTGAAAGCGGTTTGAGGTGTCTCTGTGTCGGGAAGTCGACAAACCTCTGAAGTGACCTCACTGGCGGCGGTATACCAGGTGTGCGCGGGTTGCGGGTGGTGCGACGATGGGGCTTATGGGGGACAAGGTGAGGCTCAACAGTCCACCGAGGACTGAGACGAGCCATACGGGGACTGACAGGAACACCGAGGACGCTGCTGCGATCAGCGCCCTCGGGGCACAACTGCTGCGCCGCGGTGACCTCGACGGCGCGGAACCGCATCTGCGTGCCGCGACCGCCGCCGGTGACCGCGCCGCGGCCAACAACCTGGGCGTACTGCTGCATCAGCGCGGCTACCCGGACGAGGCCGCGGGCTGGTGGCGCATCGCCGCCGTAGCGGGCTCCGCGGCAGCGGCGCACGCACTGGGACGGCACCACCGCGAACGCGGCGACGAACCCGCCGCGCACTACTGGCTGCGCCACTCCGCCGAGTCGGGCCACACCCTGGGCGCCTACGCCCTGGCCGATCTGCTGGAGCACCGCGGCGAGGACGGCGCCGAGGAGTGGTTCAGGGCCGCCGCCGACAGGGGGCACCGGGAGGCGGCGTACCGCGTCGCGCGGATCGTGGCGGCCCAGGGCGCGCGCGCCCGCGATGGAGCCCGCGAAGGCAAGCCCGGCAAGTCCGCCCGTCCCGGCGAGGGCGAGAGCGGCACGAGGGAGGCCGCGGAGAAGGCCGAGCACGAGGCGGAGCAGTGGTACAGGCAGGCGGCTGCCCGCGGCCACCGCAAGGCGGCGCTGCGCCTGGGCACCATTCTGGAGCGGCGCGGCGAGCTGAAGGAGGCGGGCCGCTGGTACCTCACGTCCGCCAAGGACGGCGAGGCCCGCGCCGCGTGCGCGCTCGCCTTCCTGCTGCGCGACGCGGGCGACGAGGAGAGCGCCGCCGTGTGGTGGCGCCGCGCGGCCGAGGCGGGCGACGGCAACGCCGCCAACGCCCTCGGCGCGCTGCACGCCGACCGCGGCGAGCGCCAGGCCGCCGAGCGGTGGTACCGCGCGGCGCTGGAGGCGGGCAGCGACAACGGCGCCTTCAACCTCGGGCTGCTGTGCGCGGCACAGGGCCGCGTGGCCCAGGCCGAGCAGTGGTACCGCCGGGCCGCCTACGCGGGGCACAGGGAGGCGGCCAACGCGCTCGCCGTGCTGCTGCTCCAGCGCGGTGACGCGGAAGGTGCCGAGCCGTGGTTCTCCAAGGCGGCCGAGGCGGGCAGTGTGGACGCCGCCTTCAACCTCGGCATCCTGTACGTGGGCCGCGGCGACGACCGTACGGCCCGCGTCTGGTACGAGCGCGCGGCGGCCGCGGGGCACACCGAGGCGGCACTCCAGGTGGGCATCGCGCTGCTGCGCGAGGGCGACGAGCACGCCGCCGAGCGGCAGCTCCGGTGCGCGGCCGGGGGCGGCAGCGTCGAGGGCGCCTTCCGCCTGGGCGCGCTCCTGGAGCGCAGGACGCCGCGCGAGGACGTGGCGCTCGGGCGGCCCGCGAGCGGCCGTCACGAGTACGAGGAGTGGTACGAGCGGGCCGCCGAGCACGGCCACCGCCGTGCGCAGGTGCGGCTCGGCATGTGCGCCGCTGCGCGCGGCGAGGTCGTCGACGCGGCACGCTGGTACCGCGCCGCCGCCGAGGCGGGCAGCGCGCACGGCGCGTTCAACCTCGGGCTGCTGCTGGCCCGCGAGGGCAGCGAGCCGGAGGCGGCGCTGTGGTGGCGCCGTGCCGCCGAGGGCGGGCACGGGCGCGCGGCGCTGCGCCTGGCGCTGATCCACGCGCGTCGCGGCGAGCTGGCCGAGGGGCAGCGCTGGTGCGCGCGCGCCGTGGAGCTGGGCCCGGCCGAGGTGGCCGAGCGGGCCGCGCGGCTGCGGGACGCGCTCGGCACGGAGCTGACGGCGTAGCCCGTCGCAGCCGGTTCGTCGCAGCCGGTTCCGGAAGGCCCCGGGGGTCCTCGCGCTCGCCGCGCGAGGGCCTGCCGGGCGGCCCGGGATCCGGGCCCGTGGCAGGCCCCGGAGATGAATTTGCGCTGGTCGTCGGCCTGGGGTTACAGTAGACACACAACGGCGCGGGGTGGAGCAGCTCGGTAGCTCGCTGGGCTCATAACCCAGAGGTCGCAGGTTCAAATCCTGTCCCCGCTACTGAAGACGAGGGCCCGGATCCGATCGGATCCGGGCCCTCGTTCTTGTGCGCCCACGCTTGTCCCGGCGCGCGGCCCGACGCGTCGGGGTCACGGCGTGTGGCCGACGGCCTCCGCGTACAGCTTGCGGTCCACGAGGCGCTCCTCCGGCAGCGCGGCCCCCTTGGTGACGCCCGCGTCCCGGTACGCCTTCTGGAGCCTGGCCGCCGTCCCCTTGCGGATCTCCCAGTCCATCCGGAGCGAGGGCACCGACGTCAGCACGTCGGCGTTCTGCTTCAGCAGCTTCGCCAGCTCGGCGACGAACGCGCGGTCCTTCTTGTAGTCGCCCGCGAAGTAGGTGTTGACCGTGCGGATGTAGGCGCGCAGGAGGGCGACCCCGGCGTCCACGTCGTCGCGCAGCAGATTCGGCCCGTACAGCGCGCCGCCCAGCGGTTCGCCGACGGGCTGGCCGCCGAGGAAGGCGTAGCGGCTGTCCCCGTCGACCTTGCGCCAGACGGGGTCGAGCAGCCAGGCGGAGTCCACGCCGCCGCCGGTCATGGCGGTGAGGACGTCGGCGGACCCGAGCTGCTGGAACGTGACGGAGTTCATGTCGGCGCCGTGCTGCGCGAAGATCTTGTCCATCGGGTACGCGATCACCGAGCCCTTGCCGATCATGGTGCCGATCTTCCGGCCGGCCAGTTCGACGGACTTCGCGCTCTCGCCCTTGCGTACGCGCGCCCACAGGCCGCTCTTGGACGAGGGGTCGGGGGAGAAGTTGCCCGCGACCCAGCGGATGCCGAAGCCGCCGTTGATGCCGTTGACGACGGCGGCCTCGGGCGCGGCCCACAACGCGTCGATCTCGCCCTTGGCCAGCAGCGGCAGCGCCTCGGGCGTCGGCAGCACCTTCAGGTCGACGTCCAGGCCCTCCTTCGCGAACTCGCCCTTCTCCAGGGCGACCTGGAGCGGAGCGACATACTCCGCGCTGAGGGTGCCGGTGGCGATGGTGATCTCGCGCTGCTTGTTGAGCCGCTGGGGCGCGGGCGCGCCCTTGTCGCAGCGGGCCGGGGAGCGGTCGGGCGCGAGGTCGGCCGGGTCGGTCCAGGCGCCCTTGCCGCAGCCCTTCACCGGTGTGATGTCGCGGTGCTCGGTGCTGAGCGCTCCGGTGTCCTGGCCGGCGCATCCGGCGAGCGCGAGCGCGGTGAGGGTGAGGGCGAGGGCGGCGGCGAGGCGGCTGTGAGGAGTGCGCACGGGAGACCTCCGTGGGTGGGGGGCCGGGACTGAGCGGGTCAGGACTGGCCGCGGCCCCGGTCGCGTGGCGCCCAGGGGGTGAGGAACCGCCCCGCGAGGCGGACGAGTTCGGAGAAGACGACCCCGAGCACGGCGACGCAGACGATGCCCACGAACATCACGTCGTTCTGGAAGAGGGCGCGGGAGTCGAAGATGAGGTGGCCGAGCCCGTCCGTCGCGGCGATGGACTCGGACGCGACGATGACCAGCACCGCCACCCCCGCCGCGATACGTGCCCCGACCAGCACGGCGGGCAGCGAGGCGGGCAGCAGTACGTGCCGGAACATCTGCCAGTGGCCCGCGCCGAAGACCCGTCCCGCGTCGCGGTGTCCCTCGGGGACGGCCAGTACGGCGGCCATGGTGGAGATCCACACGAAGAAGAAGACGGTCGCAGCGACGAGCGCGACCTGCGGCCCCTCGCCGAGCCCGAACATGTTGAGGAAGACCGGCAGCAGCGCCAGCTTCGGCACGACGTAGAGCGCGTCGAGCATCGGCTCCAGCGCGGCCCGCACCAGCGGCAGCGACCCCATGAGCAGCCCCAGCAGATAGCCGGACGCGGTGCCGATGGCGTAGCCCGCGAGGACGCGGCGCAGGGTGGCCCAGGTGTCGGGCCACAGCTCGCCCGCCGCTGCGCGCTCCCAGCCGTCGGCCAGGATCGTGGAGGGCGCGGGGTAGATCCGGGCGTCGATCCACTGCTGCGCGGCGGCCGTCTGCCACAAGAGGACGAGGACGAGGGGTACGGCCAGGGCGAGGGCCAGCTCCAGGGCGCGCCGTCTGCGGTGGGTGCGGGCCGGGCGCGTCTCCTGGGGGCCGGGGCGGCGCAGCAGCAGCCCGCTGTCGCGCGTGCTGTCCGGAGCCGCCGCCGTGTCCGGGGCGCTCCCGTCTTCGAGGGCGCTCACGGGGCGACCGCCTCGTGCGGTGCCGTGCTCCCGCCCCTGCCCCCGCCTCCACCGCCGTCGCCCGAGTCCACCTCGTCGCGGAGCAGCTCCCACAGCTCGTCCTTGAGCGCGGTGAAGCCGGGCGCCGAGCGGACCTCGCCGGTGCGGGGGCGGGCGAAGGGCGGCCGTCGCTCGGCGATGATCCTGCCAGGACGGGCCGACATCACCAGCACCCGGTCGCCCAGGACCAGCGCCTCTTCGAGGCTGTGGGTGATGAAGAGGGTGGTGGTGCGGGTGGCCTGGGTGAGCGCGAGCAGCTCGTCCTGGAGGATGGTGCGCAACTGCGCGTCGAGCGCGGCGAAGGGCTCGTCCATCAGGAGGATCTCGGGTTCGACGGCGAGCGCCCTGGCGATGGCCACGCGCTGGCGCATGCCGCCCGAGAGCGCCGAGGGGTAGGCCCCGGCGAAGTCGGCGAGGCCCATCCGGGCCAGCCAGTGCCCGGCGCGCTCGTCGGCTTCCTTGCGGGGGACGCGCTGGACGTCGAGGCCGAAGCGGACGTTGGTCCGCACGGTCTTCCAGTCGTAGATCCCGTAGTCCTGGAAGATCATGGCGGCCGGGTGGCCGACGTCCGTACGGATGGCCAGTTCGCCGCCGGAGGGCCGCAGGAGTCCGGCGGCGATACGGAGCAGGGTGGACTTGCCGCAGCCGGAGGGGCCGACGAGGCAGACGAACTCTCCCGTCGCGACGTCGAGGTCGACGGGTCCCAGCGCGGCCAGCCGGCTGGCGCCCCGCCCGAAGGTCCGGGTGAGCGCGACGGCTCGGAGTTTCGGTGATATGCCCATCGCGGACGACGATATGACGGTCCGTCAGATACCGGCAAGGGTCGTGCGCGGGGTGCGTACGGGGGCGGTCGCATGCGAAGGGCCCGCACCCCCTCGGAGGGGTACGGGCCCGAAAGCCTGGTGCGGGCGGGGTCAGCCCGGGGTCAGCCCGCGGCGCAGTTGGGGCAGGTGCCGCGGTAGGTGACGGTGGCCTCCGCGATGGTGAACCCATAGCGCTCGGCCTCGGGGAGGGCGCTGAGGGGGTCGCCCGTGGGGTGGACGTCGCGGATCGTGCCGCAGTTGGAGCAGACCAGGTGCTGATGGGTGTGGCGGGCGTTCGGGTCGTACCGCTTGGCCCTGCCGTCCGTGCTGACCTCGATCACTTCGCCGATGGAGACCAGCTCGCTCAGCGTGTTGTAGACGGTCGCTCGCGCGATCTCGGGCAGCCGCTCCGTCGCGCGGGCGTGCACCTCGTCGGCGGTGTAGTGGACGTGGTCGCCATCGAGCACCTCGGCGACGACTCGCCGCTGCGCGGTGAGCCGCCAGCCGCGATCACGGAGTCGTTCCAACAGGTCACTCATGACTCCAGAGTAGCAGCGGGCTGTCCATGGGAAGAACCCGTATGAGTTTCGGATCCTTCTTGACTTAGACATTGTCTAATGTAGGATCCGTTGTGGCGTTACGCCATGGACAGGGAAGGCACAGGAGGCGCACGTGACGGTGCAGAACGAGACCACCGGACCGCTCACCACGGAGGCGGGGGCTCCGGTGGCGAACAACCAGCAGACTGAGACGGCGGGCGTCGGTGGACCCGCGCTGATCCAGGACCAGCTGCTTCTGGAGAAGCTCGCGCACTTCAACAGGGAGCGCATCCCGGAGCGCGTCGTGCACGCACGTGGCGCCGGTGCCTACGGGACGTTCACCGTGACCGCCGACGTCACGAAGTACACCCGGGCGAAGTTCCTCTCCGAGATCGGCAAGAAGACGGAGACCTTTCTTCGCTTCTCGACCGTCGCGGGCAACCTCGGCGCGGCCGACGCGGTGCGTGACCCCCGTGGCTTCGCGCTGAAGTTCTACACCGAGGAGGGCAACTACGACCTCGTCGGCAACAACACCCCGGTGTTCTTCATCCGGGACGCGATCAAGTTCCCGGACTTCATCCACACCCAGAAGCGCGACCCCTACACGGGCTCGCAGGAGGCGGACAACGTCTTCGACTTCTGGGGCCTCTCGCCCGAGTCGACGCACCAGGTGACCTGGCTCTTCGGCGACCGCGGCATCCCCGCCAGCTACCGCCACATGGACGGCTTCGGCTCCCACACCTTCCAGTGGAACAACGCCGACGGCGAGGTCTTCTGGGTCAAGTACCACTTCAAGACGGACCAGGGCATCAAGTGCCTGACCGCCGAGGAGGCGGAGGTGCTGGCGGGCAAGGATCCGGACAGCCACCAGCGCGACCTGCGCGAGTCGATCGAGCGCGGCGAGTTCCCGAGCTGGACCGTCCAGGTGCAGATCATGCCCGCGGCGGACGCGGCGAGCTACCGCTTCAACCCGTTCGACCTGACCAAGGTCTGGCCGCACGCGGACTACCCGCCGATCACCATCGGCAAGCTGGAGCTGAACCGGAACCCGGAGAACATCTTCGCCGAGGTCGAGCAGTCGGTCTTCTCCCCGCACCACTTCGTGCCGGGCATCGGCCCGTCCCCGGACAAGATGCTCCAGGGCCGCCTCTTCGGCTACGGCGACGCGCACCGCTACCGCGTCGGCATCAACGCCGACCACCTGCCGGTGAACCAGCCCAAGGCGGCGGTGGCCCGTTCGCACGGCCGCGACGGCTTCATGTACGACGGCCGGCACGGCGGCGCGAAGAACTACGAGCCCAACAGCTTCGGCGGTCCCCACCAGACCGACAAGCCGCTGTGGGAGCCCACGGCCGTCTCCGGTCTCACCGGTGACCACGAGACGCCGTCGCACGCCGAGGACGACGACTTCGTCCAGGCGGGCAACCTCTACCGCCTGATGCCGGAGGACGCCAAGCAGCGTCTGATCGACAACCTCGCGGGCGCGCTCGCGGGTGTCTCGCGCGAGGACATCGTCCAGCGTGCGGTCGAGAACTTCCGCCAGGCGGACGCGGACTACGGCAAGCGGCTGGAAGCCGCGGTCCAGGCCCTGCGCGGCTGACCGACCGCTCGCCGTACTGAGGCCGGAGGGACCGGACGCCATGGGGCTCCGGTCCCTCCGGTGCGTTCGCGTCCCTCCGGTACGTCTCCTCGGCGCGTTCCCGGAGGGGGCCGGGGCCGGGCCGTCAGACCGTGACCGCGTCCGCCTCGGCGTGCACGCGCGGCGCGGACGGCTCTTCGGGGGCGTGTCCGGTCCAGCAGCGCACGATGTCGCGCACCGAGACCACGCCGACGGGTTCGCGCTCGTTCAGCACGATCAGATGCCGGAAGCCGCCGTGCGTCATGGCGTCGGCGGCCTCCTGGAGGGTCCACGCCGGGGCGGCGAAGACGACGTCGGTGGTGGTGTGGGTGCCGGCCGTCTCGCTGTCGGGGTCCTGGCCCGAGCCGAGGGAGTTGAGGATGTCGCGCTCGGTCAGTATGCCGATCCCGCTGGTGTCGGGGTCGAGGACGACGGCCGCGCCGACGCGTCGCGCCGACATCAGTTCGGCGGCCTGTCGGAGGGTGTGGGCGGGGCCGATCGTGAGGACGACGCTGCTCATGGCGTCGTGCACGACTGAGGGCGTGGGCATGGGGGTGAGCCACCTCCTTGGAGGAACCACTTCTCTTAGAGAAGCAATTCACAAGGGCACAAGCGGTCGAGTTCTCATGCTCACATGCTCCAGAGGACACAACAAGGGGCGCGCGAGGCCACATCAAGCCGCGTCGCGCGGCCCGGGCGCCCTCACGCACCCCTCTGTCCAGGTCGGGCCCCTGCTCGATCCATGTTTGGGCCCGGCGCGATCGCCTAGCGGTCAGGCGGTCAGATAGCGCAGCAGGTCCTCGTGCAGGTGCCCGTTCGAGGCCGCCGCGCTCCCGCTGTGCGGGCCCCGGCCGCCGTCCAGGCCTGTGAACGTGCCCCCGGCCTCCTCGACGATCACGGCGTTCGCGGCCATGTCCCACAGCGACAACTCGGGCTCGGCGCACATGTCGATCGCGCCCTCCGCGACCATCATGTACGGCCAGAAGTCGCCGTAGCCCCGCGTGCGCCAGCAGTCCCGCGTCAGATCGAGGAAGCCGCCCAGCATGCCGCGCTCCTCCCAGCCGTGCAGCGAGGAGTAGCCGAACGAGGAGTCGCGCAGGTTGGAGACCTCGGAGACGTGGAGCCGGGTGGCCTTGGTGAGGCTGCGGCCCGTATAGGCGCCGCTGTCCTTGGCGGCCCACCAGCGCCGGTTGAGCGCGGGCGCGGAGACGACGCCGACGACGGGGCGGTCGCCGCCCTCGCCGAACTCCATGAGGGCGATGAGCGTGGCCCAGACGGGCACGCCCCTGACGAAGTTCTTGGTGCCGTCGATCGGGTCGATGACCCAGCGGCGCGAGCCGTGCCCTTCGGTGCCGAACTCCTCTCCGAGCACCGCGTCGCGCGGGCGGGTGCGCTGGAGCGAGGTACGGATCAGCTCCTCGGCGGCCTTGTCGGCGTCGCTCACGGGAGTCATGTCCGGCTTCGTCTCGACCTTGAGGTCGAGGGCCTTGAAACGCTCCATCGTGGCGGCGTCGGCGGCGTCCGCGAGGACATGGGCGAGACGCAGATCATCGTGGTAGTCCAGCATGTACGAACAGTATCGAGCGCCTGCACACCCAGCCACAGGAGCACAGCCCGGTGGGGTCCGAACGGGTCCGGGGCAGGGCCGAACGGGTCCGCGACCGCGTCCGAACGGCCGCACCGTGTCCGCGCGCACAGACTTGTCGTGGGCCAGACCACCCGGAATATGCGCGATGTCTTGACACCTCCTGGCGGCGCGTCAATTCTGTGCCGCACCCCAGCCGTCGGGTACGGGAGGCCACGATGCCGACTGCACGCGAGACCTTGCTGGAAGCCGCCCACGAGGCGGTGGGCGCACAGCCGTGGACGGGGGTCAGGATGGTGGACGTCGCCGCGTCGGCGGGAGTCTCCCGGCAGACCCTCTACAACGAGTTCGGCAGCAAAGAGGGCCTGGGCGCAGCGCTGGTGGACCGGCTGGTGGAGGGCTTCCTCGACGGTGCGGCACGCGCGGCGGCCGAGGCGGGCCGCAAGGGCGCGGATCCGGCGGCCTGTTGCGCCGCCGCCGCTGCGTGGATGCTGCGGACCGCGCGGGACGAGCCGATCGTGCACGCCGCGCTGACCGGCTGCTGGGGCGCGCGCATGCCGCTGCCCGCGCCCACCCGGCACGCGTCAGCGGGGGCGCTCCCCGGCGAGCCGGGCGAGCTGGCCGCCGTGCTGTGCGACCGTACGGTCGCCGGGCTGGCCTCCGGTGGCGCGCTGTCGCCCGCGACGTCCCTGCCCGCGCTGGGCCGCGCCTACGAGGCGGGGCTGCGGATCGCGCTGTCGTACGTCGTGGCGCCGGACGACTCGCGGGACGACGACACGTGCGGCCGGGTCGGCGAGGTCGTACGGGCGCTGCTCGCGCGGCAGTGAGGCGGCGGCCGGAAGCGGAACCGGAAGCGGAACCGGAAGCGGTGGCCGAACAAGCCCGACGGGGCCGACGGGACCCGGAGGTCAGTGCGCGCTGCCCGAGAGCTGGAGGCCGATCACGCCCACGATCACGAAGGTGATGGAGACCAGCTTCAGTACGGAGACGACGTCACCGAGGAAGACCATGCCGTAGATCGCCGTACCGGCCGCGCCGATGCCTGTCCACACCGCGTAGGCCGGGCCGACGTCCAGGCGCTTGAGGGCCAGCGTCAGCAGGCCGAAGCTGCCGAGCGCGAAGACGCAGAAGGCGACCGTGGGCCACAGGCGGGTGAAGCCGTGGGAGAGCTTGAGGCAGACCGCGAATCCCGTTTCGAGAATCCCCGCGACGATGACCAGCAGCCACGCCATTCGGATCGCCTCCGTCGCTCCCGCGCCGTCACCGGCTCGTCCACAGCGGCCCGGTCCCGTCCACAGGGATCATGTCCACAGCGGCCCGGTCCTGTCGCTCTTCCGTGTGGGGATCTGGGGGTATTTCCCCAGGAAGGGTCAGTATGCATGCGGGGACGGACCGGACGCGATCAATCCCCTTCGCGTCGCTCGCGCGTCGCGAGCAGCCGTCGCAGCGAGTGCAGCCGGGCCGGGTCGGCGTGTCCGTCCGCGACCCACTGGTCCAGCGCGCAGTCCGGCTCGTCGTGGCTGCACGCGCGCGGGCACTCGGCCGTGCCCGGCTCCAGATCGGGGAAGGCGTGGATCACGCGGGAAGGGTCCACGTGGTTCAGGCCGAACGAGCGCACCCCGGGGGTGTCGATGACCCAGCCGCCCGCCTCGCCAGGCAGCGGCAGGGCCAGCGCCGAGGTGGTGGTGTGGCGGCCCCGTCCCGTGACGGCGTTGACGTGGCCCGTCGCGCGCTGCCGCTCCACGAGCGCGTTCACCAGCGTCGTCTTGCCCACACCGCTGTGCCCGACGAAGGCCGTGCTGTGCCCGTACAGCAGCTCGCGCACCTTCTCCGCCGCGCCGCCCTCCTCCAGCTCGTCCCTGCTGGTGGCGACGGAGCGCACGCCCAGCGGCTCGTACGCCTCCAGCAGCGGGCCCGCAGGGGCGAGGTCGGACTTGGTGAGGACGAGCAGCGGTTCCAGGCCCGCGTCGAAGGCGGCGACCAGGCAGCGGTCGATGAGGCGGGGGCGCGGCTCGGGGTCGGCGAGGGCCGTGACGATGGCGAGCTGATCGGCGTTGGCGACCACCACCCGCTCGAACGGATCGTTGTCGTCCGCCGTCCGCCGCAGCACCGACGTCCGCTCCTCGACGCGCACGATGCGCGCCAGCGTGTCCTTGGCGCCCGTCAGATCGCCGACGATGGCGACGCGGTCGCCCACGACCACGCCCTTGCGGCCCAGTTCGCGCGCCTTCATCGCGGTGATCTCATGGCCGTCGACGAGACAGGTGATCCGCCCCCGGTCGACGGTGACCACCAGGCCCTCCGACGCGTCCTCGTGCTTGGGCCTGGTGTGGGTGCGGGGACGGGTGCCCTTGCGGTTGGGGCGTACGCGGATGTCGTCCTCGTCGGTGTTCTTGCCGTAGCGGCGCATCGCGGGGAGCCCTCTAGGTCGTGTCGTCGGAATAGCGTCGTTCCGCCCGCTAGGGCGGTGTGGGGCGGGGTCAGGTGCGTGCAGATGCAAGGCGGAGGGAGGAGAGCGCAGCGGGCTGCGCCGACGACTGACAACGCGGCAGATGTGCGTGCATGGCCCAGCCCCACAGACGAAATTTTGACGACACGGCCTAGGCCCTCTCTCCGACGGGCTGTCCGAGCATCCCCGACCACAGTGCGGGGAAGTCGGGCAGCGTCTTGCCCGTCGTCGCGATGTTCTCCACCTGGACGTCCGGGACCACCAGGCCCAGCAGGGCGCCGGCGGTGGCGAGGCGGTGGTCGTCGTAGGTGTGGAAGACGCCGCCGTGCAGGGTGCGGGGGCGGATGCGCAGCCCGTCCTCGGTCTCGGTGACATCGCCGCCGAGGCCGTTGATCTCCTTGGTGAGCGCGGCGAGCCGGTCGGTCTCGTGCAGCCGCAGGTGGGCGACGCCGCGCAGCACCGACTCGCTCTCCGCCAGGGCCGCCACCGCGGCGATGCCCGGGGTGAGTTCGCCGACCTCGCTCAGGTCCACGTCGATGCCCCGGACGCGGCCGTTGCCCTTGAGTGTGAGGCCGCGCTCGTCCAGCTCGCAGGTGGCGCCCATCTCCGTGAAGATCCGGCGCAGCGCGTCGCCGGGCTGCGTGGTGTGCTTCGGCCAGTCCGGAATGGTGACCCGGCCGCCGGTGACGAGCGCCGCGGCGAGGAAGGGCTGCGCGTTGGACAGATCGGGCTCGACGGTCAGGTCCCGGCCGAGCAGCGCGCCGGGCGTGACCCGCCATGTGTCGCGCTCGCCGCCGTCCTCCGGGGCGTCCACCTGGGCACCGGCCAGGCGCAGCATGTCCACGGTCATCCGGATGTGCGGCATCGACGGCAGCCTGCCGCCCACGTGCCGCACCTCGACGCCCTGGTTGAAGCGGGGACCCGAGAGCAGCAGGGCGCTGACGAACTGGCTGGAGGAGGAGGCGTCGATCTCGACGGTGCCGCCGGTCAGCGAACCGCTGCCGTGCACCGTCATCGGGAGCGCGCCGCGCTTCTCGTCGTCGATGCGGGCGCCGAGGGCGCGCAGCGCGTCGATGACGCCGTGCAGCGGGCGCTCGTAGGAGCGCGGGTCCCCGTCGAAGCGGATGTCGCCGTCGGCGAGCGCGGCGACGGGGGGCAGGAAGCGCATCACGGTGCCCGCGTTGCCGACGTCCACCGTGGCCGGGCCCGACAGCCCTGCGGGGATGACGCGCCACGCCTCGCCCGCACCGGCTGCGGCGCTCGTGGCGCCCGCGCCGGGGCCCGCCGATGCGCTGGACGAGGACACCGTCTCCTCGATGTGCACGCCCATGGCGCGCAGCGCCTCGGCCATCAGCAGGGTGTCGCGGGAGCGGAGCGGGCGGCGCAGCCAGCCGGGCTCCGAGGAGAGCGCCGCGAGTACGAGTCCGCGGTTGGTGACCGACTTCGATCCCGGCACGGTGACGGTCGCGTCCACGGGGGAGGACGCGAGCGGCGCGGACCAGTGGGCGGCGGATGTGGTGTGGTCGGTCATGGGTCTCACTTTAATGGCTCTGCCTGGGCGGGGATCTTGATCAGAATCGGAGAAATGCCACGGAAACATGGCACTGGTAAGGGCACCGCGCGCCGCCTGGAGTCCGGCACGCGCCCCCTCCTCGCGCCGCCGCGCGCGCTCCCGCCGTCACAGACCCAGCAGCCACCGGCCGCCCCCGATGAGGGAGCAGAGCGCGACGGCGTGGAAGAGCACCAGCCACATCGCCGCAGGGACGTTCGTCAGGCGGGCGAGCTGGTCGGCGTCCGAATCGGGCTCCCCGCCCTGGCCGCCCTGGCGGCCGTGGAACGCGTGCGCGACGCGGCCGCGGGCGCCGCTCCAGCCCCTGCGCTTGCGCTGTAGTTCGAAGACCGGGCGCACCCCGCCCAGCAGCAGGAACCACACCACTACGTAGGCGAAGGCGGCCTGCACCTCGGCGTCCGTCAGCCAGGAGACCAGCAGGAAGGCGCCGCCCGCGACGAAGACCGTCAGCACGCCGTAGGCGTTGCGGATCATGAGCAGCATGGCCAGCAGCAGCGCCGTCGCGCTCCACAGGAGGAGCGTGATGTGGTTCGCGGCGAGCAGCCAGGCGCCGCCGAGACCGAGCAGGGGAGGGGCGGTGTAGCCGGAGGCGGCGGTGAGCACCATGCCGATGCCGGTGGGCTTGCCGCGCGAGACGGTGAGGCCCGAGGTGTCCGAGTGCAGCCTGATGCCGTCGAGACGGCGGCCCGAGAGCAGTGCGATGAGACCGTGGCCGCCCTCGTGGGCGATCGTCACCGCGTTCCGCGACACCCGCCAGACGCCGTGCGGGAGCACGGCGGCGAGAGCGACGAGACCGGTGATGACGACCAGCCACTGGTCGGGGTCCGGCTGTGTGCCGAAGACCCGGTCCCAGATGTCGGTGATGTTCGCGGTGTCCATCTCTCCCCTAGCTCTCCCCGTTCGTTCCCCGCCGGACGCCGGTACAACGGACGGCGGCGGGCTGCTTCTCCCTACGACGCGTGCCGTAGCCGGGACGACTCCGCCATCCGTGTCACTGTGCCGTGGCAGTCTGGCACTTATGTGCGGTAGGTATGCAGCGAGCCGGAAGCCCGAGGATCTGGTGGGCCTCTTCGATGTCGAGAAGTGGGAGCCCGAGGAGGCGCTGGCGCCGGACTGGAACGTCGCGCCCACGAAGCAGGTGTACGCGGTGCTCGACCGCCCGCTGAAGGGCTCGGACGATCCGCGCCCCGTGCGCCAGTTGCGCGTCCTCAAGTGGGGGCTGGTCCCGGGGTGGGCGAAGTCACCCGACACGGGCGTGAAGATGATCAACGCGCGCGCCGAGACCGTCCACGAGAAGGCGTCCTACCGGCGCCCCTTCGCGGCCCGCCGCTGCCTGCTCCCCGCTGACGGGTACTACGAGTGGGGTCTCCCCAGGGCCGAAGGCCCGAGGGGACGGGTGACGGCCAAGGGCGAGCTGGACCTGGAGCAGGAGGGCAAGAAGAAGCGCCCGCGCAAGCAGCCGTACTTCGTGACCCCGGCGGACGGCTCGGTCATGGCCATGGCGGGGCTCTACGAGTTCTGGCGGGACAAGACCCTGCCCGACGACCACTCGGGGGCCTGGTGGGTGACCTGCACGGTGATCACCACGGAGGCCGAGACCACGCCCCTCGCGGGCGACTCGGGCGAGGAAGGGCCGCGCGCGCTGTCCGACATCCACCCGCGCATGCCGCTGATGCTCACCCCGGACCGCTGGGACGCCTGGCTCGACCCCTCGCGCACGGACCCCGACGAACTGCGCCCTCTGCTGGAGCCGCCCCCGGCCGGGCTGATGCGCGCCTACCCCGTCTCGACGGAGGTCAGCAACGTGCGCAACAACAGCCCCGAACTGGTCAAGGAGCTGGACGGGCCCGAGGTGGGCACGCTGTTCTGATCCGACGGCCCGGTCCGACGGCCCCGGTCCTGCGCCTCTCCGGGGCGCGCGGTGCAGGATGCTCCCATGAGTGAGATCACCGAGGGCACGGGCACCGGCGCCGTGCGCGAGACCGTTCCGACGCCCGTGGGGGAGGCCCGCGTCACCTGGCACACCGCCGAGGCGGCGGGCGCCGGCGCGCGTGCCGTGCTCGCGCTGGGCCACGGCGCGGGCGGCGGCATCGAGGCGCGGGACCTCGTCGCACTGGCCGCCGCGCTGCCGCCCACGGGCGTGAGCGTCGCGCTCGTCGAGCAGCCGTGGCGCGTCGCGGGCAAGAAGGTCGCCCCGGCGCCCCGGACGCTGGACGCGGCGTGGACGGCGCTGTGGCCGGCGCTGCTGGGCCCCGGGCTGCCCGTCGTCGCTGGCGGGCGCAGCGCGGGGGCCCGCGTCGCCTGCCGTACGGGCGCGGAACTGGGCGCCCACGCGGTGCTCGCCCTCTCCTTTCCGCTGCACCCGCCGGGCAAGCCGGAGAAGTCGCGCGCCCCGGAGCTGACGGGGACGGGGCTGCCGGTGCTCGTCGTCCAGGGCGGACGGGACCCGTTCGGGCGCCCCGACGAGTTCCCGTCGGGACTGCCCGGGGACACCCGCGTCGTGGAGGTGCCCCACGGGGACCACGGCTTCGCCGTGCCCAAGCGGGCCGGGATCGGCCAGGAGGAGGCGCTCGGCGTCCTGACGGAGGCGGTACGCACCTGGCTGGAGGGGCTGACGGGGCTCTAGAACCCTTTCCGGCCCTGGGCCCGGCCCCGGGGCCAGCGCCCGGCCACCCTCTCGGCGGAAACAAAGGGAAGAAGATCCGCGCGGCCCGGGAATGCGATCCGGGATACGCGTGTTGTACGGGCTGTCGCGACGTCACGAGGAGAGGGAGCCGCCCCTATGGGTTCTGTCGCTTGCCCGCAGCGCCCCCAGGCCGCCGAGGTGGACTGGGCCACGCTGGCGTTGGCCGGTGGCGCGAAGATTCCGGCGGCGGACGGAGTGGAACGTCGTCTATTCTCCGATTCGAGCGGGTCCTCGTTCGGGCTCGCCGTGACATCGGAGGAGGTGGGTCCGGTCACCGGGACCGAAGACGCCGGCAGTGCCAAGCAGGAGACCGAGGCGGAGCGCAGTGAGCGCTTCGAACGGGACGCCCTCACCTACCTTGATCAGATGTACTCGGCCGCGCTCCGCATGACGCGCAACCCGGCCGATGCGGAGGACCTGGTCCAGGAGACGTACGCCAAGGCGTACGCGTCCTTCCACCAGTTCCGTGAGGGCACCAACCTCAAGGCGTGGCTGTACCGCATCCTGACCAACACCTTCATCAACTCGTACCGCAAGAAGCAGCGCGAGCCGCAGCGCAGCGCCGCCGAGGAGATCGAGGACTGGCAGCTTGCGCGCGCCGAGTCGCACATGTCCACGGGACTGCGTTCGGCCGAGGCACAGGCGCTCGACCACCTTCCGGACTCGGATGTGAAGGAAGCCCTCCAGGCGATCCCGGAGGAGTTCCGCATCGCCGTCTATCTCGCGGACGTCGAGGGCTTTGCCTACAAGGAGATCGCCGACATCATGGGGACACCCATCGGCACGGTGATGTCCCGTCTGCACCGCGGGCGGCGTCAGCTTCGCGGCATGCTGGAGGACTACGCGCGCGACCGCGGGCTCGCCCCCGCCGGTGCGTCCGCGAGCGGAGAAGCGTCGCACGACCGGAAAGGCTCGGGCTCATGAGTTGCGGAGAGCCGCACGAGACGGACTGCTCCGAGGTGCTGGACCACCTCTACGAGTACCTGGACCGGGAAATGCCGGACAGCGACTGTGAGAAGTTCAAGGAGCACTTCGACGAGTGCTCGCCCTGCTTCGAGAAGTACGGCCTGGAGCAGGAGGTCAAGAAGCTCGTCAAGCGCTGCTGCGGCCAGGACGACGTGCCGACCGACCTGCGCTCCAAGGTGATGGACCGGATCGATCTGATCCGCTCCGGCCAGGCGGGCGAGGTCCCCGACCAGCCCGCGGCGGAGACGGCAGAGACCGCGGAGGCACCGGGACAGCCCGGGGACGACGCCGCGCCCTCCGCCCCGCGGTCGGACGCGGGCAAACACCTGGCCTGACGCCGCCGACGCCGCCGGGCCGAGCACCGGCTCCGAGCCCCGGCACCGCGCCCCCTCCCTCCCCGGGCGGGGGCGGGCGAGGTCAAGACGCGTGCGTAGTACGGGAGTTCGGCACTTCCCGCACGTTTTTCACGACTGTCTCACTCGTTCGTGTGAGTGAGACAGGTCTCTTAAGAAGTAATACGCGCATGACCCGCCGGTATCGGTTTCCCCCGTCCTATCCTCCCTTTCCTGTGCGGTACGGGGAGGAGACGTGCGATGCGTGCACGAGAAACGGGGGCGCGGCTGCCGGGGGCGGCCCGTGCGTGCATCGGCGGCGCCGTCTGCGCGGCCGGGCTGTGCGCGGCTCCGGCCGTCATCGGCTTCCGGGAGACCGAGTGGCTCGCGCTGCTCCCGCTGGCCGTGCTCTACGCGATCTGTGAGTACGCGCCCCGCTGCCCCCTCATGGGCCACAAGGTGCCCAAGAACATGGGCGCTTTCTTTCCCGTCCTCCTCACCGGGGTCTTTCTGCTGCCTCCGGCCGCCGCAGCCCTCGTGCCCGTGCCGGGGGCGCTCATCGGGCGGGTGCAGTCCCGGCACGGCACCGCGCGCCGCCTGTGGCACGCGGCGCAGCTCGGCCTCGCGGCGTGGGCGGCGGCGCAGGCGCAGGCGGCCCTGACGGTGGGCCCCGCGGCACCCTCGCCCAAGCTGCCCGCCGCCGTCGCCGACTTCCCGTACGCGCTGCTGCCCGCGGCAGCCGCCGCGTTCGCGTTCTGCGCCGTGGTCACGCTGCTGGACGGCGCCGTCCTCGTCGCCGCCGAGCGCTGCTCCGTACGCACCGCCTGGCGCGGCCAGCTCTCGCTCGCCGCCGTTCCCCACCTGGTGCACGGGCTGGCCGGGCTGATGATGGCGGTCCTCTGGCGCAGCCCGTACGGTCCCGTAGCGGCCCTGTTCGTGCTGCTGCCCATGTACATCTGCTGCTGGGTCTTCGCGCAGTACCACCGCGAGCGCGGCGCCCACCAGGCCACCATCCGCGCCCTGGTGCAGGCCGTGGACATCAAGGACCGCTACACGCGCGGCCACAGCGAGCGCGTCGGCCGCGCCTCCGTCCTCATCGGGCGCGAGCTGGGCATGGACCACGAGCGCACCGAGGCGCTGCGCTTCGCGGGCATCCTGCACGACGTGGGCAAACTCGGCGTCCCCACCCGGGTGTTGCGCAAGGACGGGCCCCTCACCGACGAGGAGCGCGCCGTCATCGAGCTGCACCCCGAGTACGGGCACGAGATGGTGCGCGGCATCGGCTTCCTGGACGAGGCGCGGGCCGCGATCCTGCACCATCACGAGCGGCTGGACGGCAGCGGCTATCCGTACGGGCTGCGCGGCGGCCAGATCCCGGAGTTCGCGCGGGTCGTCGCCGTGGCCGACGCGTTCGACGCGATGACCTCGACGCGCAGCTACCGCCGCGCCCGCCCCGTGTCCGTCGCGCTGGAGGAGCTGAGGCGGTGCGCCGGGACGCAGTTCGACCCCCGCGTGGTGCGCGCCTTCGCCCGCGCGCTGGACCGCCAGGGCTGGTCCCCCGCGGTCACGGCCGACGCACCAGGTGCCGGGCCGGGGCGCGGCGGAAACGTACCGGCACCCTCCCACCAGGGCGGCCAGAGCGGTGCACTCGGGCCGCCCCGCGCCCCAGGAGGGCCGCCCTCCGACGGCCCTGCCGGACCCCAGGAGGCGCACCCCGCGGGAAGCAGCCCCGGCAGCACGGCGCGGCACACATGAGCCGCGCGGTCGTCGCCGTGTACGGAGCGGCAGCCGTGCTCACGGTGACGGCACTGACCTGGACCCTGTGGCACGGCCTGGAACAGCCGGGCACCGCCGTCGTGTTCGGCCTCGTGATCGCCGTCGGCGAACTCGTGCGCGTACGCCTGCCGGGCGCCGCGCACGGCGACGACGGCGACGGCTCAGCCACGGCGGGCCCCGTCGGCGCGGCGGGGGCGCTCGGCTACGCGCTGCTCGGCGAGGTCGCGGGGCAGCCCAGCACGCACGGCGCCCTCCAGTGCGTCGCCGTCGCCGTCCTGGCCACGCTCGCCGGGCTGGCCCCGCATGTGGCGCTGGGCCGTGCCCCTTCGCCCGACCACCTCGTACGCGGCGTCCTGGGCGTCGGGTTCGCCGCGACGTGCTTCCAACCGCTCTACAACACCGGCGGGTTGCCGGCGCTGCTGAGCCCGGGCCCGTACCACGCGCTGTGCCTGCTGGCCGTGACGCTGCTCACCGGGGTCTGCGACGCGCTGCTCGGGTCCGTGCTGGCCAGGGCCCGCACCGGCAGGCCCTTCTGCCCGCTGCTGCGGGACGCGCTGCGCGCCCGTCTCGGCATCGTGCCCGCCATCGCCGCCACCGGGGCCGTGCTCGCGCTCGGCGTGGCCGTGGCGGGCCTGTGGGCGCTTCCGGTGTTCTGCGTGCCCCTGCTGCTGACCCAGTTCTCCTTCCGGCGCTACGCGGCCGTACGGGCGACGTACCGGCAGACCATCGCCTCCCTGGCCCGCTCCACGGAGGTCGCGGGATACACCCCGCACGGGCACGCCCGCAGGGTGGCGGCCCTCAGCACCGCGACAGGCCGCGAGCTGGGGCTGAGCGAGCCCGAGCTGACGGTGCTGGAGTACGCGGCGCTGATGCACGACATCGGGCAGCTCTCCCTCGTCGACCCCGTGGTGGGCGGCGCCACCGAGGACCTGGATCCGGCCGAGCGGCGGCGCATCGCGCAGCTGGGCGGCGCGGTGGTCAGGAAGACCGGAGTGGCGGCCGATGTCGCCGTAGTGGTGGAACGGCAGGCGGATCCTTACCGTGACCAGCCGTTCACAGCGCGCATAGTCCGCGTCGCCAACGCGTACGAGGACATGGTGGCCGGGCAGCCCGGAATAGAGGGCTCGTTGCGCGCGCTGGAGCGGCTGCGGCTGGGCAGCGCCCACGAGTACGAGCCCCGGGTGGTCGAAGCGCTGGCCCGGGTCGTCTCGCGGGGGGTCGAAGGCGTGACTCCCGGGTAGTGAGCGAGCATCCCGGTGGGCATGGTTGGATGCGAAGAGGGGAACCGCGAAAGAGGCACACGCAGCTCACACAGCGCACAAGGCGCACACAGCGAACAGGGCGCGTACGACGCACAAGGCGCAGCAGCAGACCGGGCGGCGGCGAATCAACAGGCGGGAATCAGGCGGGAACATCGTGAGGATCTTCGGCAAGGTGCGGCATCGGCCCTCCGCCTCCTGGCGGCAGGCGACCGACCGCGCGTTCACGCTCATCGGCGACGGGCGGTACGAGGACGCGGGAGCACTGCTCACCCGCGCCGCCGACCTGGAGCCGTGGCTGTCCGAGTCCTGGTTCAACCTCGCGCTGCTGCACAAGTTCCGGCACGACTGGGAGCAGGCACGCGCGGCGGGACTGCGGGCGGTGGCCCTGCTGGACAGGGAGGCAGGGGCGCCCGACTGGTGGAACGTGGGCATCGCGGCCACGGCGCTCCAGGACTGGCCCCTGGCGCGGCGCGCCTGGCAGGCGTACGGGCTGCGGGTGCCGGGTGCCGCGCAGTCGGCGGCGGCTGTCGGCGAGCCGACGGGCATGCAGCTGGGCAGCGCGGCCGTGCGGCTCTCCCCTGAGGGGGAGGCCGAGGTCGTGTGGGGCCGCAGGATCGACCCGGCGCGGATGGAGCTCCAGAGCATCCCGCTGCCCTCCTCGGGCCGCCGCTGGGGCGAGGTCGTGCTGCACGACGGCGTCCCGCACGGCGAGCGCACCACCACGGCGGGGCCCTCGTACCCCGTGTTCGACGAGATCGAGCTGTGGGCGCCCTCCCCGGTGCCCACCTGGGTCGTGCTGCTGGAGGCCGCCACGGAGGCCGACAGGGACGCGCTGGAACGCCTGGCGGCCGACGCGGGCTTCGCCGCCGAGGACTGGTCGTCGTCGGTGCGGCTGCTGTGCCGCTCCTGCTCGGAGAGCCGGATGCCCGCCGACGAGGGCGACGGCTCCACCCACCTGGACCCGCACGACCACAGCTCGCCCGGCCACCCCGGGCCGCTGGGCCATATGACGGCGGGCGGCCCAGGGGACCTGTGGGTCCCGGAGCGCGAGTGCGGCCTCGCGGCGCCCGCCTCGCTGGTGCGGGGGCTGCTGGACGGCTGGGTCGCTGACAGCCCGGACACCCGCGAGTGGCGTGACCTGGAGGAGGTCTGCTGAGGACGTCTGCTGAGGTCGGGGCGCGAGGGCCGTCCCGCGGGGGTCTGCCGGGGCGGGCGGCGCCGTGCGCCCCGTACCCTGTAGGGCGACGAATCAGGTTGTGAGGAAGGCGTACGGCGGAATGGCGCAGCAGCAGGAGACCAAGGCGGGGGCGGGCGTCGAGTTCGTCGACGACACCAAGGACTGCGAGGCACGCGAGGCCGCGCACCGCGAGCGCGGCACGGCCCGGCCGGTCACCGTCGTCGGCAACCCGGTGCTCCACAAGGAGTGCAAGGACGTCACGGCCTTCGACGACGAGCTGGCCCAGCTGATCGACGACATGTTCGCGAGCCAGCGGGCTGCCGAGGGCGTCGGCCTCGCCGCGAACCAGATCGGCGTCGATCTGAAGGTCTTCGTCTACGACTGCCCGGACGACGACGGCGTACGGCACGTCGGGGCCGTCTGCAACCCGGTGCTGGACGAACTGCCCGCCGAGCGCCGCGCCCTGGACGACTCCAACGAGGGCTGCCTCTCCGTCCCCGGCGCCTACGCGCCGCTGGCCCGCCCCGACTACGCGGTGGTGCGCGGCCAGGACGCCTCGGGCAAGCCGGTGGTCATCGAGGGCACGGGCTACTTCGCGCGCTGCCTCCAGCACGAGACCGACCACCTCTACGGCTACCTCTACATCGACCGCCTCTCCAAGCGCGAGCGCAAGGACGCGCTGCGGCAGATGGCCGAGGGCACCCCGCGCTACGAGGTCGTGCCGAACGAGTGACGCGTGTCCGCGGGGTGGTCCCGCGGACACGGATGCGCTGGTTTCCGGGTGCGGCTCCGTCGGCGCGGGGCCGTGCGGCCCCGGGGCGCCGGTGGACCTACGGAGCCGTACGCGGCTGTACCGGGCCACGTGGGGTGCGTGACGGCAGCGGTCCGGCCCGGCTCCGGTTCGGGGCGTCGGCCCTGACCGCGAGGCGGGTCCGGTGCGATCCCCGGGTGCCCGGTCCCGAGCGTGGACGCTGCGTGTTCCGGTGCCGCGACCGGCACGGAGCCGACCGTCGCACCGCGCCCGCGTCGGTGTCGGGGCGGCCCTGTTGTACGGCTGTCGGCGTTGTTCGGTCGTCGGCCGAGTTCACGGTGCGCTGGGTGTCGTGCTGGCCTTCGTGCCGCGCCCACGTCGGGCCCGTGCCCGCGTCGGTGCCGGGACGGCTCTGTTGTTCGGCTGTCGGCGTTGTTCGGCCGTAGGCCGAATCGACCGCGTACCGGGTGTCCACCCGGCCCTCGCGCCGTGCCCGCGTCGGTGTCGGGGCGGCCCTGCGATACGGCCGTCGGCCGAGTTGACCGTGTGCCGGGTGCGAGCTGATCCTTGCGTGCCGGGCACCGGCCCGGGGCCCTTGGCCGGGCGCTGGCGCGGTCTCATTCGTGCCGGGCGCCAGCCCGGGTGCCCCGCGGGTGTCGAGCCGGCCTTGTTGTTCGGCTGTCGGCCGGGTTCACCGTGTGCCGGGCGTCGAGCCGTACTCCGTGTACCGGGCATCGGTCCGGGACCCCTTGTGCGGGCGTTGGTCCGCCCTCTTTGTGCCGCGTTCCGGCCTGCACGTCGTACGGGTGCCGACGCGCTCCCGGACCGGGGTCGGACCGGACCGCCCCGAACCGGCGTCAGCCGGACCCGTGCCGCCAGTGGCCTCGTCCAATGGCATTCTCCGCGCGTAGTTGACGGGTCACGCCTGTCACGCCAGTCTCGGATGCCACCCCACAGCGCATGGAGGAACCATGCTCGGACGAATGCCAGGGGCCGTTGTCGGCCTTGTCATGATCGCGGCATCTTTGCTGGTGGGCGGCGGTGCCGCCTCGGCCGCCGCGCCCCCGCACGTGCGGGCGGCGCTCACGGCCGCCGTCGCCGACGGCTGCTACACCTGGCCGCGCACCCTCTCCGAGGGCGCCTCGGGCGAGGACGTGCGACAGCTCCAGATCCGCGTCTCCGGCTACCCCGGCAGCGGCTCGGTCCTCGCCGTCGACGGTGCCTTCGGGCCCGCGACCAAGGCGGCGGTCACCCGCTTCCAGCAGGCGTACGGGCTGGCGGCCGACGGAGTCGCCGGATCCGCGACGTACGCGAAGCTCTACGCGCTCCAGGACGACGACTGCACCCCCGTCCACTTCTCCTACGCGGAGCTGAACAACTGCAACGGCGACTGGAGCGGCGGCGCCGTCAGCGCGGCACAGGCCAAGGCGAACGCGCTGCTCACCATGTGGAAGCTGGAGGCGCTGCGGCACGCGCTAGGCGACCAGTCGATCAGGGTCACCAGCGGCTTCCGGTCCAAGGCGTGCAACGACGCGGTCGGCGGGGCGCCCAGCAGCAGGCACCTCTACGGTGACGCCGCCGACCTGGGCTCGGGGCCGCATTCGCTGTGCACCCTCGCGAAGCAGGCCCGTGCGCACGGGTTCAACGGCATCCTCGGGCCCGGCTATCCGGGGCACGACGACCACACCCACGTCGACCACCGCTCCAGCCGCTACTGGTCGGCGCCCACCTGCGGCGTCTCCTGACGGCCCGGCTCCCCTTCCCCGTACCGAGTGAGAGGAACCCCCACACCGGCAACTACATCACCGGGAACTTCGCCTCCATAGGCGGCTCCAAGTGGAAGTCGGCCTCCGGGAACATCTACTACCCAGAGGGCAACCACTGGGACTTGACGCCTCCCTCTCATCAATGAGGGGGATTCCTAGCTCACGTCGCCTGCGGCCCGGCGGGCGCGCAGGGCTTGCACGATCAGCGCTAGCCGGGGTGCAGACCAGCCCGGACCAGCATCACGCGTGCGGAGTTCTTGTCTCTGGGCGAGACGGCTCCGCACGTGGTGCAGGCATACGTTCTTTCGGAGAGGGGGAGTGCGTGCTTGGTTCTCGCTCCGCACCGTGCGCAGTCCATGGTGGTGTGCGCGGGATGGACCAGGTGCAGGATGCGCCCGTGCTTGCGGGCCATCTCCACCAGGGCTTGTTTGGTGGCGCCGATCGCGGCGTCGGCGGCCTTCCTCGCCATGGTGGACTTTGCCAGGAATTTCGGGCGGAAGTCCTCCACGGCCAGGGCGTCATGGTCGCGGACGACGCGCTTGGCCCACTTACGGCCGGTCTCGCGGCGCTGCCGGGCGAGCTTCTGGTGCGCTTTCGCTGTCTGCCGTTTCGCCTCGCGGTAGCCCTTCGACGCCGCCTGCCCCTTCGCAGGGCGGCGGCGGGCCATCATGCGCTGGTACCGGGCCAGCTTGTGCGCCGCCGTGCGCCCGTGCCGCGGGTGGGGAAGGTCATGGGCGTCGCTGGTGGTGGTGGCCGTCTCCCGCACGCCCCAGTCGATACCGATCACCGCGCCGGT
>NZ_BAAGSO010000027.1:0-31519 GCF_054782395.1 Streptomyces daliensis | reverse complement strand
TCGCCGCACCATACGACGCGCCTGCCCATCCCCAGCATTGATCCACCCACCCCAGCAAGAGCCATCAGAAACGACCTAGGGGCGTGGTGACGGGGAGGGGCGACGGGAGGGGCCGGGCGCCTGTCCGGCACCCGGCCCGCTCCTCGCGCTGCGCCGGGACTCAGGAGTCCGACTTCGGCGCCGTCTTCTTGGCGGTCGTGGTCTTCTTGGCCGCGGTGGTCTTCTTCGCGCCGCTGGCGGAGCTGGTGCCGGTACCGGTGCTGGAGCTGGTGCCGGAACCGCTGGTGCCGCTCGTGGAACCGGAGCCGCTCGTGGAGCCGGAACCGGAACCGGCCGGGGGCTCGGCCACCTTCACCGGCTCGCGCTCGACGGTGTACTCCTCGGGAGCCACCGTGTCCGCGGCCTCACCGCGCCAGGTCTTCACGGCGCCCCGGCCGCGCTCGGCGTACTCGTCGTACGCCTCACGTGCCTTGACCGCGTACTCGGCGGCGACGCCCACGCCCTGGAGCGCGTAGTGCTGGGCCTGCTCCCGCAGCTTCTTGATGTCGGCGTCGATCGTGCCCAGAACCTCGCTGACCTTGGCCTGCGTCTCCTTGGCCTGCTTGCTGACCTTCGCCTGGACCTCCTTGGGGTCCGTGGCACGCACGGCGGCGATCCGCTCCGGAGCCTCTTCGCGGATCTTGTCGATGACACCGGCGGCGAAGTACAGCGGGGTCGCGTCGGTCAGGTTCTTGCGCAGTTCGTCCGTGTTGGGCATTGAGGGTCCCTCCCTGGTGGGTCGTGCCGCGTGACGCCTGGTGGGGCGCCTGTGTGTGACGTTGTGCCGCTCTGCTGCCGCGCCGCTTCCGCGCCGGCTACGGCTTCCTGGTGTCCCCGGGTCCGGCCTGTTCTGCCGCCGGTTCCCCGGCCTCGTCGCCGGAGGTGTCGTCCTTGCCGTCGGGGCCGTGCCCGTTCTGCTTCCGGAACGACTCGTAGATCTGGAGCAGCGCCTGCTTCTGCTGCTCGTTGATCGACGGATCGGCGAGGATCGCGGCCGGAACGTGCAGCAGGTCCTCGCGATCGCGCTCGTCGAGAATCCCGGCCTGCACATACAGCGTCTCCGCCGATATCCGCAGCGCCTTGGCCAGTTGCTGGAGAATCTCGGCGCTCGGCTTCCGCAGCCCGCGCTCGATCTGGCTGAGATACGGGTTCGACACCCCCGCCGCGTCGGAGAGCTGCCGCAGCGAGAGCTTGGCCTGCCGCCGCTGCTCCCGCAGAAACTCGCCGAGGTTGCCGACGTTCAGGGAAGCCATGCCCCTACAGTGCCTCGCCCTTGCTAACTTTTGCAAGCGCCCGCTTGCAAAAGTGTCCCGTCGCACAACTGGCCGACCTCGGCCCGGCGGCCAGAGGGGCGCACGTCACGGGCGCAGCCCGAGCAGCCGTCCGACTTCCTGGTGCGACATGCCTTCGCCCAAGGCGCCCTCCGCCTCGCGCCGTTCACGCTCGGCGATGGCTTGGGAGTCTTCGAGGTCCTCTATGACCTGGGGCGATACGAGCAGAGCGGCCACGTGGCCGTGGTCGGTGAGGGCGATGGTCTCCCGGCTGTGGGCGGCGCGGTGCACCAGGTCGCCGAGTTCGGAGCGGGCCTTGCCGATGGCGATCTCAGTCATGACCACACGATGACGGAAGATTCATCGCCGCACGGACTTCGGGCGCGTAGCTTCGGCGCATGGCTGATGAGCAGTACGGGGATCCGCGGCTCGCCGTCGTCTATGACGCCGTCGAGGCCGGTCGGCGCGATCTCGACGCGTATCTGCGGGTGGCGGAGGAGCACGGGGCGCGGCGGGTGCTGGACATCGGGTGCGGGACGGGGGTGTTCGCGCTGTTGCTGGCCGGGCGTGGGGTGGAGGTCGTCGGGGTCGATCCCGCGCGGGCCTCTCTCGACGTGGCCCGGCGCAAGCCAGGCGGCGAGCGGGTGCGCTGGGTCCACGGTGATGTGACGGCGCTGCCGCCGGGCCTGGGGGCCGACCTCGCGACGATGACGGGGAACGTCGCCCAGGCCGTCGCCGACCCGTCCGCGTGGCGGCACACGCTGCGCGGGGCCTATGAGGCGCTCCGGCCCGGCGGGCGCCTGGTGTTCGAGACCCGGGTCCCGGCGCGGCGTGCCTGGGAGGGGTGGACCCGTGCGGCCACGTACGGCGTGGCCGAGGTGCCGGGCGTGGGCGCCGTCGAGCACTGGGTGGAGGTGACCGAGGTGGACGGGCCGCTGGTGACGTTCCGCTCGACCTACGTGTTCGACGCCGACGGGCAGGTGCTGACGTCGGACTCGACGCTGCGCTTCCGCGAGCGCGAGGAGGTCGAGGCGGAGCTGACCGCGCACGGGTACGTGGTGGAGGACGTCCGCGACGCGCCCGACCGGCCGGGGCTGGAGTTCGTCTTCCTCGCGCGCAGGCCGGACCCTCGGCAGGGCCGTTGACCTTCACCTTGGGGGAGGCCACAGCATCGGGAGCGCCGGGCGGTGTGCCCGGCACGAGGAGGGCACGAGGAGGGCACGAGGAGGGAGGGGGCGGGCATGGAGCTGCTGACCATCGGCGCTTTCGCCAAGGCGTCCCGGCTCTCGCCGAAGGCGCTGCGTCTCTACGACGAACTCGGGCTGCTGGAGCCCGTCCACGTCGACCCGTCGACCGGCTACCGCCACTACGCCCCCGCGCAGTTGGAGCGCGCCCGGCTGGTGGCCTGGCTCCGGCGCCTGGGGATGCCGCTGGCCCGTATCCGCCAGGTGTGCGTGCTGGCGGAGGGCCCGGAGGCGGGTTCGGACACGGGCTCGGACGCCGGGCCCGGTGCCGCGGCCCAGGAGGTGCGCGCGTACTGGGCGCGCGTCGAGACGGAGACCGCCGCGCGACGGGACCTCGCCGCCTTCCTCGTCGACCACTTGTCCAGGAAGGACACCGCCGTGAACCCGAACAGCCCGAACAGCCCGAACAACCAGGACAGCCCTGGCAACACGCCTCCCATGGAGATCCGCTACGCCGCGCTCTCCGACCCCGGTCTCGTCCGCGAGAGCAACCAGGACACCGCCTACGCGGGCTCCCGGCTGCTCGCCGTCGCCGACGGGTACGGGCCCGCGGGGGCGCCCGCGAGCGCCGCTGCGGTCGAGGCGCTCAAGCGGCTGGAGACGGACGGCGTCCCCGCGGGCGGCCTCCTCAACGCGCTGGAGGACGCCGTCGAGGAGGCGGGCCGCGCCGTGCACGACGCGACGGCGACGGCGACCGCGTCCGGCGGCCGGGGACAGGAGCAGGGGCCCCACGGGGCGGGCACGACGCTGACCGCCATGCTCTGGACCGGCTCCCAGCTGGCCCTCGTCCACATCGGGGACACCCGTGCCCATCTGCTGCGGGACGGGGAGCTGTTCCAGATCACCCACGACCACACCCTCGTGCAGGCGATGGCCGACGAGGGCCGCATCAGCGCGGACGAGGCCGCGTCGCACCCGCAGCGGGCGCTGCTGGCCCGCGCCCTGGCCCGGGACGCGGACTCCACCCCTGACCTGCGCCTGCACGAGGCGCGGCCCGGCGACCGCTATCTGCTCTGCTCCGACGGGCTGTCAGCCGTCGTCCCGGCGGACGAGATCCGCCGGGTGGTCACGACGGTCAGGGACCCCGGCGCCGCGGTGCGCGAACTCGTCGCGCTGGCCCGCGACTCCGGTGGCCCCGACAACGTGAGCTGCGTGGTCGCCGACGTACGGGAGCGGAGCGCGGCGGAGACGTCGGCCGGGTGACGTGGTGTGGCGTAGCGTGGCGTGGCGTGACGTGATCCGCCTGGTGCCGGAGCCCCCGGGTTCCGGAGCCCCCGGGCCCCCGGTGGGTCACTCCGCGCCGAAAAGCTCCAGCAGCTCCCGCTTCTCGAACATCCGGGCCGTGTCCACCGCGGACGGCTGCCCCTCGCGCGGATCGGCGCCGCCCGCGAGGAGCGCCCGTACGACCTCGTCCTCGCCCTTGAAGACCGCGCCCGCGAGCGGGGTCTGGCCCCGGTCGTTGGCGCGGTTCGCGTCGGCGCCCCGGGCCAGCAGCGCGCTCACGGTCGCGGCGTGGCCGTGGTAGGCGGCGAGCATGATGAGGGAGTCGCCCTTGTCGTTGGTGAGGTTCGCGGGGACGCCCGCGTCGACGTAGGCGGCGACCGTGTCGGTGTCGCCGTGCCGCGCCAGGTCGAAGATCTTCTGGGCCAGCTCCAGCACCTCGGGGTCGTGCGCGGGCTCGTTCGTCTCGGGGGTGGGGGCGTCGGTCATCGCTGATCGTCCTCCTCGTGTGCGAGGTTGCTCGGTCGCGTGGAGCGCGTGGAGCGCGTGGAGCGCGCGGAACGCGGGTGCGCGGGGTGCGCCGACCACCTTACGTACGGTGCACCGCGTGCCCACGTCTGCGAACCGCACCCCGGCCCACCGCACCCCGCCCCACCTCACACGTGCGCGCCTGGATCGACGCACTTCAGCACGTCCCGCAGCGAGTCCACCATGTCCTCCGCCTCCAGGCCCGCGGCGCGCAGCGCCGCCGCCTTGCGCTCGTTGCGCCCGTAGCCGAGGAAGGCCACCCCGGCGGCGCGGGCCGCCGCCAGGTCGCGCGGCGCGTCGCCGATCATCAGCGCGTCACCGGGCGCCGTGCCCGTCGACTCCAGCGCCCGCACGAGGCAGTCCGGATCCGGCTTCAGCCGCAGCCCGGCGTCCGCGCAGCGCCCGTGGACGTGCCCGGCGAACAGCGCGCCGGTCAGCCGCGTCTCCAGATAGCGCTCCACCGCCTGCTGCGCGTTGTTGGTGGCGACGGCCAGCCGCCTGCCCGTCGAGCTGAGCGTGCGCACGAGGCTGTCGGCGTACGGGGTCGGATACGCGTGCGACGCGGCCCGCACCTCCTCGCGGGTCAGCGCGCGCTCGACGGCGTGCGCCGTGCCGTCGGCGACGGAGGCGGGGTCGGCGAAGGCCCGCTGGAGGATGACGTAGGGGTCCTCGACGCCGGAGAAGGGGGTGTCCGAGGAGAGGGAGCCGTTTCCGGGGTGGGCCGCCGGGATCAGTTCGCGCAGGCGGTCCGCGACACCGGGCGCGTGGAAGCGGTGGAACAGGTGGCAGAGGGGGCCGTCGAAGTCGAAGATCACGCACTTCGCGGGGCCGATGAGATCACGCATCGCGTTCCTCGGTTAGCCGACAGGGGGTACAACTATCTGCTGGCGCGGGGCTCACGTACAGGACGCGGGCGACACCCCGCCAACGCCCCGCCGACCACACGCCTAGTTGGCGGGGAACGGCTCGGAGATGTGGTCCCACAGGGAGTTGAACCACTGCTGCGAGTCCTTGACGAAGCTCGCCTCCTGCTCGTCGCGGCAGTCGGGACCGGCCGACGAGCGGTACAGGTTCGCGTCGATGCCGAGCACGTCGAAGATGTCGAGCTGCTCGCCCTGGTGCGTGACCTGCTGTTCCAGCACGCGGTAGTAGCCCATCAGCGCCTCGGTGCGGTTGAGCAGATAGAGCTTGTGCAGCGGTGTGGCGGCCACGGTCCGTATCTCGCACGACACCTCGGCGATGTGCCCGCGGTCCCGCAGCCCCTCCAGGCTCAGCCTGAGCGCGTTCGTCCAGGTGCGCTGCAACTCGTGCAGGCGTTCCACGACCCGTGGGTCGTCCGGGTCGTCGATGAGGCGGGGGATGGCGAGGCGGGCCGTCGGGCTCGGGACGATGACGCGGACCGTGACCGACTCCGGCGTCAGCTCGCGGTCGAAGACGCCCAGGCGTGCGCCCGAGAGCGCGCTGTTGAACGTCTCCGTGGTGAGCGAGAACGAGTCAATCGTGACGTGCTTGGCGCGGAATGCCTCGTACAGGCGTTCGGACAGCTCCGTGCCCGAGGTCTGCGGGGCCTCGGACTGCGTGGCGGGCACGGCTACGGTCGGTGGCGCGCCGCGCCCCGTGTCCGTCAGGAAGCCCTCGCGCTTGAGGGTCTCCAGTGCCTGCCGTACGACGGTGCGGTTGACGTCGAACTCGCTGACCAGGTGCTTCTGGGTGGGAAGGCGGGTGCCCTCGGTCAGATCGCCCGCCCTGATGCGCTCACGGAGGGTGGCGGCGACCACTTCGTGGGGCGGCCTGCCATTCGGTGGGGCGCTCTTCTCTGTCACACGTACGACGTTACAACTTCCGGACAATGCCGCAGAGTTGTTCGCCAACAGTTTTTAAGTTGTCACCAACTGGGAATGTTGGTAAGTGAGTTGGAGACAACCGGATCGAGATGGTGACCAAGTCCGCCAAGCGATCCCACGGTAAGGGCGTCCTTCCCTCCGCTCCCCGCCCGTCCGACGGCGTATGGGCCGGCCTCCGCACCGCTCGCACCTTCACCGCGTCTTCCGCGTCTTCCGCGCCTTCCGAAGGAGGGGAACGCCATGCCTCTGTTCGCTCTCGCTCTCGCCGCCGTCATCGTCGGATTCGAGCAGCTCATCGAGTGGCACTTCGGGGTTGTCGGGGTCATCGGGCTCTGCCTGCTGACCATCGGTGTGAAGGCCAGGAACGTGACGTGCAGCTGCGTCGGCGCGGTCGTGCTGACGATGCTGCTCGTCTGACCGGGCCGTCCTCACCCGCCCCCGGAGGGGAGGGGCGGGCGAGGGCAGCTCGATCTCCGCACCCTCAGAACACGTCCGGGCACCACGGCCGCCTGGCCGTGCGGAACAGGACGTCGGCCGTCGTCGCGGCGCCCTCCCCGTGCTCCTCGACGCGGTCCAGAGCCACGAGCCGGGTCGCGGACTCGTCGCCCAGATACAGCGTGCCCAGCTCGCCGATCTCCATCGAGAGGTCGGCGTCCTCGCGCGTCTCCACGCACTTCGCGCCCTCGGGCCCCGCCTCCAGCCGGTACCGGCCGCCGGCGAGCCCCGCCTCGTCGCGCAGGTCCAGCACCAGCGTGCCGGTGACGGGGTAGGAGCGCGCCTCCAGCATCGCGGGCACGTCCAGGGGGCGCAGCCACAGGAAGTCGGACCTGGCCTTGATGCGGGCCGCGCGGGGGTCGGGGACGAGGAGGGGGAGGATGTCGTCGGGGGCGCGCAGGCCCGTACGGACGCGGGAGACCCAGTCCATGGACAGCAGGAAGAGCCACAGGGCCCGCTCGGCGGCCGGGGTCGTCCCGAACAGCGAGAGCACCGTGGCCGTCTCCTCCGGGAGCTTGGCCTCCCAGTGGTCGTCGACGGTGTACGCGGCGAGGCCCTGCGGCACGCCGTCCGCGTCGCGGTACAGGGCGTGGAAACGGGGCGTGAAGCCGTCGCCGTCGAAGCGGTCGAGGCCCGTGTGCCGCCGCCACCACGACGTCCCGCGCTCGATGACGCCCTGCCGGTGCGGCTGGGCGCGGAACCTGTCGTACAGCTCGGGCGCGACGCGGCGCACCTCCTCGCCGTCCACGAGATCGACGCGTCCGCCGTCGGCAGGGCCCGAGTAGCGGGGATCGAGCCCTGTACGGGCCGTCTCCACCTCGTACTCGACGCACCAGGCGGCGGGACCGAAGCCGTAGCGTCCGTATATCGGATACTCGGCGGAGGTCAGCGAGGCCAGCACCTCGCCGCGCTCCTTCGCCGCGCGAAGCTCCCGCGCCATCATCCGCGTGAGCAGCCCGCGGCGCCTGTGCGTGGCGGCGACGGTGACGTTGCTGACGGCGCACGCGTTCACACGCGCGCCGCCCGGGACGGTCAGCTCCTGCGGGAAGCTGCGGAACGTCGCGACGCAGCGCCGCCCCCCGCCGTGCCCCTCGCCGTGCGCGTCGCCGTGCGCGTCGCCGTACGTGTCGTCGTACGCGCCCACGGTCCGCGTGAGGTCGGCGTCCGCGCGCCTGACCGTCACCTCCTCGGGCGAGATGTCCGGCACCCGCAGAAAGCCGGTGGCGACGGCGCGCAGCCAGTCGGGGAACTCGTCGGGGGCGGCGGCAAGGGTGCGGATGTCCAAGGTCATGGCCGTCACGCTAAGCGGGGCGTTCCGGGCCGCGCACCGGGTTTTCCCCGGCCTCGAAAGGGCCGGCCCCTCCTCAGAACGCCGCCCTGACCTCGCCGACCGTCGCGCCGCCGCCCAGCAGCGGCGCCTCGGCGATACGGGCCACCACGGGCGCCTCGACGCCGCAGCGCGCGAGGGCACGGGCGAGGACGGGGCCCAGGGCGCGCGCTCCGCCGTCGTCGAGCTTGAAGGCGAGGGCACGCCCGTCGGGCAGCGCCACCGCCTGGACCGCCTCGGCGCCCATCTTCGAGACCGTGCCCGGCAGTTCGCGCATCAGCCAGGTGTCGTGGCGGCGGGTCCCCGCCACGTACTCGGGGTGCGCGCGCATGGCCTCGGCGACCCGGCCCTCGGGCGTCGTCGACGGGGCCAGCGCGAGGGCGCGGAACGCGCGGGCCAGGCCCGTCAGCGAGACCGCCATCAGCGGGGCGCCGCAGCCGTCGGTGCCCGTGTGCGCGACGGGCTCGCCCGCCAGCGACTCCAGGCTGTCGCGCACGAGGCGCTGGAGGGGGTGCTCGGGGGAGAGGTAGCTGTCCAGGGGCCAGCCGTTGGCGCGGCAGGCGGCGAGCATGGCGGTGTGCTTGCCCGAGCAGTTCATGGTCGTACGGGCGCGGGCGTGCCCTGCGGCGAGGTACAGCTCCGCCTCCTCGCGGTCGAGGGGCAGATCGGCCGGGCAGCCGAGGTCCGTCTCGGCCAGGCCGTGCTCGGCCAGCATCTCGCGGACCAGGTCCAGGTGGAAGGACTCCCCCGAGTGGCTCGCCGCCGCCAGCGCCAGCCGCTCGCCTGAGAGGTCGAGACCGGCGCGGAGCACGGCCGTGGCCTGGAACGGCTTGTTCGACGACCGGGGGTAGACCGGGCTCGCTACGTCGCCCAGCGACCAGTCGACGGTGCCGTCTGCCGCGAGCACGACCAGCGAGCCGCGGTGGTGGCCCTCGACGAAGCCCGAGCGGACGATCTCGGCGAGCACCGGCGGAGCCGCTGCGGCCCGGCCGTCGTGCGCTGCGGATATGACGGGGGTGGCGGTGGACATCGGGGCGGCCTTCCCTTGACACCCCCTGCGCGGCGGCTGTCCCTTCGCGGGTGGGGGCTGTGGTGCGGGTGGTGTACGTGTACGTCACCCTCACGGTAACCGCCCCCTATGTCCCCTTCCCAACGGGGCGAGGGCCTCCCGGTTTCAGGAGAGCAGGTCGTCGACCTGGGCCTCGCCCTCGCGGTAGCGGCGGGCGATCTCCGCGCTGCACCCGTCGGCGGTCTGCTGCAACGACTGCCGCCGCCCGGAGACCCGCTGCTCGTACCGCACGAGCCGCCCCATCGCGTCCCGCAGCTCGTCGTCCGTCCGCGCCGCGAGATCGCTCAGCTCGACCTCGGCCAGCATCTCCTCGGCCAGCAGCCGGTACTCCTCGCTGTACGGGGTCCCCAGGGTCACGTGGCGCGCGGAGGAGCGGTGGGTGGACGGGCTGTCGGTCAGGATCTCCGGCAGCAGGTCGATCAGCGGGGAACTGGGCGACGTACGCAGCGCCAGCTCGGCCCGCAGGATGTCGATGCGCCCCTGGAGCAGGCGCCTGACGTAGCTGAGGTCCGCCTCCTCGCGCTGCGCGCCCTTGCGCAGCGTCCGCAGCTCGGGCAGGCGCAGCGCGTGCAGGTCCGGCTGGCCCGGGTCGCGCAGCGCGTCGTACGGTTCGCCGCCGTGCTGCGGTGCCGGGTGCAGCAGTGCCGCGACGCGGGAACCGGCGCCGGAGCCGAAGCCGGAGGTCGTGCCGGACGCCGGTACGGGTACCTGGCCAGGTGCTTGCCCCGGTACCTGCCCCGGTACCTGGCTGCCGGGCCCGGCCCCCGCCGCGTCGGCCTCCGGCGCACCGGCTTCCGGCGCCTCGCCGCCGGGCCCGGCCACCGGCCCGGACCCGTCCCGCTTCGAGACGGCGGCCCTGCTCGTACGGGCGCCCGGAACGCCGCCGGGCGTCCTCCCGGCTCCGGTTGTATTCATGGGTTGTTGTCCCCTCGTCCCCTTTTGCCGCGGTAACAGTGTTACGCACCGCGTGTGCGCATCGTGCCACTCTGGGAGGCTCCCGCGCAGCGGATCGGCACCCATCCGGCGGCCCCCGTAATGGCCAGGGAACGGCCCTTGCGGGGCTTCGCGGCGGGCACGGCATGATGGCCGTATGCGAGCTGTGGTGCAGAGGGTGAACGGCGCGAGCGTCGTCGTGGACGGCGAGACCGTCGGCGAGATCGTCGGCGAGGGACTGTGTGTGCTGGTCGGGGTCACGCACGACGACACGGCGGCCAAAGCGGCGCAACTCGCCCGCAAGCTGTGGTCGGTGCGGATCCTGGAGGGCGAGAAGTCGTGCTCGGATCTCGGGGCACCGCTGCTCGTGATCAGCCAGTTCACTCTCTACGGTGACGCCCGGAAGGGCCGCCGCCCCACGTGGAACGCGGCGGCGCCTGGACCCGTCGCCGAGCCGCTCGTCGACGAAGTGGTCGCGCAGCTTCGCGCCTTGGGCGCGGAAGTGGCGACGGGCCGGTTCGGAGCGGACATGAAGGTCACGCTCACGAACGACGGCCCGTTCACGGTGCTGGTGGAGGTCTAGCCCCGGCTTCGGTTCGCGGCCCCCTGGGGGCTACGGCGCGACGACGACCTCCTGCGCCGCCGCCGTCGCGTCCTCGCCCGCGATCAGCGGCGCGTCCACCGGCACGTTCCGCTTCACCAGGGCCAGCGCGATCGGGCCCAGCTCGTGGTGGCGGGCCGAGGTGGTGACGAAGCCGACGGGGCGGCCCTCCGGGCCGTCCTCCGCGCGGCGGACGGGATCGCCGTGCACGGGGATCCGGACCTCGCTGCCGTCCAGGTGCAGGAAGACGAGGCGGCGCGGCGGCTTCCCCAGGTTGTTGACGCGCGCCACGGTCTCCTGGCCGCGATAGCAGCCCTTGTCGAGGTGCACGGCCGTCTCCAGCCAGCCCAGCTCGTGCGGGATGGTGCGGTGGTCGGTCTCCATGCCGAGCCGTGGCCTGTGGTCCTCGACGCGCAGCGCCTCGTACGCCAGGACGCCGATGGCCGGGGCCGCCGCGTCGGCGAAGGACTTGAGGGAGGTGCGGGGGAGGAACAGGTCCCGGCCGTGCGGAGTCTCGCGGACGACCGTGCCCTCGGGCGGCTGCACGATGGAGCCAGCGGGGAGGTGCACGACCGCGTACTCCTCGGTGCGGTCGGCGATCTCGACGCGGTAGAAGAACCGCATGCTCTCCAGGTAGGCGATCAGATCGGCCTGGGTACCTGGCTCGGTGTGGCACCACACCGTCTCGCCGTCGTCGACGAGATAGAGCGCGTGCTCGACGTGCCCGTTGGCGGAGAGGACCAGCGCCTCCGTCGCACGGCCCGGGGGCAGCTCGCTGACGTGCTGGGTCAGCAGCAGGTGCAGCCAGGAGAGGCGGTCCTCGCCGGAGACGGCGAGCACGCCGCGGTGGGAGAGATCGACGAACCCGGTGCCGTCGGCGAGCGCGCGCTGTTCCCGGAAGAGGTCGCCGTAGTGCGCGGCGACGCCCTCGTCCGGGCCCTCGGCCGCGACGGCGCCCGGGAGGCTGAGGAGCGGGCTGTTGAAGGACATACCGTCAGCCTACGACGGCACGGCGACGAACGGCTCCCGCGCCCTCGCGCTCCCGTCGGCCGGGGCTACTTCTCGCCCCGGCCGCCTTCGCCTTCGTCCTCGTCCGAAGACGCCGCCGCGCACTTCCCGCACCGTCCGAAGATCGCGAAGTGTTTCATGTCCGTCTCGAAGCCGAATTTCTCGCGCAACTGGTCCGTGAAGGGCGCGGCCACGGACAGATCGGCCTCGATCACGTCCGTGCAGTCCCGGCAGACCAGGTGCATGTGATGGTGGCGGTCGGCGAGGTGGTACGTGGGTGCCCCGTGCCCGAGGTGGGCGTGGGAGACCAGGCCCAGCTCCTCCAGCAGTTCAAGGGTGCGGTAGACGGTGGAGATGTTCACGCCGCCCGCCGTGCGCCGCACCTCGGCGAGGATGTCGTCCGGCGTCGAGTGCTCCAGCTTGTCCACGGCCTCCAGCACGAGCTGGCGCTGCGGGGTCAGCCGGTACCCGCGCGCGCGGAGGTCGCTCTGCCAGTTGGTGGTTACCACACGCCCAGTGTAGGAGGTCGGCCGCTCACCTCTTCACGCTCCGCAGATACGTGGCCAGCCTGGCGATCGCGTCGGGGTTGCGGGGGCTCTCGACCAGGTCGGCGTAGTCCAGGGTGAAGACGCGGTCGTTCTTGATCGCGGAGACGTTGCGGAGCGGCGCGTAGGACTTCAGGAACTTCTCCTTCTGGGCCGCGCTGGTGTCCCCGTAGTCGTTGATCACGATGACCTCAGGGTCGCGCTGGACGACTGTCTCCCAGCCGACCGTCGTCCATGTGTCGTCGAGGTCCTTCATCACGTGGTCGCCGCCCGCCTTGGTGATGATGTCGTGCGGGCCCGCGTAGCGGCCCGAGGTCAGCGGCTTGTCGCGGCCGTCGTCGTAGAGGAAGACGCGGGGCCGGTCCGCGCCCTTCGGGGCCTTGTCGCGGGCCTCCGCGACCTGCGCGGAGAAGCGGGCGACGAGGGCCTCGGCGCGCTTCTCGACGCCGAAGAGCTTCCCGAGGTTGCGCAGGTCGGTGTAGAGGGCCTCCAGCGGTGGCATCACCCCGCGCGCCTTGCTGCCGCTTCCGCCGCTGCCGCCGCCCTCGTGGCCGTTGCGGCAGGACTCGGTGAGCAGATACGAGTCGACGCCCAGCTTCTTGAGCCGGGCCGGGGTGAAGCCGTCGCCCTCGTTGAAGCCGTAGCCCCAGCCGGCGAAGACCAGGTCGGCCTTGGCGTCGAGGACCAGCTCCTGGCTGAGCTGCTTCTTGGAGAGCCACTTCGTCTTCTTGTAGCCGTCCTTCCAGGGGACGGCGCCGAGGTCGCCCTTGTCGTCCGGCATGGCGTAGCCCGCCATCCGGTCCGCGAGGCCGAGCGCGAACATGATCTCGGTGATGCCGACGTCGTTGGTGACCACGCGCTCCGGCGGCCGGTCGAAGGTGACCTTCTCGCCGCAGTTGGTGAGGGTGACGGGCTTGCCGCGCCCGCCCGCCTCGTCGTCCGCGGAGTTCTCGGCGATCTTCGCCCCGCAGCCGGAGGCGGTGATGGTGACCAGGGTGACGAGAGCGAGAGCGGCTGTTGTCTGCTGACGCGAGGAGTGCAGAGGACGCATGGGGCGCGGGCTCCTTCAGATGGCGGAGGGGCGGGAAGGCAGAGAGGGGAGGGCGGGGAGGCGGTCGAACAGCAACTGCACGGCGCCCGTCTCGGGATGCCGCACGCGGTGCGCCCGTACGCCGAAGACCTCGGCGAGCAGCGCGGGCGTCAGCACGTCGTGCGGGGCGCCGGAGGCGACGATCGCGCCGCCCGAGATGACGTGCAGCCGGTCGCAGTGCACGGCGGCGAGGTTGAGGTCGTGGAGCGCGGTGAGGACCGTCAGCCCGCTCTCCCGCACCAGCGCGAGGACCTCCAGTTGCTGGGCGATGTCCAGATGGTTGGTCGGCTCGTCCAGGACGAGGACGCGGGGCTCCTGCGCGAGCGCGCGGGCGATCAACACCCGCTGCCGCTCGCCGCCCGAGAGGGTGCGGAAGCCGCGCCCCGCCAGATGCGCGGCGCCGACCCTGCGCAGCGCGGCGGCGCAGGCCGCGCGGTCGGCTTCGCTGGTGCGGGCCGCCGCGCGCTGGTGGGGGAGGCGGCCCATCGCGACGATCTCGTCGACGGTGAAGTCGAACTCGCCCGCCTGCTCCTGCGGCAGCGCCGCCAGCCGCCGCGCCCCCTCGCGCGGGGTGAGCGCGAACAGGTCGTCGCCGTCGATCCGCACCGTCCCCGACGTGGGCCGCGAGGCGCGGTAGACGCAGCGCAGCACGCTGGACTTGCCGCTCCCGTTGGGCCCGACGAGGCCGACGAGTTCCCCCTCGCCGGCGCGCAGGTCCACCTCGCGCACGAGCGTGGCGCCCGACCGCTCGACCGTCAGCCCCTCGATGTCGACGCGCACGGCTCACGCACCCCCGAAGGTGTATCCGGCGCGGTGGCGCATCAGCAGCAGGAAGCAGGGGACGCCGATCACGGCGGTGAGCACCCCGACCGGCAGCTCGACGGGCGCGAGGACGATCCGCGAGAGCACGTCAACCCACACCAGCAGCACCGCTCCGGCGAGCGGCGCTACGGCCAGGACGCGGCGGTGGTCGGCGCCGACGAGGACGCGGACGGCGTGCGGCACCATCAGGCCGACGAAGCCGATGGCGCCGCTGACGGCCACGACTGCGCCGGTGACGGCTGCGGCCAGCAGGAACAGCTCCCGGCGCAGCCGTCCCGCGTCGACGCCCAGCGCGGCGGCGGTCTCGTCGCCCATGGCGAGCGCGTTCAGACGCCGGGCCGACAGCAGCAGGTACGCGAGCCCGGCGGCGACCGCGCCCGTGGCGATGGGCAGCGAGGCCCAGCTCGCGCCGCCGAGGCTGCCCAGCAGCCACATCATGGCGGAGCGCGCGGCCTCGCCGCGCTCGGCGGCGAACACCATGAGCGTGGTCAGCGCGGAGAACCCGTAGTACATCGCGGTGCCCGTGAGGACGAGCCGCAGCGGGGTGAGGCCCTGGGCGGTGCGGGCCACCGCGTAGACGAGGGCCATCGCGGCGAGCGCGGACACGAAGGCGGAGACGGACAGCGCCCAGATCCCGAGGGCGCCGAGCGCGCCGAAGAGGAGCACGGCGTTGGCGCCGACGGCGGCCCCTGAGGAGATGCCGAGGACGAAGGGGTCGGCGAGCGCGTTGCGCACCAGCGCCTGCACGGCGACGCCCACGGAGGCCAGCCCGGCGCCGACGACGGCCGCGAGCAGGGCGCGCGGCAGCCGCAGGTCCCAGACGACGGTGTAGGCGGAGCGCTCGTCGGCGCCGAGCGCTCCGCCGGTCAGGCCCGCGTGCAGCAGCCGTACGGAGTGGCCCCAGCCGATGCCGGAGGCGCCGAGCGCCACGGCGCACAGGAGCGAGAGCAGCAGCACGCAGCAGAGCGCGGCGACGAGGGGCGGTACGGGGAGCCTGCGTGCGGCGCCGGGTATCGGGCCGTCGCTGTTGCCGTCGCCGGTGCCGCCTGCGGCGGCGGGCGTGGCGGGGGAAGCGGGTACGGGGGAAGTCACGGGCGCCCTTCTCGCAGTCCACGGCGAGTTGTCAGGAGCTAGGGGGTGTCGTCACAGTAGCGTCGTCCGGCCGGTAGGCCGGGGGCCGCGGCGTCTGGTGCGTGCAATCGCAAGGCGGAGGGAGGAAAGCGCAGCGGGCTGCGCTGACGACCGACAACGTCGCGAGTGTGCGTGCCAGACGCCGCGGCCCAGACGGGACTGTGACGACACCCCCTAGGGCGGCCTCGCGGGTGTTCGGGCTCACGGCCCTCCCCGTGGGGAGGGCTCCGTCTACCGTTGCGGGTCAGCGCCGGACTTCGACCGGTCTTCCCCCGCGGGGTGCCTTGGCTATGGAGTTGGCGTGCGCGGAACGTACGGACCTACGGGAGGCTCCGGCCTACTTGAAGAAGGCGATGCCGTCGTCGGGCAGGTCCTTGAGGTCCTTGGCCCACTCGCTCGGGTCGACGGCCTTCTTCAGGTGCGCCGACATGTACGGGCGCAGCGGCACCTCGGGGGTGGACTTCTCGCCGACCCACATCAGGTCGCCCTTGACGTAGCCGTAGAGCCGCTTGCCGCCGCTGTACTCCCCGGCGGAGGGCGTACGCGCGATGGCGTCCGTCGCCAGGTCGATCTGGGGCTTCTGCTCGGCCATCTCGCCGTACCAGATCTCGGCGACGCCCTGGTCCCGGATCATCACGACCTCGACCTGGCGCTCCTTGTCGATCCGCCAGTAGCCGGTCTCGGTCTCCAAGGGGCGGACCTTGTTGCCCTCGGCGTCCAGCTCCCAGGTGTGCGAGACGTACTCAAGGAAGTCTCGGCCGTCGTGGCGGAAGCTGGCCTCCTGCCCGAAGTTGCACTTGTCCATGCCCGGGAAGTCGGCGACACCGGCGCCCTGCCAGTCACCGAGGAGGAAGGCGAGCGGGACGAGGTCCGGGTGGAGGTCGGACGGGATCTCGATCATGAGGGGCTCAGACGATCTCTAGGGGGCGAGGGGTGCGGTGGTGGTCCGGTCGCTCAGCGCTGGCCCTGGAAGAGCTTCTTGAGGGTGAGACCGGCGAAGGCCACGGTGCCGACACAGACCAGGACCATCAGTGCGGTGAAGAATGCCTCAAGCACGGGGGGCTCTCCTTGAGCGGGGCGAAGAGTGGTGTCTTACGGACGGGGCCGAGTCTAGTCGTCGCCCGCGCGCGTCGCGCTGTGAGGTTCCCGGCGGGGCGCGGTCCGCGCCGGGCGCCGCGCAGCGGCCGTAGGCTCGGCGCATGGCGAAGAAGCTCGTGATCAAGGTGACGGCGGGCGCGGACGCGCCCGAACGGTGCTCGCAGGCGTTCACGGTGGCCGCGGTCGCCGCGGCGAGCGGCGTGGAGGTGTCGCTCTGGCTGACCGGCGAGTCGGCGTGGTTCGCGCTGCCGGGCCGTGCTGCCGAGTTCGAGCTGCCGCACGCGGCGCCGCTGCCCGAGCTGATCGAGGGCATCAGGGCCGGCGGGCGCATCACGTTGTGCACTCAGTGCGCGAAGCGGCGCGGCATCGGCGAGGGCGACGTACTGGAGGGGGTGCGCATCGCGGGAGCCCAGGTCTTCGTCAGCGAGGCGATGGCCGACGACACCCGGGCCCTCGTCTACTGAGCGGCCCGGAACACGGCACGCAGAAAGAACACAGCACGCGGAAAACGGAACACGGCGAGGACCGCACCCCCAGCCAGTGGCGTCCAACCCTGGGGGTGCGGCCCTCGCCGCAGTCGGTGCCGGTCGTCAGACCGCGATGGCGACCTCCGCGAGGCCGCCCTTCTCGGCGACGACCGTACGGTCGGCCGTGCCGCCGGGCACCAGGGCGCGCAGCGTCCACGTGCCCTCGGCCGCGTAGAAGCGGAACTGACCCGTGGCGGAGGTGGGAACCTCGGCCGTGAACTCGCCGGTCGAGTCCAGGAGCCGCACGTAGCCGGTGACGGGCTCGCCGTCACGGGTCACGCTGCCCTGGATGGTGGTCTCGCCGGGCTTGATGGTGGAGGCGTCCGGGCCGCCTGCCTTCGCTCCGCACATGCGTCTACGGTCCTCTCGGTGTGATCGGGTCGGCCGGGTTGGCCGTCAGTCGTTGGCGCCGAGCTCGACGGGCACGCCGACGAGCGAGCCGTACTCGGTCCAGGAGCCGTCGTAGTTCTTGACGTTCTCCTGGCCCAGCAGCTCGTGCAGCACGAACCAGCTGTGCGCGGAGCGCTCACCGATGCGGCAGTAGGCGATGGTGTCCTTGGCCAGGTCCACGCCCTCGCCCTCGTACAGCTCCTTCAGCTCCTCGTCGGACTTGAAGGTGCCGTCGTCGTTGGCCGACTTCGACCACGGGATGTTGCGGGCGCTCGGCACGTGGCCGGGGCGCTGCGACTGCTCCTGCGGGAGGTGGGCCGGGGCGAGCAGCTTGCCGCTGAACTCGTCGGGCGAGCGCACGTCGACGAGGTTCTTGGTGCCGATCGCGTCCACGACCTCGTCGCGGAAGGCGCGGATCGACAGGTCCTGCGGCTTGGCCTTGTAGTCGGTCTTCGCGCGGGTCGGGACCTCGGCGACCAGGTCGCGGGAGTCCAGCTCCCACTTCTTGCGGCCACCGTCGAGGAGCTTCACGTCCTGGTGGCCGTAGAGCTTGAAGTACCAGTAGGCGTAGGAGGCGAACCAGTTGTTGTTGCCGCCGTAGAGGACGACGGTGTCGTCGTTGGCGATGCCCTTCTCCGACAGCAGCTTCTCGAAGCCCGCCTGGTCGACGAAGTCGCGGCGCACCGGGTCCTGGAGGTCCTGCTTCCAGTCGATGCGGACGGCGTTCTTGATGTGGTTCTTGTCGTAGGCCGAGGTGTCCTCGTCCACCTCGACGATGACCGTCTTCGGGTCGTCGATGCGGGCCTCGACCCAGTCGGCGTCTACCAGGACGTCGCTGCGGCTCATGCTGTTCTCCTCCGGGAGCGGGGTGGGCGGGTGCGGTGTGTACGGGCGGGGGAGCGCCCGTACCTGCGGAGATTCGGGGTGCGCGCACTGCTGCCGTACGCGCGGGAAGCGGGTGAGGAAACGGCTGCGGCACCTTGCCCGGCACCCGGCCCGGCCAGGGGGCACGCCGCCGCGCGCACCAGGAACGGTGCGGCTACGGGGTGCGGGGCGCGGGCGCGCCGTGCGGTGCCTGCCTGGGGGCGGACAGCCGTCAGCCGGCCGCGCGACAGAGCATGGCGGCGACGCGGCACAGGTCGACTGCCCGTCGCTTCGTGAGGTCCGCCTGTCGCTTCATGCGGTCGATCGTAAGGACGGGGGAGGGGCCGTGTCACCGTCGATCCGGATTCTGAGACGGTCTTGTTCGTATACTGAGATGAGTGAACGTGCGACGGCATACGGAAGCGGCGCGCGGGGGCCGCGCGCCGCCTGGGTTCACCGGCCCTCGGACGGGCCCGTCTCGCGTACTGGGATGCCGGGCTGGTGCGTCGGGCCGGGCCGTCGGCCGTCTCAGCCGCCCAGCTCGACGCCGGTGCCCTTCACGCCCAGCACGATGCCCTTCTTCGTGGCCTCGACCCGGTTCAGCTCCAGGCCCTTGGGCAGGCCGCTGATCGTCCGGTCGAAGTCGATCTTCTTGCGGATCGCGTCCTCGACGCCCGGGATGCCGTCACCCGGCACCTTCTCGGCGTGCAGCTTCACCGTGTCGCCGTCCTTGAGGCTCACCGTGCTGTGGACGCTGCGCTCGAAGCTGCGGCCCAGCAGGGTGACGCCCGCCGTGACCTCGACCTGGCCCTCGCCCTTCGCGTTCTTGCCGCCCCAGCCGACCTTCACGCCCTCGTCAGCCGCCTTGGAGAGGTCCGCGTAGGAGATCAGGGCCGTGCCCGTGGCGTCCTGGGCCACGGCCGAGGAGTAGTTGTTCTCCAGCTTCACGTGCCGCAATTGCGCGTCGATCTTCGTGACGGTCACCTCGCGGTCGCCCGCCTGCGCGGTGAGCCCGTCCAGCGTGACGTCGACCTGGTCCAGCTCCTTCGCGAACACCTGGGTGAGGAACGGGAAGCCCTGGACGTCCACGGAGGCGTCACCGGCCTCCGCGACACCCTGGGCACTCCTGACGCGCTCGGCCGCCTCGTCCTCGGCGAGCTTGAGCGCGATGCGGTCGGCGGCGACGAAGAGCACCGCGAAGATCACCAGGAAGACCAGCAGTATGCGAAGTGCGCGCATTGCGTTCTTTCCCCCATGCAGTCGACGTGCCGCGAGCCTAACGCGACCGCTGTCAGCCCAGGGCCCGGCCGAGGAGATGCACGGCGGGCGCCGCGAGCGTCAGCGGCAGCGCTACACCCGCGGTCATGTGGACGAAGCGCGACGGGAAGTCGTAGCTGGCCACCCGCAGCCCGGCCAGTGCGCAGGCCCCCGCCACCGCACCGACCAGCGCGCCCGCCGAGCCGAGACCCGTCAGCCCGCCGACCGCCACGCCCACACCGGCCGCCGCGAGCAGCGCGACGACGAGGGAGACGACGGAGGGCAGCGGCAGCGCACGGGCGAGCGTGGCCGCTGCGACGCCCGCAGCGCCCGTGGTGACCGCCTCGGGCGCCGCCACGAGGTGGCCAGCGGCGACGACGGTGAGCGCGGTGGTCGTGATGCCAGCGGTGAGCGCGTACAGGCGCTCGTCGGCCCCCGAACGGTTGCGCAGGTGCAGCAGCAGCGTGAGGACGCACCAGACGCCGAGGGTGCCGATGACCACGGTGGGCGCCTGGTCCTCGTCGGCGACCAGCAGCCCGACGTCGGTGACCACGCCCCCGAGGAAGGCGAGCGCGATGCCCTGCCGCGCGGGCCACATCCCGTTGAGCCGGAACCAGCCCGCAGCGGTGACGGCCTGGAGCAGTACGACGGCGACCGCCAGCGGCACGCTGCCCAGCGGCGCGGCGACGGCGAGCAGCAGGCTCAGCACGGCGGTGAGCGCGGCGGGCTGGAGCCCCGGCGCGATGATCGGCGACCCCTCGCGACGGGGCGCGGCTGGGGCGGCCGACGCGTCCTGTGCGGCGTCGCCGGGCGGTGTGGGCGGGGGAACGATGCCGTCGCCGTACGCCGTGGTGTCCCCGTAGGCCGGGCCCTGCCCGTATCCGTACCCCTGCCCGTAGCCCTGCTCCGGGGGAACCCCGTGCACCCCGCCGGGGGCCGTCGTGGTCACCGGCCGGCCCTGCGCGGGCGCGCCCCGCTCGGGCGGCAGCGCCCCTGCGCCGTACTGCTGGCCGTAGGCGCCCTGGCCGTAGCCGTCGGCCGGTGGCCCGTAGGCGCCGTGCGGCCCCTGCTGCTGGGGCGCCTGCTGTGCGTACGGGTCGACGGGGGCCTGCTGGCCGTACGGCTGCCCGTACGGCTGCTCGTACCCCTCGTGCCCGTAGCCGTGCCCGTACTGCTGCCCGTCCCCGTACCCGTATCCCTGCTGGTCGCTCATACGGAGCCCCCGGCGAACGGCGGGAGCACCTCGACGGTGCCGCCCTCGGCCAGCCGGACCGTGTCGTGGGCGCGGGTGCCCACGGGGTCGCCGTCCACCAGGTACGAGCAGCGCAGCAGGACGCGGGCGAAGTCGGGCCGCTCCATGTGCCGCTCGCGGGCGCCGTCGAGCGCCTCGGCGAGCGTCATGGCCTCGTACCGCTCCTCCGCGATCCCGGCTGCGGCCTTGGCCGCCGCCCAGTAACGGATCGTGCCACTCGCCATGGTCGGTCCCTCTCAGCCGTCTGCGTTGCGGCTCCCATGATGACGTGCCGGGCCGGGCTCCCGGCACCGCGCACCCGCCCATGACCCGATCCGGTGCAGCAGCGCCGGGTCCGCCGCGTTCTCCGCGTGCCCGAAGCCGGGCTCGATCCACAGCTCCGAGTGCTCAGGATCGGCCGCAGCCGCGAGGGAGCGGGGGTGGTCGAGCGGGAAGTACGGGTCGCGGTCGCCGTGCACGACGAGCAGCGGCGCGGGCGAGACCAGCGGCGCCGCCGCCACGGGGGAGAGCGGCACCGGGTCCCAGTCGCGCGGATACACGCGGGTGCGCAGCCCGTAACGGGAGACGAGCCTGCCCACGGGGCGCTGGATCACCCAGTGCAGCCGCCGCATGGGCGCCGTGCCCCGGTAGTACCAGCGGGCCGGGGCGCTGACGGAGACGACGGCGTCGGCGTGCGCGGGCGGCTGGGGCGGTTCCATGTCCGGCATGTGGACAAGTGCTCCGTCGTGCGCCCCCGCGCGCCCCCCGTGCTTCGTATACAAATCCGCGCACGCTGTGTTGTCATCCGCGCCGCCGTCCGTGCGGTCCGGGCGGTACAGCGCCCCGTGCCGCAGCACCACGGAGCCGCCCATCGAGAAGCCCACCGTGACCACGTACGAGTGACCCAGCGAGCGGGCCCAGCGCACGGCCGCTGCCAGGTCCAGCACCTCGCGGTCGCCGACCGTCGAGCGCCCGCCGGAGCCGCCGTGGCCACGGAAGGAGAAGGTGACGACGGCCGAGTGCCGGGCCAGCACGGCGGCGGCGCGGCGCAGCGCGGGCCGCTCCAGCGCGCCCGTGAAGCCGTGCGCGAGGACCGTCGCGTAAGGGGCGGCGCCCGCCCCGCACGGCGTGTACGCCGCCTCGATCGGCACCCCGTCGGCCGTGCGCAGTGTCGCGCGCAGCGTGCCGCCGCTCTCACGTCGCGTGACCGCCGATGCGCCCGCGCGAGCGATCTCACACTCCATTCCGCCGCTCATCTCGGCTATTCTGCTGTGTCAGAAGGATCCGGGCAGCGCCGCCCCCGGGTCCTTTTGTGCTTTCAAGAGCCCGCCGCACGCCCCTACGGGAGTGCGCGACGCGCTTTCAGGAGACACAAGCCAAGCCGTACGAAGCAGTGCCGCCATACGTCCTCACCGGGACTGAGGAAGGAACTCAGACGTGAGCTCGCTACTCCTGCTGACGAACGCTCTCCAGCCCTCCACCGAAGTCCTCCCCGCGCTCGGCCTGCTGCTGCACAACGTGCGTGTGGCCCCCGCCGAGGGTCCTGCCCTCGTCGACACCCCGGGTGCCGACGTCATCCTCATCGACGGGCGCCGCGACCTCCCGCAGGTCCGCTCGCTCTGCCAGCTGCTGCGCTCCACGGGCCCCGGCTGCCCCCTCGTCCTCATCGTCACCGAGGGCGGGCTCGCCGCCGTCACCGCCGACTGGGGCGTGGACGACGTGCTGCTCGACACCGCGGGCCCCGCCGAGGTCGAGGCGCGGCTGCGGCTGGCCACGGGCCGTCAGCAGATCGCCACGGACGACAGCCCGATGGAGATCCGCAACGGAGACCTGTCCGTCGACGAGGCCACCTACAGCGCCAAGCTCAAGGGCCGGGTCCTGGACCTGACCTTCAAGGAGTTCGAGCTGCTGAAGTACCTGGCGCAGCACCCGGGGCGGGTCTTCACCCGCGCCCAGCTCCTCCAGGAGGTGTGGGGCTACGACTACTTCGGCGGCACCCGCACCGTCGATGTGCACGTACGGCGCCTGCGTGCGAAGCTCGGGCCCGAGCACGAGTCGCTGATCGGCACCGTCCGGAACGTCGGCTACCGCTTCGTCTCGCCGGAGAAGGGCGAGAAGTCGGCCGAGGAGAAGAAGGCGAAGGCCGACGCCAAGGCGATCACCGAGGCGGCCGCTCAGGTCGCGAGGGAAGCCGTGGACGAGGGCGCGCGCGGCACCGCGCGGGGTTCGCGGATCTCCACCTCACGGCAGACGGAGGGGTGACGCTGCCCGCGTAGACTGCCGCCGTGGCCAAGGTGACGCGGGACGATGTGGCAAGACTGGCGGGTACGTCGACCGCGGTCGTCAGCTATGTGATCAACAACGGACCCCGACCGGTCGCACCGGCCACCAAAGAGCGGGTGCTCGCCGCGATCAAGGAGCTGGGCTACCGCCCCGACCGCGTCGCGCAGGCCATGGCCTCGCGCCGCACCGATCTCATAGGGCTGATCGTCCCGGACGCGCGGCAGCCGTTCTTCGCGGAGATGGCGCACGCCGTCGAGCAGGCCGCTGCCGAGCGCGGGAAGATGGTGCTCGTCGGCAACTCCGACTATCTGGACGAGCGCGAAGTCCACTATCTGCGGGCCTTCCTGGGCATGCGGGTCTCCGGGCTGATCCTCATCAGCCAGGGGCCGAGCGAGCACGCGGCCGTGGAGATCGACGCGTGGGACGCGCGCGTCGTGCTCCTGCACCGCCGTCCCGAGGCCATCGACGACGTCGCCGTCAGGCTCGACGACGTCGGTGGCGCCCAGATGGCCACGCGGCATCTGCTGGAGCACGGGCACGAGTACGTCGCCTGCCTCGGCGGCCTTGAGTCCACCCCCAAGTCGGGGGACCCGGTGACCGACCACGTCGAGGGCTGGAGCCGCGCGATGCGGGAGGCGGGCAAGTCGGTGGAGGGGCGCCTCTTCCCCGCCCCCTACAACCGCTACGACACCTACCGGCACGCGCTCGGCCTGCTCAGCGGCCCGGACCGCCCGACGGCCGTCTTCTGCTCGACGGACGACCAGGCGATCGGCGTCATGCGGGCCGCGCGCGAGCTGAACATCGACGTGCCGCGCGAACTGGCCGTGGTGGGCTTCGACGACGTCAAGGAGGCGGCCCTCACCGACCCGCCCCTGACCACCGTCGGCTCGGACCGCGAGGGCATGGCGAAGGCCGCCGTCGATCTCGTCCTCGACGACTCCCTGCGCGTGGTCGGCTCCCGGCGCGAGCGCGTCCGGCAGTTCCCCTCGGGCCTGGTGCTGCGCCGCTCCTGCGGCTGCGACGTGGACTGACCTGCGACGACGCGGAATGGGGGCGGCCCGGGGCCCGTTCGTATTCGTCTGAATCCGCTGACGGCCCGCCACCGGAATCTCGGCTGCTTCTCAGGCAGGGCTCAGGAAGCTCTCATAGTGGGCGCCCATTCTCGGTGGCATGAGCGAATACCGCGATTCCCAGGTGCCTCCTCCCGTGAGCCCGCCGCCGGTGCCCCCGTACGAGCCGGGCCCGGCGCCCTACGGCGAGGGCCACGCGCGGCCCGCGGCCGACGACACCCTCGTCCAGCCCACTGTCCAGCCCGCCGCGCCGCAGCACGCGCAGCCCGCACAGCACGCGGAGTCCGCGCAGCCGGCACAGCCCGCACAGCTCGCGCCCGGCGACGGCTTTCCGCCGCCCCCGGCCGACGGGACCTTCGGACAGCCCGCGCCCGATGCGGCCGACCCCGGGCACGGCAGGCGCAAGCGCCGGATGCGGCGGCCCGTCGCGCTGCTCGCGGCCGTCGCCGTCGGCGCTGCGGTGATCGGCGGCGGTACGGCCGTCGGCGTGCAGCAGCTCATCGGCGGCAACGACCGGAGCAGCGCCACCAGCACCGTGAGCGGCACCAACGCGTCGTCGGCCGCGGCCGACGGGACCGTCGCGGGCGTCGCCAAGGCGGTGAGCCCCAGCGTCGTGGAGATCCAGGCGACCTCGGGCAACGGCCAGTCGACGGGCTCGGGCGTGGTCATCTCCAAGGACGGCGAGATCCTCACCAACAACCACGTCGTCTCCGGCAGCCAGTCCGTGAAGGTCACCTTCAGCAACGGCAAGACGGCGACGGCCGAGGTCGTCGGAACCAGCCCCGACCATGACATGGCCCTGATCAAGGTGCAGGGCGTCAGCGACCTGACCCCGGCCACCCTCGGCGACTCCTCCAAGGTGGGCGTGGGCGACGAGGTCGTCGCCATCGGCTCCCCCGAGGGGCTGTCCGGCACGGTGACCAGCGGCATCGTCTCGGCCCTCGACCGCGAGGTGACCGTCCAGAAGGAGGACGGCCAGGGCCAGGGCCAGGGGCAGGGCGGCCAGCGCTGGCCGTTCGAGTTCGGCGGCGGCCAGTACAACGGCGAGGTCGGCTCCGACACCACCTCGTACAAGGCCATCCAGACCGACGCCTCCCTCAACCCGGGCAACTCCGGCGGAGCCCTCGTCAACATGAACGGGGAGATCATCGGGATCAACTCCGCGATGTACTCCTCCTCGTCCTCCTCCGGCGGCGCCTCCGCCAGCGACTCGGGCAGCGTGGGCCTGGGCTTCGCGATCCCCGTCAACGACGTCAAGAAGATCCTGGACGACCTGCGGGACGGCAATGGATAGTCAGGACGTCGCCACCGGTGATGCGAAGCTAGTCACCATGGTGGCCACGGAGTCGGAGTCCATGAAGGTGCTGATCGTCGACGACGAGCCCGCTGTGCGGGACGCGCTGCGACGCAGCCTCAGCTTCGAGGGGTACGGGACCGAGGAGGCCGTCGACGGCCTGGACGCGGTCGAGAAGGCGGACGCCTACGGTCCCGACCTCATCATCCTCGACGTGCTGATGCCCCGCATGGACGGACTCACCGCGGCACGGCGGCTGCGCGCGAGCGGCTGCCATGTGCCGATCCTCATGCTCACCGCGAGGGACACCGTCGGCGACCGCGTCACGGGACTGGACGCGGGCGCCGACGACTACCTCGTCAAGCCCTTCGAACTCGACGAGCTGCTGGCCCGCATCAGGGCGCTGCTGCGGCGCAGCTCCTACGCGCAGGACCGGGGCGCGGCAGGCGCGGGCGCCGACGCCGGGGTGCTGGTCTTCGGCGATCTGCGGATGGACGTCGGCACGCGCGAGGTGACGCGCGGCGGCAGGCCCGTGGAGCTGACGCGCACCGAGTACACGCTGCTGGAGATGTTCCTCTCGCACCCGCGCCAGGTGCTGACCCGCGAGCAGATCCTCAAGGCCGTCTGGGGCTTCGACTTCGAGCCCTCCTCCAACTCCCTGGACGTGTACGTGATGTATCTGCGGCGCAAGACGGAGGCGGGCGGCGAGCCGCGCCTCGTGCACACGGTGCGCGGCGTGGGCTACGTACTGCGGGACGAGTCGGCGTGATGGCACCCTGGTCGGCGGCGCGCGCACGCCGCGCCCTGCCCCTGCGGTCGCGGCTGGCGCTGCTGGCCGCCGTCACCGTGGCGCTGGCGGTGGCGGCGTGCGCGACGACCTGCTGGTTCCTCGTAAGGGCCGAACTGATGGGCTCGCTGGACGAGTCGCTGCGCAACAGCCGGGTCCAGTCCGGCTTCATCGTGGACCAGGTCCGCTCGGGCCAGTGCACCCCCGCAGACGACCGCGCGCCCAACCCCTTCGGCGCGACCGTCCAGGTCGTGGACCGCGACGGCAAGAGCTGTGTGATCGTCGGCAGCAAGCTGGACGTGAGCGAGAGCGACGCGGCCGTCGCCAAGCGCACCCGGCAGGAGGCCGTGCACACCTCGCGGGCCAGCGACGGCACGGACTACCGCGTGCTCACCACCCCCGTCGAGGGCACCAACGTGGCCGTCTCCGTGGCCCGCCCCCTCACCGAGACCGACGACTCGCTGAGCAAGCTGGCCCTCATCCTGGCCGCCGTCGGCGGCGCCGGGGTGCTGGGCGCTGCGGGCGCCGGTGTGGCGCTGGCACGCGCCGGCCTGCGGCCCGTGGACCGGCTGACAGGCGCCGTCGAGCACATCGCGCGCACCGAGGACCTCGCGGTCCGCATCCCCGTCGACGGGGACGACGAGATCGCCCGCCTCTCGCGCTCCTTCAACTCGATGACGGCCGCGCTGGCCTCCTCGCGCGAGTTGCAGCAGCAGCTCATCGCCGACGCGGGGCACGAACTGCGCACGCCGCTGACCTCGCTGCGCACGAACATCGACCTGCTGACCCGCAGCGAGGAGACCGGGCGCTCGCTGCCGCCCGAGGACCGCAAGGAGCTGCTGGAGTCCGTACGGGCCCAGATGACCGAACTCGCCGCGCTGATCGGCGACTTGCAGGAGCTGTCCAGGCCCGACGCCACCCCGGGTTCGGGGCACGCCGAGGTCGTCGGCTTCCATGAGATCGCGGCCCGCGCCGTGGAGCGGGCGAGGCTGCGCAAGTCCGGGGTGACGATCGAGACGGCGCTGGCGCCCTGGTACGTGCGGGCCGAGCCCGCCGCGCTGGAGCGCGCGGTGGTCAATCTGCTGGACAACGCGGTCAAGTTCAGCCCGGCCGACGGTGTGGTCACCGTCGAGCTGGCGGAGGGCGCGCTGCGGGTACGGGACCGTGGGCCCGGCATCCCGGCCGAGGAACTGCCGTACGTCTTCGACCGGTTCTGGCGCTCGCCTTCGGCGCGCAGCCTGCCCGGGTCCGGGCTGGGGCTGTCCATCGTGGCCCGTACGGCGCAGCAGCTCGGCGGCGAGATCGGGCTGGGCCCGGCGGACGGGACGGCGGACGGGACCGGAACGGGCGAGGGGCACGGGCCCGGCACGGTGGCGGTGCTGCGGCTGCCCGGTGCGGCGACGCCGCCGCCCGAACTGCCCGGTGAGGGCGGGGAAGCGGCGGCGGAGGACGTCCTGGGCAGCGGGCGCTTGACTTAAACCTCACTTGAAGGACGACTCTGGGGTGACCGAGCAGGCCACGACACCAGAGGAGCCCGTCATGAGCACCGCCACCGCCACCGTCACCGCTTCCGCCACCCCGGAGGCCCGCGCCGCCACCACTACCGAGGACGACGGCGAGGACGTGCTGCGGCTGGCCGTCATCGTCGGAAGCGTCAGGGAGGGCCGCTTCGGGCCCGTCGTCTCCGACTGGTTCGCGGCCGAGGCCCGCGAACACGGCGGCTTCGACGTCGACCTCATCGACCTGGCCGAGGCCGAGCACGTGCTGCCCGTCGCCTTCCCGGACTTCTCCGCCCCGCTGCCCGCCGGGGTCGAGGCCGTGCGGGACGGGCTCTCGCGGCGGCTCGGGAACGCGGACGCGTTCGTCGTCGTGACACCCGAGTACAACCACAGCTTCCCCGCGCCCCTGAAGAACACCATCGACTGGTTTCACGGCGAGTGGGCCGCCAAGCCGGTCGGCTTCGTCTCGTACGGCGGGATGTCGGGCGGCCTGCGCGCCGTCGAACAGCTGCGGCAGGTCTTCCCCGAGCTGCACGCGGTCACCGTCCGCGACGCGCTCAGCTTCCACATGGCCTGGGAGCGCTTCGACGAGGACGGCCGCCCCCACGACGCCAAGGACACCGGCGAGGCGGCACGCACCATGCTGGGCCAGCTCGAATGGTGGGGCAGGGCGCTGCGCGAGGCCCGTACGAGGACGCCCTACGGGTCGGCGCGCTGAGCCCGCGAGGGGGTGAGGGGGTGAGGGGCGAGAGGGGACGAGTGGGCGAGGGGGCCCGCCGCGATCGCTGATCGCTGATCGCGACGGGGCCCCCTCGCAGGCGCGCTCCGTCCCCGCGTCAGTCCTCGACCGTGATCCGGTCGGCGGCGGGCGCGTGCAGCGGCGCGTCGGCCGACGAGCTGTCGCTCAGATACGTCTGGAGCGCCTCCAAGTCGTCCCCGCCCACATACGGGTCGCCGCCCTTCGCCAGTGTCGGGAAGCCGTCGCCGCCGCCCGCGAGGAAGGAGTTCAGCGCGACCCGGTACGTGGCGTCCGGGTCCAGCGGCTCACCGTTCAGCCGCACCGAGTCCGCGACGACGCGGTCCGCGCCCGAGGCCGTCATGTCGAGCGTGTAGGTCAGGCCCTCCGACATCTGGAGGATCTTCGGCGACGCCGCGTTCGCGCCGCTGACCTGCTCACGGAGCACCTGGAGCAGCTGCTCGCCCGTCAGGCTGGTGAGGTTGACCGTGTTGGAGAACGGCTGGACGGCGAAGCCCTCCCCGTAGGTGACCACACCGTCGCCCTCGCCGCCCGAGGCCGCGTGGACGAGATCGGCGCGGATGCCGCCCGGGTTCATCAGCGCCAGGTCGGTGCTCTCGTCGTGGGTGCGGCCGTGGGCGAGCTGCGCGTCGGCTATCAGATCGCCCAGCGGCGACTCGGGGGTCTTGGCGCCACGCCCCGGGATGTCCTCGGATATCCAGCCCACCGGCCTGTTCGCGACCGGCGCCGCCAGCTTGTTCCAGCGCGCGATGAGCGAGGTCATGTCCTTCGCCTTCGGCTGCTCGCGGCTCACCACGTGGTTCGCTGACTTCACACGCGTACGGACGATGTCCTTCGTCGCGCGGTCGTAGGTGAGCGTCGTGTCCGTGTACAGCTTGCCGAAGGACGCCGCCGAGGTGACGGTGCGCGGGGTGCCCGAGGGGTCGGGCACGGTGCACGCGTACGCCTGGTGGGTGTGGCCCGTGACCAGCGCGTCCACCTTCGGGGTGACCTTCTTCGCGATGTCGGCGACGGGGCCCGAGATGCCGTCGCCGGGGCCCGGACTGTCGCAGTCGTAGTTGTACGACGTGCTCGCGGGCAGCCCGCCCTCGTGGACCAGCGCGACGATCGACTTCACGCCCTTGGCCTGGAGCTTCTTCGCGTACGCGTTGATCGTCTCCACCTCGTCGTGGAAGTCGAGCCCCTTCACGCCGTCGGCGGAGACGATGTCCGGGGTGCCCTCCAGGGTGACGCCGATGAAGCCGATCCGCACGCCCTTGTGCTTCCACACGTACGTCGGGTCCAGGACCGGCTTCCTCGTGCCCTCGTGGGTGACGTTCGCCGCGAGGTACGGGTAGTCGGCGCCAGCGAAGGTCCGGCCCTTCTCGTAGCAGCCGTCCTCCGGGTGGCAGCCGCCGTTCTGGAGCCGCTTCAGCTCGTCCTTGCCCTCGTCGAACTCGTGGTTGCCGACGGAGGTCACGTCGAGCCCGAGCCGGTTCATCGCCTCGACGGTCGGCTCGTCGTGGAACAGCCCCGACAGCAGCGGGCTGGCCCCGACCATGTCACCGGCCGCCGCCGTGACCGTGTAGCCCTCGCCCTCGCGCGCCGTCCGCAGACTGGAGGCCAGATACTCGGCGCCGCCCGCCGGTATCTGCCTCACCGTCCCGTCCGGCTGCGTCTCGGCCACCTGGCCCGAGGAGCCCTGGGGCGGCTCCAGGTTCCCGTGGAAGTCGTTGAAGGAGAGCATCTGGACGTCCACGGTGCGCTTGCCGTGTGCGGCGCTCGGGGAGCCGGCGCCTGCCGGTGCGGTGGCGGCCGGTGCGGTGGTCGCTGGTGCGGTGGTGGCTGGTGCGGTGGTGGCTGGTGCGGTGGTGGCTGGTGCGGTGGTGGCCGCGCCCAGCAGCCCCGCGGCGGCGGCCAGCGCCGCACCCGCCACGGTGAGCCGCCGTCGGCCTCGCCGCCCGGAGTGCCGCTCTCGTCCGATGCCTCTGACGCCGGGAGTTCCTGTCATGGATACGTGCCCCTCTGCGGATGACTGACCGTCTGGATCATCTGGACCTTCGGTGCGGACGGCAGCCTAGGTCAACGCGCGTAGCGTGTCAGGACGACGAGGGTTACCGTCAGGTTTCGCGGTGGTGGTCCGGCACATTCGGGACGGGTCGTAAGGTCGTGTCCCATGAGCGACGTGGTGGTAACGGACGAGGCGTCGGCCGAGGTCGTACGGGAGGCGCAGGAGCTGATCGACGAGGCGGCCCGCGCCGACGGGCAGTCGGCCGTATCGGAACAGGGGCGGCTCCAGTTGCGGGGCGGGCGCCGCACAGGGGTCAGGCACCTGCTGCTGCGGCAGAGCGGAGAGCTGGTCGGCTACGCCCAGCTCGAGGACACCGACCCCGTGGAGGCGCCGGCCGGTGAGCTGGTCGTCCACCCCGCGCACCGGGGGAAGGGCTACGGGCGGCGGCTCGGGCAGGCGCTGCTCGACGCGTCCGGGCGGCGGCTGCGGGTCTGGGCGCACGGCGGCCACCCGGCGGCCCGGCACCTGGCGCAGGTCCTCGGCCTCACCCTCTTCCGCGAGCTGCGCCAGCTCCGGCGTCCGCTGGCCGGGCTGGACCTGGCCGCACCGGCGCTGCCCGAGGGCGTACGGGTGCGGACGTTCCGGCCCGGTGAGGACGACGCGGCCTGGCTGGAGCTGAACGCGGCGGCGTTCGCGCACCACCCCGAACAGGGCGGGCTCACCCAGCGCGACCTCGACGACAGGAAGGCCGAGCCCTGGTTCGACCCCGCGGGCTTCTTCCTCGCCGAGCGCCAGGGAGGCGACGGCGAGGGGCCACGGCTGGTGGGCTTCCACTGGACGAAGGTCCACAGCGCGGAGCAGCTCGGGGAGGTCTACGTCCTCGGCGTCGCGCCCGGCGCGCAGGGGGGCGGCCTGGGCAAGGCCCTCACGGCGGTCGGCCTGCGCCACCTGGAGCGGGACCGGGGGCTGCCGACGGCGATGCTCTACGTCGACGCGGACAACGTGGCGGCGGTGGCCGTCTACGAGGGCCTGGGCTTCCGCACCCACGAAACGGACCTGATGTACCGCACGGAGAGCTAACCCCTTCGCGGGGCGCGGAAGGAAACGAGGGGTTGCCCCTTCACCGGGTTGTGCCCCTTCACGGGGTGCGGGGTGAAGGCCACACGGGGGTGCGTGTTTCTCGTAGGGGTGCGCTCTGCCGGTGCCCCTTGGGGTTTCGTCACGCGTGTGGCGGGCCGGTGGCACGGGTTGTGCCCACCCTCCCCCAGCTACCGCTGGGAGGTGCCCCCTCGCCAGCGGGACGA
>NZ_BAAGSO010000026.1:0-15063 GCF_054782395.1 Streptomyces daliensis | reverse complement strand
AAACCCCAGCCGAGCGCCTGCATAAACTGCTCACGGCCTGATCAACACGACCACGTGTTGCGACGATCCCTGGAATCCGCCGACAACCGGGCCGAGGGGCTTCCTCGTGTGCGCTGCTGCTGTACGGCGGCCCGCAGGCGCGGCCCGGCGCGTGCGGCGGCTCAGTGGCCCGCGTTCGCTCCGCCGTCGGCCGACTCCTGCGATTCCTGCGACTCCGAGCCCGACGCTGACTCGCTCGCGCCGGTGCTCGGCTTGCCGGAGGCGTCGCCCTCGGCGCCCTGCGCGCTCTCCTGGCCCTCCTGGTCCTCCGAAGCACCGGCCGACTCGGAAGCGGACGCCGAACCGGACGGGGACGGCTGGACGCTCGGCCCGGACTTCTCGTACTGGTGCGTCGCGGGGACCACCGTCGCGCGCAGCTTGACCGCGCCCGTGCTGCTGAGGCTGAAGGTGACGGGCTGCGCGCTGCCGTTGCCGACCTTGCCCCCGGCGTTCTCCAGCAGGGCCGAGGCGTTGCCCTCGCCGCCGAGCGCCAGGGAGCCGCCCGCGGGGACGGTCACCTTCTTCTCGCCCTCGGCGGGGCTCAGCTTCGCCTGCCCCGCGCCGCGGACGGTGACCGACTCCAGGGTCTCGTCCTTGGTGCCGTCGTTGAAGATCCGGCCGGTCACGGTGGCGGCACCCGAACCGTCGGGGGCGGTCACCACATTGGCGTTCTGGATCTTGATGTCGCCGACGTGGACCGCGGCGTTGTCCGGCTTGATCTGAAGGGTCTGCGCGTCGTTCCCCGCACCACAGGCGGAGAGCGTGAGGACGGAGAGCGTCAGGGCGGTGGCGGCGAGGGTGCCGCGTCGAAGGCTGCTGCTCACGGCGGCGGCATCTCCTTGGCGAGCTCTTGCGGCCGAACTACGTGCCGGTCGCGGTCGGATGGGGCATCCCCGCCGGGGCGGGGCACGTCGCCAGTGACGTCATCTGGCGCGCTCAGGTTACCGAGCCGCCTCGCGCGCCCCGCACCCGACCCTCCGGCCGACGACGGACCGTCATCCGGAACGTCATCCGGACCGCCGCGCGGGCCCGCATCCGGAACGTCATCCGGACCGCCGCGCGAAGCACCCGCGCGAACCGCCCCGCGGCATCCCCTGGTCACCCCCGGCGGCGTGTCCGGCAGCGCGCCGCGCACTCGCCCGAGTGCCGACGACATCCGTACGGGCGATTCCGGGGAAAGAAAGCGGGGACCGTGTGAAGAAGGCCCGGAAGACCCTCGTGAATTGATCAAAGTGAGCTGTTGATCAATTCTTCGGAAAGTCCGCGCGACAGTGGAACTGACACCGAACGGACTACGACTTACAGCCGGACAAAACGGACAGTCGCTCACTTCTGGCGGCACTTCCGGGACCGTGACGAGCGGGTTTCACTCGGCGCACAGATGGGCCCCGACCTGCGAATACCCGCTTGCAACGACCCGCCGAAGCACGATACGGGGTGGGTTGTCAAGCCCCGAGATATGCCCTGACCTGCGAAAACGCCATTCAGAAGAGGCCGTTCCCGTGTTACTCTAGATAGCCACGGAAGGGGTACCTGACACATGACGTTCAAGGTTGGCGACACCGTGGTCTATCCCCATCACGGGGCCGCGCTGATCGAGGCCATCGAAACTCGCCAGATCAAAGGCGTGGACAAGACCTACTTGGTTCTGAAGGTCGCGCAAGGCGACTTGACGGTTCGTGTGCCAGCGGACAATGCGGAGTTCGTGGGCGTGCGTGATGTAGTCGGTTCGGACGGGCTGGACAGGGTCTTCGAGGTGCTCCGCGCACCGTATGCGGAAGAGCCCACCAACTGGTCCCGGCGCTACAAGGCGAATCTTGAGAAGCTCGCTTCCGGCGACGTGATCAAGGTGGCGGAGGTCGTGCGTGACCTCTGGCGCCGTGAGCGCGAGCGCGGTCTCTCGGCCGGAGAGAAGCGGATGCTGGCCAAGGCGCGCCAGATCCTGGTGAGCGAGCTGGCCCTCGCGGAGAACACCAACGAAGACAAGGCCGAGGCCCTGCTCGACGAGGTCCTCGCGTCCTGACGCGCGCTATGCGTACGCGTTCTTGATCTTCACCTTCCGCTCTCCTCTTCTCCTCACGCGTCCTGCGCGAGGTTCCCCGCAAACGCGAGAAGCGCGGAGGAAGAGCGAGAAGAGCGAGTTGTAGTGCAGTAGCAGCAGCGATGTGCCGCAGTGCCCGTGTGATGCAGTTCTGTCGCCGGGCGCTGCGGCATGTCTGCGACCAGCCCACGACGTTCAGTAATCTCAACTTCTGCACTTCATGCACTTCGGCCCGCGAGAGCGGGAAGTGTGCCGGGCCCGGGCAGATGCCTCGACCGTCGTCACGGAAGGGTCCGGTCGGGGGCGTCGCGCCCGGCACGCTGTGGCCATACCCATACCGGCTGAGGACACAAACCTGAACGCGCAACCGATGTCACGTGAATCCACGGGCCAGGCCCGTGACCCCGAATCCCGGACCGCCGTCGTCATCCCCGCGGCAGGCCGCGGGGTGCGCCTGGGGCCCGGCGCGCCCAAGGCGTTGCGCACGCTGAGCGGCACCCCGATGCTCGTGCACGCCGTGCGCGCCATGGAGCGGGCCCGCGCGGTGTCGCTCGTCGTCGTGGTCGCCCCGTCCGACGGCGCCAAGGAGGTCCGCAACCTCCTCGACGAGCACTCGCTCTCCGACGTGGTCGTCGTCCCCGGCGGCGAGACCCGGCAGGACTCCGTGCGGCTGGGCCTGGCCGTCCTCCCCGACGACATCGGCACCGTCCTCGTGCACGACGCGGCCCGCCCGCTGGTGCCGGTGGACACCGTGGACGCGGTGGCCGCCGCCGTACGGGACGGGGCCCCGGCCGTCGTGCCCGCGCTGCCGGTCTCCGACACGGTCAAGGAGGTCGAGCCGCGCGGGAACGGCGCGCCCGAGCCCGTCACCGGCACCCCGGACAGGTCGCGGCTGCGCGCCGTGCAGACGCCCCAGGGCTTCGCCCGGGAGGTGCTGGCCGAAGCCCACGAGCGCGTCGCCCGGGAGGGCGAGGGCGCGACGGACGACGCGGGCATGGTCGAGCGCACGGGCGTACAGGTCGTGGTCGTGCCGGGGCACGAGGAGGCGTTCAAGGTGACGCGTCCGCTCGACCTGGTGCTGGCCGAGGCCGTCCTGGCGCGAAGGAGGGCGACCGATGCCTTCTGAGCCGTCCGGAGGGGTCGTCGCGGCCACCACGTCCCGGGCCGGGCTGCCCAGGGTGGGCACCGGGACGGATGTGCACGCCTTCGAGGAGGGGCGCGAGCTGTGGTGCGCCGGGCTGCTGTGGGAGGGCGAGAGCCACGGCCTCGCCGGGCACTCCGACGGCGACGTCGCCGCGCACGCCGCCTGCGACGCCCTCTTCTCCGCCGCCGGGCTCGGCGACCTCGGCGCCCACTTCGGCACCTCGCGCCCCGAGTGGTCCGGCGCCTCCGGGGTCACGCTGCTGACGGAGGCGGCGCGGATCGTGCGCGCTGCGGGGTACGAGATCGGCAATGTCGCCATCCAGGTGATCGGCGTCCGTCCCAAGGTCGGCAAGCGGCGCGACGAGGCGCAGCGCGCGCTGTCCGACGCGGTCGGCGCGCCGGTCTCCGTCTCGGGTACGACCACGGACGGGCTCGGCCTGACGGGGCGGGGCGAGGGACTGGCGGCGATGGCCACGGCGCTGGTGGTGCGGGCCGGGGGCTGAGCGGGTCCGGGGCGCCCCGGCAGGGGAGCCGGGTGGCTGCGGCGAGAGCTGAGATACGGGTCACCTGCTGTTGCGCATGGTTCGCAGTTAGTCTTGTGGGCGATGTCCTACGTACTGCGCACCGCGACCCCCGCCGACGCCGACGCCGCCCGCAGCGTCATGCTCGACACCGTCTACGGCGATCTGCGGTCCGGGTACGTGCCGCGCTGGCACCGCGACATCATCGACGTCGAGGGCACGTATCTGCGCCCCGAGCGCCGCACGCTGCTCGTCGCCGAGGCCGGCGACGGCCGGATCGTGGCCACGGGCGCCGTGCGCGACGAGGGGCCGCAGTCGCCGCCGAACCCCGAGTGGATCGCCCGGCGCTTCCCCTCCGGCAGCACGGCGCAGCTCTGCCGGATCTACGTACGCCCGGAGTACCGCCGCCTCGGCATCGCCCGCGCCATGGTGCGCGAGCTGAGCGCCTTCGTCGCGCAGGCGGGCGGCTACACGGCGCTCTACCTCCACACCGACCCCTCCGTGCCCGGCGCCGAGCCCTTCTGGCGGTCGATCGCGCGGGAGGTGTGCGACGAGCGCGCGCTGCCCGGCGGCGGACAGGGCATCGTCCACTTCGAGCTGCCGCTGCCCGTGCCCGCCTCGCTGTCCGCGTCGGCCTCGGGGGCCGTCGCCGTGGCCGCTGAGTGAGAATCGTTTTCAGATAGAGTGCTGAGCATGTCCCGAATACGCCGTTCCCGCCTCCTCCCGCTCGCCGCGGTCTCCCTGCTCGCCACCGGCGCCCTCACCGCGTGCGGCGGCCAGGACTCCGGCAGCGGCGGCGAACGGCTCCGGGTGGCGATGGCCTTCCCGCCCGCGCAGGGCATGAGCCCCTACGGGGACGACGCCGTCACCCTCAGCAGGCTCTCCGTGATCGAGGGCCTCACCAGGCTCGACTCCAAGGGCGAGGTCAAGCCCGCGCTCGCCACGTCCTGGAAGCCGTCGGACGGCGGCAAGGAGTGGACGTTCACGCTGCGCGAGGCGCGCTTCCAGGACGGCGACCCGGTGAACGCGGACGCCGTCGTGCGCTCCCTGGAGGAGGCCGAGAAAGCGTCGCCGAAGCCGCGCGTCCTCAGCGACGCGGGCGACCTGAAGGCCGAGGCGGAGGGCGCCCGCAAGGTACGGGTCACCAGCAGCGAGCCCGACGCGCTGCTGCCCCAGCGCCTGGCCAACCCCTCGCTGGCCGTGCTCTCGGCGGGCGCCTACGGGGCGGCCGACACGTCAGAGGGCGGCAAGGGTGCGAAGGGCTCCGGCTCGTCGGAGAAGGGTGGCAGGGTGGACCCGGCCGGGCACGCGACGGGCCCCTTCACCCTCACCCGCCTCAACGGCACCGCGAGCGCGACCCTGGAGCGCAACGGGACCTACTGGGGCGACAAGGCCGAGGCCCCCGGCGTGGACGTGAAGTTCGTGTCCGACGGCACGGCCCGCGCCAACGCGCTGCGCGGCGGCCAGACGGACATCGCCGAGTACGTCCCCGTCTCGCAGGCGTCCGTGCTCGACGAGAAGCAGGTCCACGAGGTGCCGACGGCGCGCACCAACAGCCTCTACCTCAACACCGAACGCGGCGTCTTCAAGGACGCGGGCATGCGCGCCACCGTGCGCGAGGCCGTCGACAGCAAGGCGCTGATCAAGGGCGTCTACGAGGGCCGCGCCGACACCCCGCGCGGGCTGTTCGGACCCGGCGTGAGCTGGGCGCAGGACAAGCGGGTCAAGGTCTCCGGGCGCGCCGACGCCGCGCCGGAGAAGGACGTGAAGGCGACGAAGACCATCACGCTGGCCACGTACACCAACCGGCCCGAACTGCCCGAGGTCGCCACCGTCCTCCAGCAGCAGTTGCGCAAGGCCGGGTTCAAGGTCAAGCAGGACGTCCGCGACTACGCGCAGATGGAGGCGGACGCGCTCTCCGGCAAGTACGACGCGTTCCTCCAGGCCCGCAACACCCTCCTGGACACCGGCGACCCGGTCTCCTACCTCCAGTCCGACTTCACGTGCGACGGCTCCTTCAACATCTCCCAGCTCTGCGACGGCTCCGTCGACTCCGCCGTGCGCAAGGCGGCGGGCACCGCCGACACGGAGAAGCGGCAGCACGCCGAGATGCGCGCGGAGGCGCGGGTGCTGGGCACCGACGCCGTCGTACCGCTCCTCCACGAGCGCTTCGTCCAGGGCGTGGCCGACGGCGTCGAGGGGGTCTCCTTCGACCCGATGGAGCGCACCCTGGTCACCGCCGACACACGGCGCGGCTGAGCGGTGCGGGCGGGAGGCATATCCCGCGCGGGTGCGACGGACGGGACCGGTGCGACGGGGCCGTCGGACACGGGGCGGCTTCCCGGCAAGGCGCTCGCCGCCGGGCTGTGGGTGGCCGCAGGACGGCTCGCCGCCGCGGTCCTCGTGCTGCTCGCCGTCGGGCTGCTGCCGTGGCTGACCCGTACCGACCCGGCCCGCGCGATCCTGCACGCCCGCTACGCCGACCGTGAGCCGACCCCCTCGGCCCTCGCCGCCATTCGCGCGCAGACCGGTCTCGACGAAGGACCGGCGCGCGTCCTCGGCCGCTGGCTCGGCGGCCTCGTACGCGGCGACTTCGGCACCTCCTGGGTCTCGGGCCTCCCCGTGCGCCCCGACGTCCTCTCCGGGCTCGGCGTCTCGCTGACACTCATGGGCGTCTCCCTCGCCGTCGCCGTCCTGCTGGCCGCCGCGCTCAGCCTCCGCACGCTGCTCGCGGGCGCGCGCGGCACCGGCGCGGTGCGGGCGCGGGCCGGGACGCTGGCCGCCGTGCTGGCGGCGCTGCCCGAGTTCCTGCTGGCCGCCGTGTTCGCGGCCGTGTTCGCCGTACGCCTCGGCTGGTTCCCGCCGCTGGGCTGGGACGGGCCGCAGACGGCGGTGCTGCCCGCGCTGGCCATGGGCGTGCCCGCGGGGGCGCTGCTGGGACGGCTGCTGGACGACGCGCTGCCCGCCGCCTTCGCCGAACCGTGGGTCCGCACGAACGTGGCCTTCGGCGTGCCGCCCGCGCGCATCGCACGGCACGCGCTGCGCCGGGTGCTGCCGCCGCTGCTGCCGCAGTTCGGCTTCGTCGTCGTCGGCCTGACGGGCGGCGCCGTCGCCGTGGAGTCCCTGTTCGCCGTGCCGGGTCTTGGCAGGACGGCGCTCGACGCGGCGCTCGCGCAGGACCTGCCCGTACTCCAGGCGAGCGTGCTCGTGCTGCTCGCGCTCGGAGTCGCGGTGGGAGCGCTCGTGGGCGTGGCCAGGCGCACGCTGATCGGCCCCGCGCTGCACGCCGCCGCCATCCCCGCGCTGCGCCGCCCCCGGCTGCCCGCAGGGCCGCTGCTCTGGGGCGCGACGGGCGTGCTGGGCGCGCTGCTCGCGGTCACCGTCGTCGTGGGGCTGCTGCGCGACCCGCTCGCCGTCGACGCGGCGGCGCGGCTGGCGTCGCCGAGCGCCGCGCATCCGCTGGGCACCGACTCGCTGGGCCGCGACGTGCTGGCCAGGCTGGGGCACGGCGCGGCCCGTACGGCGCTCACCGCCGTCGCCGTCGGCGCCGTCACACTGCTCGCCGGGCTGGCGGCAGGGCTGCTGGCCCGCTGGACGGAGGGCCTGCGCGAGGTCGCCAACGCGCTGCCGCCCGTGGTGTCCGGGCTGATCGTCGCGGGGCTGCTGGGGCCCGGCGCGTGGGGCGCGGCCGTCGCCGTCGCCGTGGTGGCCTGGGCGCCGCTGGCCGCGCACACGGCGGGGCTGTACGAGGAGGAACGGGCCGCCGCGCATCTGGAGTCCGCCGTCGCGCTCGGCGCCGGGCGCGCGCATCTGCTGACGCGGCACGTCCTGCCCGGCGTCCTCCCGCCCGTACTCCGGCACGCGCTGCTGCGCGTTCCGGCGCTGGCTCTGGCGCTCGCCTCCCTGGGGTTCCTCGGCCTGGGCGCGGAACCTCCGGCTCCGGAGTGGGGGCGGATGCTCTCGGAGAACATGCCGTACGTGGAACGCGCCCCCTGGGCCGTCCTCGCCCCCGCCGCCGCACTGGCAGCGCTGGGCGCACTCTCCGTCCTCGCCGGCTCCCTCCGGCTCCCGCGCCGCCGCGGGGGAGGGGGCGCGGTACGGGCTGACGGCGCCGTCGCGTCTGCTGATGGCCGTCCGCTGGCGGAGGGGGCTGTCCGGTGAGCCGCCGGGAGCACTCGGAGCGCCAGGGCGGCACCGCTTCTGGCGGGCGGTGGCGCGGGGCCGAGGGTGCCGTCGCGTCTGCTGATGGCCGTCCGCTGGCGGAGGGGGCTGTCCGGTGAGCCGCCGGGAGCACTCGGAGCGCCAGGGCGGCACCGCTCCGGGCGTGCCCGGCGCACGCAGCGGGTCCAGCGGGTCCAGCGGGCGGTGGCGCGGAGGGCTGCGTGAGAAGGGCGGGGCGTTGCGGGATCTGCGCGTGCTGCCACCGCTCTTGCGCCTGCTCGCCCTCACCCAGCTCGCCTTCAACGTCGGCTTCTTCGCCGTCCTCCCCTATCTCGCGGCGCACCTGGGCGACGGCCTTGGCATGGGCGGCTGGCTCGTCGGCCTCGTGCTGGGGCTGCGGACGTTCAGCCAGCAGGGCCTCTTCGTGGTCGGCGGGGTGCTCACCGACCGGTACGGGCCGCGCCCGGTCGTGCTCGCCGGGTGCGTGCTGCGGATCGCCGGGTTCCTGTGGCTCGCGCGGGCGGACGGCACCGTCTCCGTGGTCGCCGCCGTCGTCTGCGTCGGCTTCGCGGCCGCGCTCTTCTCGCCCGCCGTCGAGTCGGAGACCGCGCGTCAGGCGGTCAGGTTCGAGGCGGCGACGGGGCACCCCCGCGCCCGTACGCTCGCGGTCTTCTCGGCCGCCGGGCAGGCCGGTTCGTTCCTGGGCCCGCTGCTCGGCTCGCTGCTCCTGCTGGCCGACTTCCGTACGGCCTGCTGGGCGGGAGCGCTCGTCTTCGTCGCCGTACTGGCCGCGCAGTGGCGCCTGATGCCCCGCCGCGACCACGACCACGACCGGCAAGAGGACGGCTCCCGCGACGGGGCCCGCGCGGCGGCCCGCGCCGCGCTGCGCAACCGCCCCTTCCTCCTCCTCTGCCTCGCCTACAGCACCTACCTCCTCGCCTACAACCAGCTCTATCTGGCCCTCCCCGAGGAGGTCGTGCGCGCGACAGGTTCGCAGGCCGCGCTGGGCTGGCTCTTCGCGCTCTCCTCCCTCCTCGTCGTCTGCGCGCAGTTGCCCGTCACGGCCCGCGCGGGGGAGCGGCTGGGCCAGCGCGCCACGCTCTGCCTCGGGCTGCTCGTCGTCGCGGCCGGGTTCGCCGTCGTCGCGGTGGCCGCGCCGTTCGGGCTCACCGGGCCCTACGGGCTGCTGCCCGCCGCCGGATACGTGCTGCTGCTGACCCTCGGCCAGATGCTGGCGGTGCCCTCCGCGCGTGCGCTGGTCACGGAGTACGTCCCCGGCCGGCACCTGGGCTTCGCGATGGGCGCGCTCTCGTCGTTCTCGGGGCTCGTCGTGCTGGGCGGGAGCGCGGCGACGGGCGCGCTGCTGGGCAGCGGCCTCGGGCCCGCGACGGCGTGGGCGGCGCTGGCCGCCGTGCCGCTGCTGGGCGCGGTCGCGGCCCGCGCGGTGGGACCCCGCGCGGCGGCCTGACGGGCCCGTCGCCCCCAGGCGCCCGCGCCACCGCTCCGCTCTGCCGACGACGGCCCCGTAAACCACTCGTCCGCGTCCCTTCCGGCGTACCCCCTCCGCCTACGTCCCCAGGTGCGGCACCGGCACCCCCGCGCGCCTACTACCCTTGACGCGTGACTATTCGCCTGTACGACACCAGCGCCCGGCAGATTCGCGATTTCAGCCCCCTCGTGCCGGGCTGTGTCTCGATCTACCTGTGCGGCGCGACGGTGCAGGCGGCCCCGCACATCGGGCACATCCGCTCGGGGCTCAACTTCGACATCATGCGCCGCTGGTTCACGTACCGCGGCTATGACGTCACCTTCGTCCGGAACGTCACGGACATCGACGACAAGATCATCGCCAAGGCCGCGGACCAGGGCCGCCCCTGGTGGTCGATCGGCTACGAGAACGAGCGCGCCTTCAACGCCGCCTACGACGCGCTCGGCTGCCTGCCGCCCACCTACGAGCCGCGCGCCACGGGCCACGTCCCCGAGATGGTCGAGATGATGCGCGCCCTCATCGACAGCGGCCACGCCTACGCCTCGGACGGCAACGTCTACTTCGACGTCCGCTCCTACGAGGGCTATCTCCAGCTCTCCAACCAGGAGCTGGACAACCTCCTCCAGCCCGAGGGGGAGGGCGAGACCGGCAAGCGGGATCCGCGCGACTTCGCCATGTGGAAGGCCGCCAAGCCGGGCGAGCCGAGCTGGGAGACGCCCTGGGGCCGTGGCCGCCCCGGCTGGCACCTGGAGTGCTCGGCGATGGCGCACAAGTACCTCGGCCCGGCCTTCGACATCCACGGCGGCGGCGTCGATCTCGTCTTTCCGCACCACGAGAACGAGATCGCCCAGTCCAAGGCGTTCGGCGACGACTTCGCCACCTACTGGGCGCACAACGCCTGGGTCACCATGAGCGGCGAGAAGATGAGCAAGTCGCTCGGCAACTCGGTGCTCGTCTCCGAGATGGTCAAGCACTGGCGCCCCGTCGTCCTGCGCTACTACCTGGGCACCCCGCACTACCGCTCCACCGTCGAGTACAGCGAGGAGTCGCTGCGCGAGGCCGAGGCCGCCTTCGGCCGCATCGAGGGCTTCCTCCAGCGTGCGGCCGAGACGGTGGGCGCCACGGGGCCAGCCGCCGAGGTCCCGGCGTCCTTCGCCGAGGCCATGGACGACGACTTCGCCGTCCCCCAGGCGCTCGCCGTGCTCCACACCACGGTCCGCCAGGGCAACGCGGCCCTGAGCGCGAACGACAAGGAGACGGCGGCCACGGCCCTCGCCGACGTACGGGCCATGCTCGGCGTCCTCGGCCTCGACCCGCTGGAGCCGCAGTGGACCTCCGGGGGCGACACGGCGCGCGGCGAGGACCTGCACGCCGTCGTCGACTCGCTGGTCCGGCTCGTGCTGGACCAGCGCCAGGCGGCGCGCGCACGCAAGGACTACGCGACGGCGGACGCCATCCGCGACGAACTGAAGGGGGCCGGACTCGTCATCGAGGACACCCCCTCGGGCCCGCGCTGGGAGCTGGACGGCTCCCACTGATCCGTAGGCCGGGTCCCGGCCTACGGGCCGCCCGGGTGCCTGGTTTCGCGTACGGTCGTACGTGTGTGCCGTACGGATGCCGTAGCGCCGTCCGTACGCGCGCGGCCCGGTGAACAAACGTAAGCAGCAAGCCGTGACCGCCGGACGCAGTGCGGCGCAGGAAGAGAAACAGGTGCACTGACATGGCGGGAAACAGCCAGCGCCGTAACAAGCGCACGTCGAACAAGAAGGGCATGCAGGTCGGCAGCGGCGGGCAGCGCCGCCGCGGCCTGGAGGGCAAGGGCCCGACCCCGCCCGCCGAGATGCGCAAGGGCCACGCCAAGCAGCGCGCGGCGCAGGCCAGGACCCGTCGCGCCCAGGGCCGCCCGCAGCGCAAGGGCAGCGGCAAGGGCACGTCGGAACTGGTCGTCGGCCGTAACTCCGTGGTCGAGGCGCTGCGCGAGGGCGTGCCCGCGAACACGCTCTACGTGCAGCAGTTCATCGAGAACGACGAGCGCGTGCGCGAGGCCGTGCGCGTGGCGGGCGAGCGCGGCGGCATCCACCTGATGGAGGCCCCCAAGCCCGAGCTGGACCGCATGACGAACGGGCTCAACCACCAGGGCCTCGTCCTCCAGGTCCCGCCCTACGAGTACGCGCACCCCGAGGACCTCACCGCCGCCGCCTACGACGACGGTGAGGACCCGCTGATCGTCGCCCTCGACGGCGTCACCGACCCGCGCAACCTCGGCGCGGTCGTCCGCTCCGTCTCCGCCTTCGGCGGGCACGGCGTCGTGGTGCCCGAGCGCAGGGCGGCCGGGATGACGGCGGGCGCCTGGAAGACCTCGGCGGGCACGGCCGCACGTACGCCGGTCGCGCGCGCCACCAATCTGACCCGCGCGCTGGAGGGCTACCAGAAGGCGGGCGCCACGGTCGTCGGCCTCGCCGCCGACGGCGAGGTCGAGCTCCAGGACCTGGCGGCGCTGGACGGCCCCGTGGTCATCGTGGTCGGCAGCGAGGGCAAGGGCCTGTCCCGGCTCGTCGGCGAGACCTGCGACGTGCGCGTCCGCATCCCGATGCCGGGCGGCGCCGAGTCGCTGAACGCGGGCGTGGCCGCGGGCGTGGTCCTCTACGAGGCGGCGCGCAGGCGCGCCTGACGGCAGTCAGGGCGCCCGCCCAAGCGGTGCGGGCCCGGGGGCGCACGACGGGGCTCGCGGGCGTACGCGCGGGGCCGGCCCGCCGGGCTTGACGGGCCTCGGACAGATCAGTCAGGTCAAGGCAGTGTCTTAAACGTCCATCACTCGGTTAGATGAGCGTGGACACGAGAACACCCCGCACACCCGGCCCCTCGGGCAGGCGCCCTGGGGAGGACCCAGGGGGAAGCCCGCGCGGATTCTTCGACGACGAGCCGGTGCTGAGCACGGTCAAGGTCCCCTCCGATCCCGCGCAGGTCATCGTCAACCACGCGAGCTTCCGTGTGCAGCTCGCCGCGTCGACGGCCAGGGCCACTTCCGCGAGCGCTTCCCGTACCGCATCCCGAGGCGCCGCCAGGGGCGGTGCGTTCGAGGACACGGAGCAGCTTCCCGCGGTCACCGCGGGCGCGGCCCCGGGCCAGGGCCCGGCGGCGGGGAGCGAACGCGGCGCGCACGCCAGGCGGCGCGCGCCCGTCGTCTGGAGCGGGCACACCGAGCCCGGCGAGTCCGGCGCGACGAAGCTGCTCCAGGCGGTGCGCGCGGGAACCCAGGAGGTCCCGGAGACGCCCGGCGCCACCACGCAGACGCTGCCCCGGATCGAGGAGGGCGACGCGCGAGCGGCCGGCCCCGCGACCGTCGTCGGCCCCCCGCGCGGCCCCCGGCCCCCCGAGACGGCCCCCGAGCCGCTGCTGCGGGGGGTGCGGCCCGCGCGCGGCGCGTTCGACGACGATGAGCCGGGAGCCCTCCTCGCGGACGGCTCCGGCTCCGGCACAGGGCCCGGTGGGGACGAGGGCGCGTACGAGCTGAGAGACCAGGAGTACCGGATCGGCGGGGGCGCGGCGGCCGACGTCGCGCGCCGCCAGGCGTACTACCCAGGCCGCCGGATGAACCTCGGTGTCGTCCTGCTCCCCCTGCGGATCTTCCTCGGCTTCATCTCCATCTACGCGGGCATGGGTAAGCTCTGCGACCCCGTGTACTTCGACGGCGGCGAACGCGGCTCGATGGTCACCTGGCTGCGCAGGCTGGAGCCGTGGACCATCGCCTCGCCCCTGCGGGACTTCGCGCTGGAGCACCCCGTCGGCTCGGGGCTGACCGTCGCCTTCCTCCAGGTCATCGTCGGCGTACTGACGATGTGCGGGCTGTGGCAGCGGCTCGCGGCCGGGATCGGGGCGCTGCTGTCGGCGGCGCTGCTGATGACGGTGAGCTGGAGCACGGTTCCCGCGTACGACGCGCCGGACATCATCTACCTCGCCGCCTGGAGCCCGCTCCTCATCGCGGGCGCGCCGGTCTACTCCGTCGACGGCAAGCTGGCGACGGACGCCTGGCGGAAGCTCGGCCCCCGCGCCGACCTCTGGGACCTGCGCCGCAGGGTGCTGCGGCGCGGCGCCGTCGTCGCCACCATCGTCGTCGGCTCTGCGCTGCTGATCGGCTCCACGCTGGGCGGGGCCGTGCGCTCCTCGCAGACGGCCACGGTCCCCGAGCCGGGCCACCCGCCGACGAACCAGCTCCCCGGCTCCCCGCTGCCGAAGGGCCCAGGGCAGCGCACGGCGGGCGGCCAGGCCACACAGGGCCCGGGCGCGACGGGCTCGCCCGGCGCTCCGGGCGAGGGCAGGGACAAGCGCTCGGCCAGCCCCTCGGCGTCCGCCTCGACGGGCCAGCAGCAGCCGGGCGAGACGGCGGGACCGCGGCAGCCGGGCCAGCAGGAGACGGTCCAGGCGCCGCAGCAGCAGACGGCGCCCCCGGCCCAGCAGTCGGCGCCCGACGCGCAGCCCTCGGCGGGCGGCACGACGGGGACGCAGAGCGGCAGCAGTGCCGCGGGCGGCACCACGGGCGGTTCGGGCAGCGGACGCAGCTCCACGTCGTCCTCCGGGGGCGGGGACAGCGGTGGCGGCGGCGCGCTGGGCGGCCTGCTGGGCGGCGGGGGCTAGGCCGCCCTCCCGGCCCCTCGGACCCCCGGCCCTCCGGCTCCCGGCCCGGTAAGGGGCCCGCTCCATGGAGCGGGCCCCTTACACGTGTGCGCGCGTGCGCGAGTGTGCGCGTGCGAGTGTGCGCGTGCGCGACCACGGGGTGGCTACGAGGGGTGGCCCTCCAGCTCCTTGGCGGCCTCCGTGAGGTCCTTGGCGGTGTCGATGGCCCGCCAGTACGCGCCCTGGGGCAGCGGGAAGCCCGCCAGGCGCCGCTCACGGGCGAGCCGGGGGAAGGTGGTGCGCTCGTGGTCGCCCCGGTCGGGCAGCAGCCCGGAGAAGGCGGGGGAGAAGACGTAGACGCCCGCGTTGATCAGATACGGGGAGGGCGGCGCCTCGATGAAGTCGAGGACGTGCCCGAAGCGGTCGGTCTCGACGGCGCCCCAGGGGATGCGCGGGCGGGCCAGCGCGAGGGTGGCCGTCGCGTCGCGCTCGTCGTGGAAGTCGGCCATCGCGCGCAGCGAGAAGCGCGTCCAGATGTCGCCGTTGGTGGCGTACCAGGGCTGCTCGGGGCGTGGCAGTGAGCCCGCAGCGTACTTCAGCCCGCCGCCGCGCCCCAGGGGCTCGCGCTCGACCACGGTGGTGACGCGCAGGGGGAGTTCGGCGCCGTCCAGCCACTCCTGGAGGACCTCGGCGAGGTGACCGCAGGAGACGACGGCGTCGGTGACGCCCTCGGCGGCCAGCCAGGAGAGCTGATGGCCGATGATCGGCATGCCGGTGCCGGGGATCTCGACCATCGGCTTCGGGCGGTCGTCCGTGTACGGCCGCAGTCGCGAGCCCTGGCCTCCGGCCAGGACCACGGCTTGGGTGGGTCGCTGGGTCATGCGGCGCACTTTATGCGCGTCGCGCGGTGAAACGTCGTCGAATGGCGGCGAACGGCGGCGAACGCGGTGAAACGGTTCGCTTCTTGTCGGGCGGGGGCGGAGGCGGGGGCGGAGGCGCCGGTGTCTGTTGGGCGCGGGCGACAGCGGTGTGGTGCTGTGCGTGGTGCGCTGTGC
>NZ_BAAGSO010000025.1:0-6338 GCF_054782395.1 Streptomyces daliensis | reverse complement strand
CACCTCATCGACGGCTGCCTGGCCGAGACCGGACTGGCCATCACTCCACCCTGACCGACACCAACCCGAAAACCTCAGTAACCCCCCAGTTCTGGGCGAGGACGGCGACGAGGAAGAGGCCGCGCCCCGACTCGTCGTCATCGGCGGCGGAACGCAGTTCGGCCGGAGCCGCGCTCCCATCGCTGACCTCGACGCGCAGCTCACCCGGCACATACACGACCCGCAGCCCCACGTCTCCGGTCCCGTGCCGGACGGCATTGGTGACCAGCTCGGAGACAGCGAGTACGACGCTCTCGACCAGCGGTTCCACGTCCCAGAGCCCCAGGAACGCAGCCGTGATCCGACGCACGTGTCCCACACGTACAGGCTCCGGCGTGAAGGCCACCTCAAAGGCCCGTGAGGTCGCGGACGGGGTCGTCGGGAGTCTCCTGGATGGGTGGTGCGGGGGATCGGTTGCGCGCTCCCGGTCCATCCGGTCCCGCGTCTTGCCTTGAGCGGTGCTGCGCTCGCGCATTGCTGCCTCGACTTCGTCGGAGGAGTTGAGGGCCGACGTCCACGACGGGACGACGGTCTTACCGGCCAGGCGAGAACCCGGCCCACATGAGCAGCGGGAAGAACCGTGCGCGACGAATAGGCGTGGCCTGAGACGCGGGCACATCCCATTGGACCTTAAGAGTGCTCCTTTTGGCGGTCGTAACGCAATACGGTTCACACGATCGCCAAATGGCTCGCACGCTAGTGCCCATCGCCGAGGTCGTCGGCAGCGTGCCAAACTGCGCCCATGACGCAGAAGAGAGCGACGCCAACCATCAAACGGCGAAGAGTTGGTGGCCAGTTGCGTCGCTGGCGCGGCACTGTGAGGTCCGGGGACGCCGCCAAGCTCATGGGGTGGGACACCACTCGGCTCAGCCGCATCGAGCGGGGCACCTACCGGGTCTCGGACGAGGAAGTACGAACGCTGTGCCAGCGGTTGGGCGTCGACGATCCGGACGGTGTCGAAGAGGTCGCGCGGGCAGCGGAGCAGCCCCTTGGCGAAGGCTGGTGGGCAGCCTACGCGGGCCGCATCGGCCAGAATTACCTCGACTTCATCGAGCTGGAAGCCGAGGCTCAGACACTCCAGGTCCAGCACCCGGTGATCGTTCCAGGCCTGCTCCAGTCCCCCGGCTACGTCCGGGAGATGATTACCCGCCGGCCCACTGCGGTCTCCCCCGAGCACGCCGAGATGCTGGTCGCGATCCGGCTGGCCCGGCAGGCCGTTCTCAGCACAGCAACCAGGCTGCACGCCCTCGTACCCGAGTCGGCACTGCACGCCACGTTCGAGTCGGGGCCCGCCATCATGCGGGATCAAATTCGCAAACTGCTCGACGCTTCGGAGATGGCGAACGTCGAATTGCAGATCATCCCGCTCACCACTCACCCGACATACGGATCGAGCGGCGCCATCACCCTCCTGTCCTACAAACACCCTTGGGCGAAGGTCGCCAGTGTGGACGGCCCGATGGGCGGAAGCCACACCGACGACGCGGCGCAAGTGAGCTTCCTGGAGAGGGAGTTCGCCGCCATCGCCGAGATCGCGCTTACCGTCGACAAGTCACGGGACCTACTCAACGAGTATCTGGAAGGACCGCACAAATGACCACGAAGAACAGACGTACCCTCACAGCCCCCGAGCTCAAGGGCGTGGACTGGAAGACGTCCTCCTACAGCGGGGGAAGCGAATCGCAGTGCGTAGAGATAGCGGACGCGACCCGCTCCCACTCCGGCATCGCCATACGTGACTCGAAGAACCCCGCCGGGCCAGCGCTGTTGTTCGGCCACGAAGCCTTCGCAGGATTCATCACCGGCATGAACGAGGGCCGGTTCAGCCGCACATGAGCTGACGAAGTCGAGTGGGAGGAACCGTCATGCGCCTCGGCATCACCGGGCACCGGGGTCTCCCCTCCACGGTCGAGCGGGTGGTCCGCGCGGCCCTCGCCGACGAGGTGGGGCGGTACGGGGCCGACGCGCTTGTCGGCGTGTCATGTCTCGCCGACGGGCCCGACGCGTGGTTCGCGCGGGCCGTGCTCGATCGTGGCGGGCGGATCGAGGCCGTCGTCCCGGCCCGCGCGTACCGGGACGGCCTGCCCGCCTGGCATCACGCCACGTACGACGACCTGCTGCGACGGGCAACCCACGCCCACTCCACCGGGCTCACCGCATCCGACCCGGACGCCCACATGGCGGGCAGCGAGGTCATGGTGGGGCTCATCGAGCGGCTCGTCGCCGTGTGGGACGGGCGGCCCGCGCGGGGGTACGGCGGCACCGCCGACGTGGTGGCGTACGCGCGTCGGGCCGGCGTACCCGTCCACGTCCTGTGGCCCGAAGGGGCGAGCCGGGACTGAGCCCGGCCCGCGAAGGGATCAGCCACGCACCGGATCCCGGCGCACCCCGCGAAGCGGGCCCGGCCCACCCCGGACCCGGCGGGGGCCGCCTACGCCCCGACCACCGTCGTGAGGAACTCGCCCACCCACGCCAGCAGTTCGCGCCCCACCACCGGCTTGCCGCCGATCCCGCCCCCCGACTTCGGCCGGGGAACCAGCACCTGGTGGGCGGCGGACTTGATGACCGAGCGGGGATAGAGCCGCTTCAGGCGGAGTTCCTGGGACTCGCGGAGTTCCACGGGGCTGAAGCGGACGTTGTTGCCCTGGAGGGTGATGTCCGTGACGCCGCAGGCGCGGGCCAGCATGCGCAGGCCCGCGACCAGGAGAAGGTTCTCGACCGGTTCCGGCAGCGGACCGTAGCGGTCGGTCAGTTCCTCGCGGACCGCCGCGATGTCCGCCTCCGAGTTCGCGGAGGCGATGGCCCGGTACGCCTGGAGCCGCAACTGCTCGCCGGGCGCGTAGTCGTGCGGGACGTGCGCGTCGACGGGCAGTTCGATCTTGACCTCCAGCGGGGCCTCCTCCTCCGCGCTGTCCGGGTCGAGCGCCGCGCGGTAGTCGGCGACGGCCTCGCCGACCATCCGTACGTAGAGGTCGAAGCCCACACCCGCGATGTGCCCCGACTGCTCGCCGCCCAGCAGGTTGCCCGCGCCGCGGATCTCCAGGTCCTTCATCGCGACGTACATGCCCGCGCCCATCTCCGTGTGCTGCGCGATGGTGGCCAGCCGCTCGTGCGCGGTCTCCGTCAGCGGCTTCTCGGGCGGGTACAGGAAGTAGGCGTAGCCGCGGTCCCTGCCGCGCCCCACGCGCCCGCGCAACTGGTGCAACTGCGAGAGGCCGAAGTTGTCGCCGCGCTCCACGATCAGGGTGTTGGCGTTGGAGATGTCGATGCCGTTCTCGACGATCGTCGTGGAGACCAGCACGTCGAACTTCTTCTCCCAGAAGTCGACCACCACCTGCTCCAGCGCCTGCTCCGACATCTGCCCGTGCGCCGTGGCGATCCTGGCCTCCGGCACCGCGGCCCGCAGCCGCGCCGCCGCGCGGTCGATGGACTCGACGCGGTTGTGGATGTAGAAGACCTGGCCCTCGCGCAGCAGCTCGCGCCGCACCGCCGCGCCGATCTGCCGCTCCTCGTACGGGCCGACGAAGGTCAGCACCGGGTGCCGCTCCTCCGGCGGGGTGGTGATCGTCGACATCTCGCGGATGCCCGTCACCGCCATCTCCAGGGTGCGCGGGATGGGCGTCGCGGACATGGTGAGGACGTCCACGTTGGCGCGGAGCTTCTTGAGCTGCTCCTTGTGCTCGACGCCGAAGCGCTGCTCCTCGTCGACGATGACCAGGCCCAGGTCCTTGAACTTGGTCTCCGAGGAGAAGAGCCGGTGCGTGCCGATGACGAGGTCGACGGTGCCGTCGCGCAGCCCGTCGAGCGTCGCCCGCGCCTCGGTGTCGGTCTGGAAGCGGGACAGGGCCCGGACGTTGACGGGGAACTGGCCGTAGCGCTCGGTGAAGGTGCTGAAGTGCTGCTGCACGAGCAGCGTCGTCGGGACCAGGACCGCGACCTGCTTGCCGTCCTGCACCGCCTTGAACGCGGCCCGCACGGCGATCTCCGTCTTGCCGTAGCCAACGTCGCCGCAGATCAGCCGGTCCATCGGGACCGACTTCTCCATGTCCTCCTTGACCTCGCCGATGGTGGTGAGCTGGTCCGGGGTCTCGGCGTACGGGAAGGCGTCCTCCAGCTCGCGCTGCCAGGGCGTGTCGGGGCCGAAGGCGTGGCCGGGGGCCGCCATGCGCGCGGAGTACAGCTTGATCAGGTCGGCGGCGATCTCCTTGACCGCCTTCTTCGCGCGCGCCTTGGTCTTCGTCCAGTCGGCGCCGCCGAGCCGGTGCAGCGAGGGGGCCTCGCCGCCCACGTACTTGGTGATCTGCTCAAGCTGGTCGGTGGGGATGTAGAGGCGGTCGCCGGGCTGGCCGCGCTTGGCCGGGGCGTACTCGACGAGCAGATACTCGCGGGTCGCGCCCTGCACCGTGCGCTGCACCATCTCGATGTAGCGGCCGACGCCGTGCTGCTCGTGGACGATGTAGTCGCCCGGCTGGAGCGTGAGGGGGTCGATCTGCTTGCGGCGCCTCGCGGGCATGCGGGCCGCGTCCTTGCCCGCCGCCTTCTGGCCCGACAGGTCCGTTTCCGTCAGCACGGCCAGCTTGAGCCCCGGATCGACGAAGCCGTTGTCGAGGGAGCCGCAGGCCACATGCACGACCGACGGGGTGATCGTCTCCAGCTCGGAGTCGAGCCGGGCCGCGATGTTCTCGCCGCCCAGCACCTCGACGGTACGGGCCGCCGGACCGTGCGCCTCCGTGACGTACACGCACCGCCAGCCCCCCGCCAGCCAGCCCTTGGTGTCGGCGAGCGCGCGGGCCGTGTCGCCCCGGTACGTCTCGGGCGCGTGCATGCCCAGGGTGAGGGTGTCCAGCTCCGGGTCCGCGTCGTCCGTGGCCGCGAAGGGGCTCACCGACCACCACATCATGCCCAGCTCACGGGCCCGCTCGCGCACGTCCGCGATGCCCCACAGGGAGGCCGCGTCCACGTCGATGGGGGCCGCGCCGCCCCCGGCGGTGGCGGCCCAGGACGCCTGGAGGAACTCCTGCGAGGTGGCCACCAGGTCGGCGGCGCGCGTACGGACCCGCTCCGGGTCGCACACCATGGCCATGCTGCCCTCGGGCAGGACGTCGAGCAGCAGCTCCATCTCGTCGACGAGGACCGGAGCCAGCGACTCCATGCCCTCGACGGCGATCCCCTCGGCGATCTTGCCGAGCAGTTCGCCCAGCTCCGGGTGCTCCTGCGCGAGGGCCGCTGCCCGCTCGCGCACGTCGTCCGTCAGCAGCAGCTCACGGCACGGCGGCGCCCACAGGCCGTGCTCGGCGACCTCCAGCGAGCGCTGGTCGGCGACCTTGAAGTAGCGGATCTCCTCGACGTCGTCGCCCCAGAACTCCACCCGCAGCGGGTGCTCCTCGGTGGACGGGAACACGTCCAGGATGCCGCCGCGCACGGCGAACTCGCCGCGCTTCTCGACCAGCTCGACGCGCGCGTAGGCGGCCGCCGCCAGCCCGTCGACGACCTCCTCCAGGTCGATGTTCTGGCCCTGGCGCAGCGCGACGGGCTCCAGCTCGCCCAAACCCTTGACCTGCGGCTGAAGCACGGAGCGCACAGGTGCGACGACGACGCTGACGGGGCCCGTCGCCGGGTCGGCCGGGTCCGGGTGCGCCAGGCGGCGCAGCACGGCGAGGCGGCGGCCGACGGTGTCCGAGCGGGGCGAGAGCCGCTCGTGGGGCAGGGTCTCCCAGGACGGGAACTCGACGACGCCGTCCGGCGGCAGCAGCGAGCGCAGGGCCGCCGCCAGGTCCTCGGCCTCACGGCCCGTCGCGGTCACGGCCAGCACGGGCCGCCGCGCGGAGCGGGCGAGCGCGGCGACGGCGAAGGGGCGCGCGGCCGGGGGGCCGACGAGATCGACGTGGTGCCGGTTGCCGTCGGCGGCGGCCTTGACGGCCTCGTCGAGCGCGGGGTCCCGCACGACGGCGTCGAGCAGTCCGTTGAGACTCATGAAGGGCGTTCCGTCCCGTGGGTGGGCTGGGGGTGGCGGTGGGCTACCCGGGGCTGGACAGCGCGGAGACCCGGACACGCGGGGCGCGGCCGGGGCCTCCAGGGTACGACGCTGCGGGGGGCCGCGGTGCGGTGCGTATGGTGCGCGGGGGCGCGAGGTCACCGGCCCTGTGCCCCTGTCTGGGCCCGGCGCCTCCCCGCCACGCAGGACAGCTCGGCACCGCCGGGATGCGCCGTGGGGCGGCTCGCCGTCGCGGCGGAACAGGGGTGGGCCTGGCCGCACCGCCGGCCCCTCCCCCGCCACGCGGGACGGTTCGGCACCGCCG
>NZ_BAAGSO010000024.1:0-13047 GCF_054782395.1 Streptomyces daliensis | reverse complement strand
AGCGTCCCGCTCGGCGAGGGGGCACCTCCCAGCGGTAGCTGGGGGAGGGTGGGCACAACCCACCCACCGGCCCGCAGCACGCCAACGAGACCCCAGGGGGCAATCGGGTAGGCGCACCCCTGCACCGGGGGTGTTGCGCGGGACGGTCGGCCCGTGAAGCGGGAACCGTAAGGTCCCGCGCTGGTTTTCGTGCCGCCGCACGCCATGGAGTCGGCCCCGGCCGACCCGGAACCGGATAGCGGGCCACCGGCGGGACGGGGACGGGGTGGGGTGTCCCCGCAGGTCGAGAAAGTCACCGGCCTAAAGCCGACAACGAGACCTTCACGCCGAGGAGACACCCCACCCCGGCACCGGACACCCCCCACCCACACACCCACAACCACGACCCGAGCCAAGAAACACGCGGCGCCAGCCGCGACGCACCGGTCCATAGGCCGCGCCGAAGCTACCGGCCCGCACCCGAAAACGGCGAACCGCCCCACACAGGGACGCCCCGCCGGGCGACGGCGCCAAAAAGTTGTGGGCAATCGTCCCGTGGGCGGGACGGGTGGGCACAACCCGTGCCACCGGCCCGCACCACGCGAACGAACCCCCAAAGGGGCACCCACAGCAGGCGCACCCCCACGAGAGACGCGCACCCCGTGTGGGCTTCACCCCGCACCCCGTGAAGGGGCACACCAGCGTGCAGGGGCAACCCTGTGTTTCCTTCCGCACCCCGCGAAGGGGAACCGCACCCCGCGAAGGGGACCCGTGAAGGGGCGACCCTTAAGCCAGGGCCAACCAAACCGCTCCGGCGATGACGACGAGGGCGACGATCACGCCGACGATCAGACCGACCCGCGGCCCCGCCTGCGCCCGCGGCGGCGCGGCCCGCCGCTGCGGCGCCTCCTCATCGACGAACGCGCGGAACATCTGCGTGCTGCCCGCGGGGTCCTGGTGCCCTTCGGGGCCCTGCGGTGACTGGGGGTTGTGAGCCATACGGCGAGACCTTAGCGAACCGCGGGGGCGGGATACAGCCCGGTCCCGGAGCCCGGCCGACTTGAGCCGGAGCACACCGAGACTTTGTTGATTGTTTGCCTCGCATGCCCGGAATCAACTTGCGTGCAGCAACTAACCGCTTCTATGGTTGCCCTAAGCAACAAAATCCTGGGGGTGGCGGATGGCCGCACGCAGTCAGTACGAGGAACTGGCCCGGCACCTGAGCGCCATCGGCGCCGTCAAACGGGAGATGGCGCGGGGTCTGCCCCATGACTGCCCGCCCGCCTCGGCCGCCGTGCTGATGCTCCTGAGCAAGTTCGGCGAGATGCGCACGGGCAGGCTGGCCGAGCTGATGGCCGTGGACATGTCGGTCACCAGCCGCCACGTGACCCACGTCGCAGAGCGCGGCTGGATCGAGCGCCACCCCGATCCGCAGGACGGCCGGTCCCGGCTGCTGCGGATCAGCGAGAACGGTCAGAAACAACTGGACCAGCTCTCCGAACACACCACGGAGATGCTCCAGCAGAACCTGCACGACTGGTCCGACGACGACGTCGCCCTGCTCAACGCGATGCTGGAGAAGCTCCGGTCGAGCTTCGGAGACTGCCGCACGCGCGGCACCCACAACGACACACAGAGCAAGATCCCCACCGCACGTCGCTGAGCACGCACGAAGGAAAGAAGAAGGAAGCGAATGGCCACGACCACACCACATTCCGGTGTGCAAGGAGCCGGGGCTGAAAGCGGGGCCAAGCACGCGTCGCACGCGCAGGCCAACTCCGCCGAAGCCGCGCCCATGACGCACCGGCAGATCATGGAGGCGCTGTCCGGGCTGCTGCTCGGCATGTTCGTCGCCATTCTGTCCTCGACGATCGTCTCGAACGCACTGCCCCGGATCGTCTCCGATCTCGGCGGCGGCCAGAGCTCGTACACCTGGGTGGTGACGGCCTCGCTGCTGACGATGACCGCCTCGACCCCGCTGTGGGGCAAGATGGCGGACCTGGTCAGCAAGAAGGTGCTGGTCCAGACGGCCATCGTCATCTTCGTGCTGGCCTCCGCGAGCGCGGGCCTGGCACACAACCCGGCGATGCTGATCACCTCGCGCGCCGTACAGGGCATAGGCATGGGCGGTATATCCGCCCTGGCCCAGATCGTGATCGCCGCGATGATCTCCCCCCGGGAGCGCGGTCGCTACACCGGTTACATCGGCGCGGTCTTCGCCGTCGCCACCGTCGGCGGTCCGCTGCTCGGCGGCGTGATCACCGACACCGACGCGCTCGGCTGGCGCTGGTGCTTCTACGTCGGCATCCCCTTCGCCGTCATCGCGCTGATCCTGCTCCAGAAGACCCTGCACCTGCCCGTCGTGAAGCGGAACGTGAAGGTCGACTGGGCCGGCGCCTTCTTCGTCGCCGCCGCGGCCTCGCTGATCCTCATCTGGGTCACCTTCGCGGGCGACAAGTACGACTGGATGTCCTGGCAGACCTACACGATGGTCGGCGGCACGGTCGTGCTGGCACTGATCTTCGTGCTGATCGAGTCGAAGGTCGCCGAGCCGATCATCCCGCTGCGGCTGTTCCGCAACCGCACCATCACCCTCGCCGCGCTCGCCTCGCTCTTCGTGGGCATCGCGATGTTCGGCGCGACGGTCTACCTGAGCCAGTACTTCCAGCTCGCCCGGGGCAAGTCCCCGACCATGGCCGGTGTGATGACGATCCCGATGATCGCGGGTCTGTTCCTCTCCACCACCATCTCGGGCCAGATCATCACCCGTACCGGCAAGTGGAAGATCTGGCTGTGCTCCGGCGGGGTGCTGATGACCGCGGGCCTCGGCCTGCTGGGCACGCTGCGCTACGACACCGAGTACTGGCACATGGCGATCTTCATGGCGCTGCTCGGCCTGGGCGTCGGCATGATGATGCAGAACCTGGTGCTGGCCACCCAGAACCAGGTCGCCCCCTCCGACCTGGGCGCCGCCAGCTCCACGATCAACTTCTTCCGCTCCCTCGGCGGTGCGGTGGGCGTCTCGGTGCTCGGCGCGGTTCTGTCCAACCGGATCTCGGACTACGTCGAGGACGGTCTGCACAAGATCGGCATGGACCACGGCGGCCCGACGGGCGGCGGAGGCAGCGCCATCCCCGACCTGGACAAGCTGCCCGGACCCATCCGGACGGTGATCGAAAGCGCCTACGGCCACGGCATCGGCGACATCTACCTGTACGCCGCTCCCGTAGCGCTGCTGGCACTGATCTTCGTCCTGTTCATCAAGGAAGTTCCGCTGAAGACCAAGTCGGGCCTGGACCAGGAAGCCTCCGGCGTCGAGCCCGCCCCGGCCCCGGCCGAGGCCGTCGCCGCGACCGCTCCCGCGCCCGAGCCCGCGCTCGTCGGCGCCGGTGCACCGGCCGGGCGGCACGCCCGCCACGCGGGGCAGCCCGACCTCACCCCCACCGCCTCGCACTCGCAGGAGCAGTACGGACAGCCCATGTCACAGACACAACCTCTCGGAGCGATGGCCTCCGCCGGTGCCGGAGCCGGACAGTCCGGCTACGGGGTCCGCGGGACCGTCCGGAACGCCGACGGTGTGGGTGTGGCCCGTGCCGCGGTCACGCTGATCTCGCTCAGCGGCCGTCAGCTCGGCCGCTCGGTCGCCCACGCGGACGGCTCCTACGGGCTGGACGCGCCCAGCGCGGGCAGCTACGTGCTGATCGCCGCGGCCGACGGCCACCAGCCCCAGGCCTCCACCGTCGTCATCGGCGAGGAGCCCCTGAGCCACGACATCCTCCTCTCGGGCACCAGCGGCCTGGCGGGCCTGGTCCGCAGCGCCGTCGACGGCACCCCCGTCGCGGACGCCATGGTCGTGGTCACCGACGTACGCGGCGAGGTCCTGGCCACCGGCAAGTCCGGTGAGCGCGGCGACTTCCGCTTCGAGGAGATGGTCACCGGCACCTTCACCCTCGCGGTCAACGCCCCCGGCTTCCGCCCCACCGCCCGCCCCGTCGAGGTCGACGGACAGGGCATCACCCGCGTCGAGATCGACCTGGCCGCGGGCTCCCGGGTCCAGGGCACGGTGCGCGCCGGGGCCGACCGCAGGCCGCTGCCCGACGCACGGGTGACCCTGGTGGACGCGGCGGGCAACGTCGTGGCCACCTCCACCACCGGTGAGGACGGCGCATACGCCTTCACCGACCTGGACTCCGGCGACTACTCGGTCATCGCCTCCGGCTACCCGCCGGTCGCCAACGCGTTGAACGTCGACGGGTCCGGCGTGGACGGCTACGACATCGAGCTGCACCACCCCGACGAGTAGCCAGCACCACACCCCAAGACCCCCCGGGCCGGAAGGCGCGCGAGTGATGCGAGCGGAGCGCGCGTCGACCGGCCCGGTCAGGGGAAGGCCCCGGCCCCCGCGAACTGGGAGCGCGGGCAGGGGACGGCCCGCACATCGCGGGGCCCGGGGCCGGTCGTGAAGCAAGAAGGAGCGAAAGACTGATGGCAGGCGCAGGAGCGGGCGTACGGGCGCAGATCCGCACTCGCGACGGTTGGGCGGTCCAGCACGCGGTGCTGACCGTGACCGACATGACGGGCACGCAGGTACTGCGTGCCGAGGCGGACGCCGAAGGCGTCGTACGCAGCGAGGAACCGCTGCCCGCTGGGGCGTACACGGTGATCGCGACCGCCATCGGCTACGCGCCGGCGGCCTCGACCGCGATGGTGACCGCCTCCGGGCGGGCCGACGTGGGCGCGCTGGTGCTGGCGCGGCAGGGCGGCGTCGAGCTGCCGCCGCCGGGTCCGTGGACCATCGACCCGATGCACTCGACGGTGGCGGCGACCGCGCAGCACCTGGGGATCACCAGCGTGCACGGGCGGTTCACCCGGTTCGGCGGGCGCATCGAGATAGCCGAGGACACCGAGAAGTCCACCGTCGAGGCGGCCATCGAGGCCGCCAGCATCGACACCGGCAACGAGATGCGCGACGGGCATCTGCGCTCGGGCGACTTCCTCAACGTCGAGGAGCACCCGCAGATCACATACCGCAGCACCGGCGTGGACACCGCGGGCGCCGACCGCTGGACGGTGCACGGGCAGCTCGCGATGCACGGCGTCGTGCGCGACGTGGACCTGGACCTGACGTACCTGGGGACCGGGCCCGACCCGTGGGGCGGGGTGCGCGCGGCGTTCCGCGCCACCGCCGAGCTGCGGCGCGAGGACTTCTCGATGAACTACAACCAGGTCGTCGCCGCGGGCATCGCCGCCATCGGCACCACCCTGAAGGTCGAGCTGGACATCCAGGCCGTGCAGGGCGAGTCGCTGCCGTTCGCGGGCTGAGCGGACGCGTGCCGTTCGCGGGCTGACGTGGCTGACGCGGGCGGCTAGGCCGTGTCGTCAAAATAGCGTCGTTCCGCCCGCTAGGGCGGTGTGGGGCGGGGTCAGGTGCGTGCAGATGCAAGGCGAAGGGAGGAGAGCGCCGGGGGCACCTCCCAGCCCGCAGGGCCTGGGGGAGGGCTGCGCCGACGACTGACAACGCGGCAGATGTGCGTGCATGGCCCCGCCCCACAGACGAAATTTTGACGACACGGCCTAGGGCCGCTGGGCCGACTGGGCCGGTTGAGAGGGACCGTGCGGGTTTTCCGCGCGGTCCCTCGTCGTGTGCGTGGCGACGGTCAGCGCGTCCATGCCCGCGAGGATGCAGTCCAGCGCGACGGTGAAGTCGCGCTCGCGCATTTCGTGCACCGTGCTGCCGCCGCCCTGCTCCATGAGGCGCAGGGAGTCCTCGTACTCGGCCCGGCCCTCGATCTTGCCGTAGACGGTGGAGAGATACTCGTCCGCGCTCAGCCCCGCCGCGCGGCAGCGGCCGTTCCAGCTCGCCTCGGTGGTGCTGTAGCCGTAGACGAACTGGAAGAGCGCGGCCATCGCCCCGGTGAGCTGCGGCGCGGGCAGGCCCGTGCGCCGCATGATGCCCTGGGCCGCGTGCGAGAAGGCCATCGCGTGCGGGCCGATGTTGAGATAGCTGCCGACCATCTGGGAGACCCAGGGGTGGACGTTGAACAGGCGCCGGTACTCGTAGGCGAGATGGCGGAGCTGTTCGCGCCAGTCGGCTTCGGTGTCCGCGGGGTCGGGGAGGTCCAGCTCGCCCTCGGCCGCGTCCATGGCCAGCTCCAGCAGGTCGTCCTTGCTGTCCACGTACCAGTACACGGACATGGCCGTGACACCCAGCTCGGCGGCGAGGCGGCGCATCGAGAACTTCGCGAGCCCGTCCGCGTCGAGCAGGCGCACGGCGGCGGCCGTGATCTTCTCCCGGTCCAGCCCCTCGGGCTGCCCGGACTGCCCGTGCTGCTCCCGGGTCCCGCCTCCGCCCGCGCCCGCGCCCGTGCCCTTGCGCTTGGAGGCGGGACGTTCCTCCAGCCACACGCTGGTCCGCGGTGGACGGCCGGTGCGGGTGTCGGAGGATGCCATGACGCGCACTCCTTCTCGGGGGAGATCGGGGGGGGGCGGGAGGGGTGAACGGACCAGTGAATTCCGGGCGTTCACCTCTTGACTCTAAGCCGTGCGCGGCACAGCCCCTAAGCCGTGCGCCGTCCGTGTCCCGGAACGTACTTCACCGCTTGTCGACTCCCGTGTAACGGCCGTGTCCTGGGAACATGGGTCATGCAACTAACTCGGGTGACGGGTGTGTCTGGGTAGACAGACAACCTCCCCCCGCACAAAGGACGACACCATGCGCGCTCGGAAGATATCGATGCTCACCCTCGCCGCCGTGGCGGCCACCCTGTCGCTCACGGCCTGTGGCCCCGATGGGACCGGCAACGCGTCGTCCTCCGCGCCCAGCTCCAGCTCGTCGGCCGCCGCCAGCACCTCGCCCGACGCCGCCACGACCGACGCCGGCTCGAAATCGGAGAGCACCCCGGCGTCGGGCACCCCCGCGAAGGACGGGGTGAGCTGCACCGACCAGGTCGACTACGCGGGCGACCCCCGGTCCAACGCCACCATCAACAGCATCGGCGACAAGACCGGCCACTGCCCCGACCCGCAGAACAGCGGCACCGCCAAGCCCGACAAGAGCTGCACCGACCAGATCAACTACGCGGGGGACCCGAGGTCCAACGCCACCATCAACAGCATCGGCGAGGAGACGGGCGAGTGCCCTGACCCGCAGAAGGCCGACACCCCCAAGGGCACCCCCGCCGACCCCGACAAGAGCTGCACCGACCAGGTCGACTACGCGGGCGACCCCCGGTCCAACGCGGTCATCAACAGCATCGGCGACAAGACCGGCTACTGCCCGCCGGTCGAGGGCCAGTGACTCTCTCCGGCACCGCCGCTCCGGCCCTGACGGCGTGACACCGTGACGGCGTGACACCGTGACACCGTGACGCCATGACGACGGCCGCCGCGAGCCATGAGCCGCGGCTCGCACCGTGGCGGCCCGCGCCGGTCGACCAGCCGGGACCCGACGGGCGGAAGCACGGCCGCCCCCGAAAGGCTCGGCTAATCCGCGCGCCCCAAGGCGCGCCCCCGCTCCGCGCGACTCAGCAGCAGCGCGGCCAGGAGACCGCCCGCGAGGACGGCCGCCGCTCCGGCCAGTTGGGCCGTCTCGATGCCCCGCGCGAACGCGTCCGCGACGGCCGCCCGCTCCCCTCCCGTACGCGCCGCGGCCACGGCGGCCGGCAGCGAACCGGCCCCCGCGAGCGCGGCGGGCAGCAGTGCGGTGAAGCGGGCGTTGAGCACCGCGCCGAGCACGGCGACGCCGAGCCCGTTGCCGAACTCCATGAGCGTGCCGTTGATCCCGGCGCCCACCCCGGCCTTCTCGGGCGGTATCGCGGACATGACGGCGTTCGCCATGGCGGGCATGGACAGCGCGATGCCCGCGCCCATCACGACGAGGCCCGTCAGCAGCCCCGCGTAGCCGTCCGGCGAGGCCAGCACCGCCACGCAGGCGAGCCCAGCCGCCAGCAGCCCCATCCCGGCCACGATGGTGCGCGGGGTGCCCAGCGCGGCCAGCACCCTGGCGCCGACGCCGGAGAAGTTGAGCAGCACCGTCGTCAGGGCGAGCGGTGCCGTGTGGAGACCGGCGCTGAGCGGGCCGTAGCCGAGCACGAGCTGGAGCTGCTGGGTGAGGAGATAGAGCGAGCCCGCCATCCCGAACGCGACGAGGATGCCGCCCGCGACGGCGCCGACGAAGCGGCGGTCGCGGAAGAACCGCATGTCCAGCATGGGGTGTTCGACGCGCAGCTCCCAGCGCGCGAACCCCGCCAGCACCGCCGCGCCGACCAGCGCGGGCAGCAGCACCCGCGCCGAGGTCCAGCCGTGCACCGGGCCCTCGGTGATCGCGTAGACGACCCCGACCATGCCGACGGTCGACAGCACAGCGCCCACCAGATCCGGCCGCTCCCCCGCGCCGCTCCGCGACTCGGGCACCAGCCTGGCGACCGCGAACAGGCCGACGGCCACGACGGGAAGGTTGACGAGGAAGATCGCGCCCCACCAGAAGTGGTCGAGCAGCACCCCGCCGATCAGTGGCCCCGAGGCGAAGCCGAGCGAACTGACCGCGCCCCAGATGCCGATGGCCTTCGCCCGCTCGGCCTCGTCGAAGACCTGCATGACGACGGCGAGCGTCGTCGTCATCAGCAGCGCGCCGCCCACGCCCATCCCCGCGCGCGCCGCGATCAACTGGGCCGAGGACTGGGCGAGTCCGGCGGCCAGCGAGCCGACGCCGAAGAGCGCGAGCCCGGCGAGGAGCATCCGCTTGCGGCCGTAGCGGTCGGCGGCGTTGCCCGCGGTGAGCAGCAGCCCCGACTGCACCAGCGCGTACGCGCTGATCATCCACTGGGTGTCCGTCGTGGACGCGTGCAGCTCTCTGGTGAGGGAGGGCAGCGCGACGTTCAGCACCGTGTTGTCGAGCAGCACGGTGAGCTGCGCGAGACATACGACGCCGAGGATGAGCCAGCGGCGCGGGTGCGGGCTTGTAAGGGGGTGACGGTGCGGGTGCGGTGTGCTCGCCGCGGAGTCCGCGCGCGGTGCGTGCTGGGTCAACAGGGCTCCTCTCGTACGGCGTATAACCGGGACGCTCTACACCGTACGGGAGCCGTGCGCGACGGGAAACCCGGTTTTCCGCCGAACGCGCGTCAGGACCGGTCCCCTGGAGGGGTCCGGCCCTGACGTCCGACGTGTTCCGTGCGACGTGTCGGGGTCGCTCAGCTCTTCTTCGTCAGGTCGTAGAACGTGGCCTGGCCGACGGTGACCTTCTCGTAGTGCTTGGTCACCCAGGAGCTGATCTCGGACGCGGTGCCCTGGCCGCCGCCTGGGCCGCCCTGGGAGCCGCCGATGAAGTAGTGGATCTTCCCGTCCGCGACGTACTTCTTGAACTGGGCGAGGGTGGGGCTCGGGTCGCTGCCGTTGAAGCCGCCGATGGCCATCACCGGTTTTCCGGTGGCCAGTTGGTAGCTGGCCGCGTTCTGCGAGCCGATGGCCGCGGCTGCCCAGGTGTAGTCGTCGGCGTTCTCGCTCAGCCTGGACTTGGCCTTGGCGCTGACGGAGGCGCCGTTGAGCAGTCCGCCCATGCCGCCACCCATGCCACCGCCCATGCGGCCCTCACGGGCTCCGGCGCCGCCGGGCATGCCCTGCCCCTGCTGCCCCTGGCCCGGACCGCCCTTGCTCTGCTGGCCGGGCTGGCCCTGACCCTGAGCCTGACCGCCCTGGCCCGGCATCCCCTGCGGGGGCTGGCCCTGGCCCTGGCCGCCCTGACCCGGCATGCCGGGCGGGCCGCCCCGCATCCCACCGCCGCCAGCGCCACCAGGACCGCCGGGACCGCCCATGCCGCCCGGCCCGCGCCCCGACGAGGGGCCCGCCGTGATGATCGAGCCCGTGTGCGGGGTGTCCACGGTGCTGAGCGTGTACGCGACGGGCCCCGCGACCGAGGCCGCCAGGCCCAGCGCGGCGACGCCGACACCCACTCGACGGGGCAGTCGCGAGAGCCCCAGCAGCGCGAGCGCCGCCACGGCACCGGCGGCGAGCACGGTCCAGCGCAGCCACGGCAGCCAGTCCCCCGCGCGGTCGAGCAGCACGTACGACCACACGGCCGTGACCGCCACCGTCAGCGCGAGCGTCCCCGAGGCGAGGAGGTGCGCGCGACGTCGCCACAGCAGCACCGCGCCCATGGCGACGAGCGCCGCGATGTAGGGGGCGAGGGCGATGTTGTAGTACTCGTGGAAGATCCCGGACATGAAGCTGAACGTCGCCGCCGTCATCAGCAGCGCCCCGCCCCACAGCAGGAACGCGGCGCGTTCGCCGTCCGTACGGGCCGCCTTGCGCGTCACCACGAGGCCCGCTGCCAGCAGGATCAGCGCGGCGGGCAGCAGCCAGGAGATCTGGCCGCCCATCGACTCGTTGAACAGCCGCCCGATGCCGGTCTCGCCCCAGCCCCCACCGCCGCCGGGACCGCCACCGGGACCGCCGCCCCCACCGGGGCCGCCACCGGGCGCACCGCCGCCGACACTCCCGGTCTCGTTGCCGGTGATACGGCCGAAGCCGTTGTAGCCGAAGGTCAGCTCCAGGAAGCTGTTGGTCTGCGAGCCGCCGATGTAGGGCCGCGATGCGGCGGGCCACAACTCGGCCAGCGCCACCCACCAGCCGCCGCTGACCACCATCACCAGCCCCGCCAGGGCCAGTTGCCCGATACGGCGCGGCAGCCGGGCGGGCGCGCACACCACGTAGACGAGTGCCAGCGGCGGCAGGATCAGCCACGCCTGGAGCGTCTTGGTCAAAAAGCCCAGCCCGAAGCAGAGCCCGGCGAAGAGCAGCCATTTGGTCCGCGCGTCCTCCAGCGCCCGCTGCACGCCATACAGCGCCGCGACCATCAGCAGACACAGCAGCGCGTCGGGGTTGTTGAAGCGGAACATCAGCGCCGCCACCGGGGTCAGCGCCAGCAGGGCCCCCGCCAGCAGACCGGCGGCGGGGCCGAAGCGGCGGCGGACGGCGGCGAACAGCACCGCCACCGTGCCCACGCCCATCAGCGCCTGGGGCACCAGGATCTGCCAGGAGCCCAGCCCGAACAGCCGCACCGACAACCCCATGGGCCACAGCGCGGCCGGGGGCTTGTCCACGGTGATCGCGTTGCCCGCGTCCAGCGAGCCGAACAGAAACGCCTTCCAGCTCGCCCCGCCCGCCTGCGCGGCAGCAGAGTAGAAGGAGTTCGCGTAACCGGACGCACCCAGCCCCCACAGATACAGCACCGCGGCGACGACGAGCAGGCCCCAGTACGCGGGCCGCTCCCAGCGGGGCTTCACCGCACGCGCGCCCGCCGCGTCCGTGCCGTCTGTTCCATCCGTTCCGTCCCGGTCGGCACCGAGCGGGGGCCCGGCCGGGTGAGTGAGGGTGGTCATGCGGAGGTGCGCTCCTTGTCGGTTCCGTCGGCGCGGGACACATCGCCGTACGCGCTGTCGCCGTGGTCCTGGTGAATGCCCTCGGCGGTGTGGCCGCCGTCCATGCCCTGCCCCTGCTCGTGCTTGGCGGAGAAGACCCAGGCGCGGAAGAGGACGAACCGCAGCACCGTCGCCGCCAGATTCGCCGCCACCAGCACCGCCAGCTCCGTCGCATGCGAAGCGCCCGGACTCCCCGCCGACAACGCCGCCAACGACCCACTCGTCAACGCCAACCCGATCCCGAACACCACCAGACCCTGCGCCTGATGCCGCACCACCCGCGACCGCCCCCGCACCCGGAACGTCAACCGCCGATTCGCCGCCGTGTTCACCACCGCCGACAACAACAACGCCACCGCGTTGGCCGCCTGCGCCCCCACCCCCAACCGCAACAGGGAGAACAGCACCAGATACAGCAGCGTGCTCACCACACCCACCGCAGCGAACCCCACCAACTGCCGCGCCAGACCCCCCGGCACCCCCACCACCCCACGATCCCGCGGATCATCACCGAACGGCCGCGCCAACCGCCCCAACGGCAACGCACCCGACGCCAGCGCACGCCCCACCCGCCACACACCCCGCAGGTCCTCCAGCGCCGTGGCCACGATGTCCACCCGCGAATCCGGATCATCCACCCAGTCCACCGGCACCTCATGAATCCGCAGCCCCGCCCGCTCGGCCACCACCAACAGCTCCGTGTCGAAGAACCACCCCGAATCCTCCACCAACGGCAGCAACCGCTCCGCCACCTCACCCCGCACCGCCTTGAACCCGCACTGCGCATCCGAGAACCGCGCCGCCAGCGACCCCCGCAGAATCAGGTTGTACGAACGCGAGATCACCTCCCGCTTCGCACCCCGCACCACCCGCGAACCCCCCGCAAGACGCGACCCGATCGCCACATCCGAATGCCCCGAGATCAACGGCGCCACCAACGGCAGCAACGCGTTCAGATCCGTCGACAGATCCACATCCATATACGCCCGCACCGGAGCATCCGAAGCCCCCCACACCGCACGCAGCGCCCGCCCCCGCCCCTTCTCCTCCAGCCGCACCGACTCCACCTCGGCGAACTCCCCCGCCAGCCGACGCGCCACCACCGGCGTCCCGTCCGCACTCGCGTTGTCCGCCACCGTGATCCGGAACCCGTACGGAAAGTTCCCCGACAAGAACGCGTGCAGCCGCCGCACACACCCCTCCAACCCCGCCTCCTCGTTGTAGACGGGGACGACGACATCCAGGACCACCCCTCCTGACGAGGCGGCGGGCACATGGCGACGGGCGGGAAGCGTGCTGGTCAGCGCTCCGGCATGAGTGTCTGTTCGCATGCCCCAGAGGCTCGCGAAACGGTCTGTCAGCGCCTTGTGGTGAAGCTGTGCCCCAGCTATGAGTTCCGGCGCACGCCGCGCGCGCTGTCCGAGCCCGCGCCCATGCCGGTGCCGGTGTCCGTGTCCGTCGCGCCCATGTCCGTCGACGCGTCCGAGCACGCGCCCGTCTCCGCGCCCGTATCCGCACCCGCACCCGTGGCGACGTCGGCGTCCGTCCCGTCCCACGCTGGGAGGCCCACCGTGAACACGGTGCGGCCCGGGACGCTCTCGACCTCCACCCGCCCCCCGTGCGCACCCACCACAGCCCGCACGATCGCCAGCCC
>NZ_BAAGSO010000023.1:0-28602 GCF_054782395.1 Streptomyces daliensis | reverse complement strand
GGGGAGGGTGGGCACAACCCGTGCCACCGGCCCGCCACACGCGAACGAACCCCCCAAGGGGCACCCACACCAGGCGCACCCCTTACAAGAAACAGGCACCCCGTGTGGCCTTCACCCCGCACCCCGTGAAGGGGCGCGGTCCGGTGAAGGGGGGTCAGGCCGTGGGGCGGCCCAGGGCTCGGAAGGTCCAGCCGGACTTGCGCCACAGTGCGGGGTCCAGCGTGTTGCGCCCGTCCAGGACGTGCCGCGTCGCCACCGCCTCCCCCAGCTCCGCGGGGTCCAGCTCCTTGAACTCGCGCCACTCCGTGAGGTGCAGCACGACGTCAGCGCCCCGCACCGCACCGATCGCACTGTCCGCGTACCCCAGCGTGGGAAAGATCGCCCGCGCGTTCTCCAGCCCCTTGGGGTCGTAGACCGTGACCTGCGCCCCCTGGAGGTGGAGCTGCCCCGCGACGTTGAGCGCGGGCGAGTCGCGGACGTCGTCGGAGTCGGGCTTGAACGTCGCACCCAGCACCCCGACCCGCTTGCCCAGCAGGCTGCCGCCGACCGCCTCACGCGTCAGCTCGACCATCTGGGCGCGGCGCCGCATGTTGATGGAGTCCACCTCGCGCAGGAAGCTGAGCGCCTCGGAGGCGCCCAGTTCGCCGGCGCGGGCCATGAAGGCGCGGATGTCCTTGGGGAGGCAGCCGCCGCCGAAGCCGATGCCGGCGCGCAGGAACTTCTTGCCGATGCGGTCGTCGTGGCCGATCGCCTCGGCCAGCTTGACGACGTCGCCGTCGGCGGCCTCACAGACCTCGGCCATCGCGTTGATGAAGGAGATCTTGGTGGCCAGGAAGGAGTTCGCCGAGGTCTTCACCAGTTCGGCGGTCGGGAAGTCCGTGACGATGAAGGGCGAGCCCTCGGCCACGGGGGTGGCGTAGACCTCGCGCAGGAGCTGTTCGGCGCGCTCGCTGCGGACGCCGACGACGAGGCGGTCGGGGTGCAGCGTGTCCTGGACGGCGAAGCCTTCGCGGAGGAACTCGGGGTTCCAGGCGAGTTCCGCCTCCTCGCCCGCCGGGGCCAGCTCGGCGAGGCGCGCGGCGAGCCGGTCCGCGCTGCCGACGGGGACCGTCGACTTGCCGACGACCAGCGCGGGGCGCGTCAGGTGCGGGGCCAGGGACTCGACGGCCGCGTCGACATAGGACATGTCACAGGCGTACTCGCCGTGCTTCTGCGGGGTGTTGACGCAGATGAAGTGGACGTCGCCGAACTCGCCGACCTCGGCGTAGGAGGTGGTGAAGCGCAGCCGTCCGCTGGCGCCCTCGTGCCCGGCGACGTGTTTGCGCAACAGTTCGTCGAGCCCCGGCTCGTACATCGGGGCCTCGCCCCGCTCCAGGGTCGCGATCTTCTCCGGGGAGATGTCGAGACCCAGCACGTCGAAGCCCAGTTCGGCCATGGCGGCGGCGTGGGTGGCGCCGAGGTATCCGGTGCCAATCACGGTGATCTTGGGCGAGGCCATCTGTGCTCCTGTAGCTGCGGGCAGAACGCTGCCCGCGAGCATAACCGGGGCCGGGGGCGTGCTGTCGTGAAGCTCACGTATCCCGGTTCCCTCGGCTCCCTCTAGAATTGGGTTACTTAACGGTAATTAGCAGAGCCGCTCTCAGAGGAGTGAAAACCTTGGCGCCCTCGGACAACAGCGCAGCAGCCGACTTCGACCTCTACCGGTTGCCCGAGGAGCACGAGATGCTCCGGGACTCGGTGCGCTCGCTCGCGGAGGCGAAGATCGCGCCGTTCGCCGCCGAGGTGGACGAGGAGGGCCGGTTCCCGCAGGAGGCGCTCGACGCGCTCACCGCGAACGACCTGCACTCGGTCCACGTGCCCGAGGCGTACGGCGGCGCCGGGGCCGACGCGCTCGCGACCGTCATCGTCATCGAGGAGGTCGCCCGGGTCTGCGCGTCCTCGTCGCTGATCCCGGCCGTCAACAAGCTGGGCTCGCTGCCGGTCGTGCTGTCCGGCTCGGAGGAGCTGAAGAAGAAGTACCTGGGCCCGCTCGCCAGGGGCGAGGGCATGTTCTCGTACTGCCTGAGCGAGCCTGACGCGGGCTCGGACGCGGGCGGCATGAAGACCAAGGCCGTACGCGACGGCGACTTCTGGGTGCTCAACGGCGTGAAGCGCTGGATCACCAACGCGGGCGTCTCGGACTACTACACGGTCATGGCCGTGACCGACCCCGAGAAGCGCACCAAGGGCATCAGCGCCTTCGTGGTCGAGAAGGCCGACGAGGGCGTCTCCTTCGGCGCCCCCGAGAAGAAGCTGGGCATCAAGGGCTCCCCCACGCGCGAGGTCTACCTCGACAACGTCCGCATCCCCGCCGACCGCATGATCGGCGCGGAGGGCACCGGCTTCGCCACGGCGATGCAGACCCTGGACCACACCCGCATCACCATCGCGGCCCAGGCGCTGGGCATCGCCCAGGGCGCGCTGGACTACGCCAAGGGCTACGTCCAGGAGCGCAAGCAGTTCGGCAAGCCGATCGGCGACTTCCAGGGCGTGCAGTTCATGCTCGCCGACATGGCGATGAAGCTGGAGGCCGCGCGTCAGCTCACGTACGCGGCGGCGGCGAAGTCCGAGCGGGTGTCCGCCGGGGGCGGCAAGGAGGACCTGACGTTCTTCGGCGCCGCGGCCAAGTGCTACGCGTCCGACGCCGCCATGGAGATCACCACCGACGCGGTACAGCTCCTCGGCGGCTACGGCTACACCCGTGACTACCCCGTCGAGCGCATGATGCGCGACGCGAAGATCACCCAGATCTACGAGGGCACGAACCAGGTCCAGCGCATCGTCATGGCCCGCAACCTCCCGTAGAGCGGTTCCCGCAGGCCAGCGGCCGTTTCCAGCGGCTGGCGGGTCGTGATCGGCTCCGGCCGTTCCCGGTCGTTTCGGGCTGCCGACGGGCGTGAATGCTGGAGGAAGTCCCCGCCGAAGCGGGGGCTTCCTTCGGCCGTTCGGGCTACGGCTTTCCGATGACATTGTGCGGGTCGTCAAGCCACACCCGCTGTCCGTCACCATCAACTGTCAGGCCAAACCTGGACCGTTCCGGCTTTCCCGCGTCATGCCAACCGAGGAACGCCTTCCGCACCTCATCCCACAGGGAACGGGGCCCGTACTGCTCCACCTCGTACGTCTCTGCGTCCGGGACGTATTCCACGGTCGCCCACGACTTCCGGTCGTCCGCGAAGAACCACAGGGTGGCTTCCCCGCTGTCGTCTTCCGCCTCACACCACCGGTACCACGCATCCGTGAGGCTCAGGCCGGTAAAGAAGGCTGGATCGTCCTGGATCACGTTCTGCGGTGCGATGTCGGTGCTGCTCTTCTCACCCTCCTCCTCGTGGTAGATATCCGCGGTACGTCCCGCACCGCCCCGGTGGGTGCGGTCCCACATGAAGGCGGGATAACCGGAGAATGATCCCTGCGCCTTCCCGTTCGTCACATCCAGCGTGGCGTACGAGCCGCTGAAGTAGCTGCTGCCCCATGGGGTGACGATCCGCCCGCCCGGGCACTGTTCCCACCACGCTTGCGGCACTTCCCGCATGGTGCAGGTGCAGATGATCCGGTCGTACGGCGCACCCCGCCGGTGCCCGTCGTGGCCGTTCCCGAGAATCGTCGTCGGGTGGAATCCCGCCCGCTTCAAGTTCTCCACAGCGGTGGACAACACCGCCTCGTCAACCTCCACCGAGGTCACGTTGATGTCGCCCAACCGGTGCGACAGCCAGGCAGCGTGGTAACCGGTTCCCGTACCGATCTCCAGTACCCGTTGCCCTTCCCGTACATCGAGCAGGCCCAGCATTTCGAGCATGATCGACGGCATGGAAGAGGACGAGGTGAAGAGCCGGAAAGCATCCTCCGGTGCCTCCTTCCCGTCGTTCACCTGGGTGACCACGGGCGCGTCCGAGTAGACCGCCTGCAACCAGCCCTCGGGATCGGCGGCGAAGTCCCCTGCCTCGAATACCTCAGGGATGAACAGCGCGCGATCCACACTGGTCACGGCGTCTCGCCATTCGGGCAGCAACACGCCCTTGCTTTTCAGCGCCTCAACGAGCCGCTGCTGCGTCGTCATCCGGCCTCACTTCTTCGGCGGCTCGTACGGCTTGGTCGGGCCCGGCGGCTTGTCGCGGTGGCCGTCGCTGCTGGAGGTGTCGGGCTTGCCGGAGTGGCCTCCGCCCTTTTTACCCATCTCTGCCTCATTTCCCGTTACCGACAATGACATGACGGCTCAAAAGCCGTACCGCATACGCGGGCTTCTCCCGATCCAGTCGCTCCATACCGGGAAACGCACGGTGATCGAGTGCTCGCGTGAGTTACGCATGAGGGACCGAGGCGTCCTCCGGCGCTCAGCAAAACTGCTCCGCCGCGATGCGCACGGGGCCATGGACGCCCCTGGCCGAGACCGCGGCCGAAAGGAGACAACCCCCTCGCCTCCTGCCCTCATCGGCCGCTCAGACAGAGCCGACTCCGGCCTGGGCCTTGATGGTGTCGACGGCCTCCTCGGTGAGCCAGCGCAGGGGGACGACGGTCCACTTCTCGCTCCGCCGCATCACCACGGCGTTCCCGTCCCTGGTGCGCCCGACGTGCACGAACCCGTGCTCGCACCGCAGGTCCTTCGCCAGATTCTCACCGTGGATCACGGGCGCTACGTCCCTTCGCGGTCCTCGTCATCGGCCATGCTGCTGTGCACGTCTCCGTTTCTGAGACACGCGTGTGTCGGGATCAGTTGCCTGATCCTGCTTGGCGTACGGGTCCCAGTCGTCTTCGTTCTTCTTTCCCATTCTCGCCCGCTCCTTCCTGTCGAACGCAGACTTCCGATGCCGCGCCTCGCATCCGTGGCACGTCGCCGGCTTCCGGACCGTGACCGTCAGTGCCCCTCCGGATGCCGCCGAAGGATGACGTTGCAGTCGGAGACGGTGGTCATGTCGCGACCTGCCCGGGCACGATCCCGCACGTTGGCCAGTTCAGTGCAACCCGCGCACCCCGCGACAGGCTCCGGTTCCAGCTCCCGCCACAACGGCAGCTCCACCGGCTGACTCGGGTAAGTCCTCGGCTCACCACTCATTCCGATACCCTTTCGGGCGCGTACGCCGTGAATTCCCAAGTCCCGCTCGCCGAACTTGTACCGATCACCATTCCGACTACCTCCCCGCAATTCGCGAGGTTCGATCATCCCTCAGAGCGGAGCAGGTTCCCCAAATTATTCGCGTTGTCGAATAAAGATCATTGACGGAACGACCAAGCCCACTCGGCCAGCAGCTCTCGCGCGTCGCCTCCGAATGCGGCATGAGTTTCATAGAGCGTAAACCGGTCGATGAGTGAACGAACATCTTTCGGGTTCCGGAAGACGACCGCACCAAGGTCCGTCTCGATGGTCGCGAGGCGGTCGTCGTAAATGCTGAATGTACTCAGCGGAATATTGCTGAACTTCACGCCCATCGGCAGCACGCCGATTCGAATATTAATCTGAAGTGAGAGCGACGTCAGACGATCAATCTGCATGGCCATGGCATCAGGAGACACCAGCGGATACCTGACAGCTTGTTCGGTGAGCAGGAACGTGAAGCGCTTGGAGCGGTCGAGCAGAACGGCCTGCCGTTCGAGCTTCATGCCGACGACCTTGTCCTGTTGCACCGGCGGAGCATGCACGATGCTCTCCCTGATGTACTCCGGCGTTGCCAACAATCCCGTAGTCATGGACAGCAGGAAATACCGGAATTCCGTGGTGGCCGTCTCCAGTCCTGCTAGTTCTAGCTGCTTCTTGTCCAGGCCCTTTCGGTGCAGGGCCTTACGGTCTTGCCACTCCGTCTGTGCGATGCGGGCCATTGCCATGACTTCGGCCACAATGGCAGGAGGGGCGTCGACTCCTCTGAGTATCTGCTCAACGTCCACCAAGGAAGGGCGCAGTTTGTTCCCTTCAATGCGGCTGATCTTTGACTGGGACATATTGCAGCGCACAGCAAGCCGGACTCCTGAGAGTCCGGCTTGTCTGCGGAGATGCTTAAGCATAGCGGCCAACTCTAGACCGGACTGGTCCAACTGGTCAGGCTCGATAGCCACCGTTCACGTACTCCTCGAAAGGGACCGACTCGGCTACCGCGATCCTCTGGTGCTCAATGAACGGAGTCACATCACCCTCGAATACCTTACGGTTGATCTGCCTGCCGTCCGCCTCATAGTTCATGAGGACAACTTCTGCGCGGTCGAACATCCAGAAGTCCTGAACTCCCGCGAGGGGGTTGGGGCGGTCAGTCACGTCGAGGATGCGGATCTCGTCGCCCGCTCGCGCATGCGCCTCGTAGTAGCGGCCGAACTCGAATCGCAGATAGTCGGAAAGGGGCCGGGTCACAATATGCACCCGCCCGTTACGCTTCCCCTCGATGCGCTGACGTGACACACGTTCCGTGTACGCGGAAGCCGCGTACGGACTCAGTGGCTGTCCTTCGCGAAACGCTGCGAACTGCTCCGCCTCTTGCGGCATGAGGTACTGCGGCAGCGTTTCCAGCCGCCACGCCTCGCATTTGATCTCCGCGAAACGGCGACGCCACTCGTCACCATCCAAGAGCACGAACGGCCTCCCTCAGCACGGCTTCGGGGATCTCTACCAGGGCCTCGCCGGACGGCGGTGTGAACGCCTCGGAGACGCTTCCCTGGACGACGAGCGAACCGCTCGTCGTCCGGTAGACGTTCGGGCAGTCCTCCCCACCGCAGGTGCCGTTTCCGTTGCCGGTAAGTCGGGTCAGTTCCTCACGAGCCACGGTTACGAACCCCCTCGCTACTGGCCCTGGTTGGGCCGAATGGTCACGACCGTACGAGGGCGAGCGACGAGCCGTCTATGCGGGAACGCGACTATGCCCGTACTCGCATAAAGACCTCAATGGAGGCAGGCAGACCGGATCAGATCCGGTACTCCTCATGGGAGATGCCGCGTTCCCACGCGGCTTCGAACGACGCGGCGAAAAGTTTCAGGACGGCCGAGTCGGTCGAGAACTCGTCCTCCACGAGGGAGCCGTCTCCGGCGAAGTGGTGGATCCGGGCCAGCCGGTCGTCGAACAGCCAGAAGTCGTTGCAGGGAAGCGCCAGATCCGAGGCGAGACGGCGGGGCACCCGCCGGACCTGCTCGCCTGCGGCGGGATTGGCCCGCGTCATGGCATGCTCCCAGCGGATGTACTCGGACACCGGCCCGCTGACGACGCGCGCCCGGCGAACCACCACCCCGCGCTCAACTGCTGCGGCGATCTGGTCGTGGAAGGGCCGCCACCAGGACGCGCGGTCGTCCCAGTCGATCCCCGCTCCGCGCCGCCACGCGGCGAACCGCTCGTTGTCGCCGTAGTCGTCACGCGTCTCCAGGTGGACCGCCGAGCGGACCATGCCCCGGAGGCACTCGGCGAAACTCGGCTGCTGAGCGTTCCGCGGCATCGCGCGCCTTCCTCGTGTGCTCCGCCATGCGGGCGCGCGGACCGGGACGCGAATCACGTGCGGCACGCCTGTCGCTGCGAGCCTCGCGGCCTGTCGACAAGGCCGTCAAGAAGGCACGGGAAAGGGGGCGGCCCCCGCAACCGGGTGCGGTGCCGCCCCTTCACCGTCGTGCGCGCCCTCCGGCGCGCCGCGTCACTTCACGCTGCCCAGCAAGGGCCTGATCTTCTGGCGCGAGGCCAGGAATGCCAGGCCCGCGAGGGCCGCGATGATGCCCTGGACCGCGAAGCCCGTCGTGCCGCTGGCCGCGTCGCCGATGACGAGCTGGACGATCGCGAAGACGCAGTCACCCGCGGTCACCGCGAGGAACCAGACGCCCATGAGCTGGCTCGCGTACTTCGCGGGCGCCAGCTTCGTCGTCACCGAAAGCCCCACGGGCGAGAGGCACAGCTCGCCGATGGTCTGGATGAGGTAGACGACGATCAGCCACAGCGGGGTGACCTTGGCGTCACCGGAGGCCGCGGCCATGGCGAGCATCATCACGCCGAAGGAGACGCCGATGCCGATGAGGCCGATCGAGAACTTCGTGGTCGTCGACGGGTTGCGGCTGCCCAGCTTGACCCACAGCGCCGCCAGCACGGGGGCCAGGATCATCACCCACAGCGGGTTGACGGACTGGAACCAGCTCGTCGGGAAGGTGATGCCGAACAGGTCGGTCGAGGTGCTGTTCTCCGCGAAGAGGGTCAGCGTCGAGCCGGACTGGTCGAAGATCATCCAGAAGATCGCGGCGGCCACGAAGAACCAGATGTAGCCGGTGAGCTTCTTCTTCTCCTCGCCCGTGACCTCCTTGTCCCGGCGCATGCGGGCGAAGTAGTACGTCGGCAGGACCAGGCCCGCGATGCTCAGCGGCCACAGCACCCAGTTGATGGTGAACGCGTCCGCGAGCACGACGCCCGCGTAGAACACGGCCAGGACCAGCGCGCCGACGAGGGTGTTGCGGACGGCCTTGACGCGCTCGGGGCGCGACAGCGGGTTCGGGACGACGCTGGACTCGGCCGCCAGGTGCCGGGTGCCCAGGAGGAACTGGATGAGGCCCAGTGCCATGCCCAGGGCCGCCAGGCCGAAGCCCAGGTGCCAGTTGACCTTCTGGCCCGCCCAGCCGATGAGCAGCGGGGCCGCGAAGCCGCCGATGTTGATGCCCATGTAGAAGACGGTGAAGCCGCCGTCGCGGCGCGGGTCGTTCGGGCCCTGGTAGAGGTGGCCGACCATCGTGGAGATGTTGGCCTTCAGCAGGCCCGAGCCGACGCCGATGAAGACGAGGCCCACGAAGAACAGGGCGTCCACGCCGACGGCGAGCAGGGCGTGGCCGATCATGATGATGAAGGCCGAGATGGCGACGGTCTTGCGGGGGCCCCAGACGCGGTCGCCGAGCCAGCCGCCGGGCATCGACATCAGGTACACGGTGGCGTTGTAGACGGAGTAGAGGGCGACGGCGGTGGCCGTCGCCATCCCCATGCCCCCGTCCACGGCGGCGGCCGTCAGGTAGAGCACGAGCAGGGCGCGCATGCCGTAGAAGCTGAAGCGCTCCCACATCTCGGTCATGAAGAGGGTGGCGAGACCCCGGGGGTGCCCGAAGAAGGTCTTGCCGTCGGCCGCGGGTATGCCCTGCGGCGCGTCCTTGGTGAAGGTGGACGCCATGGTGGTTCCTTGCTCTGAGGAGTGGCCGGCACCGGTGTGGCACGAGGGCACGACGGCACAGAAGGCCGCACACCGGGATCCACGCCCTGCGCGCTTCGTCGCGCGGCAGGACCCGGCCGCCAGGTCATTGACTGGGATTCAGGGTGTTGTCGTCCGGCGCCGTCCGGCCATGAGCGGCCCTTGGCGTACGTGAGCGGACGAGAAGCCCGGCTTTCCAGAATACGTGAAAGTCGAACCATTCATTCCGCTTGCTCTCCGGCACACACCCTCCGGCCCCGGGAATGGGGCCCCAGACACGGGCCGGCGCCACCGGGCTGAGCCCGGTGGCGCCGTAGAACCGGATTCCGCTACTTCACCTCGGACATGTTCTCGGTGATCTTCTTGCGGTACATGAAGACCGCGCAGCCCGCGACCACCGCGAGGGCCGCCTCCAGCGCGACGACTCCCGTACCGCTGAGGTCGGCGCCGCCGATGGCGAGCATGCCCGTGACGCAGTCGCCCGCGGTCACCGCGAGGAACCAGACGCCCATGAGCTGGCTCGCGTACTTCGCGGGCGCCAGCTTCGTCGTCACCGACAGGCCCACGGGCGAGAGGCACAGCTCCGCGATGGTGTGCATCAGGAAGATCAGCACCAGCCACAGCGGGCTGACCTTGGTGTCCCCGGTGGCCATGCTCATCGGGATGGTGAAGACGAAGAAGGAGAGGCCGATGACGACGAGCGCGAAGGAGAACTTCACCGTCGTGCTCGGCTCCTTGCCGCGCCGGTTCAGCGCCAGCCACAGGGCGGCGAAGAGCGGGGCGATGAGGATGATGAAGAGCGGGTTGATCGACTGGAACCAGGTCGAAGGGAAGTTCCAGCCCAGGATCGACGTGGAGGTCTTGCCGTCGCCGAACGCCTGCACGGTGGAGGCGCCCTGGTCGAAGATCATCCAGAAGACGGCAGCGGCGACGAAGAACCAGATGTAGCCGGTCATCCGGCCCTGCTCGGTCGCCGTCAGGTCCTTGTCGCGCTTGATGCGCAGCAGCATCCCGGCCGGGAGCAGCAGCCCCAGCAGCGTCAGCGGGATCATCGCCCAGTTGAGGGTGAAGTGCCCGGTGCCGACGACGACGGCGTAGAAGACCACCGCGACGGCCAGCCAGATCAGCCCCTTGCGCACCACCGCCGTGCGCTCCTGCGCGCTCAGCGGGACCGGGACCGTGCTGCTCCTGGGGTCCAGGTTTCGGGAGCCGAGCAGGAACTGGACCAGGCCCAGCGCCATGCCGACAGCCGCCAGCGAGAAGCCGAGGTGCCAGTTGACGGTCTGGCCGACGGTGCCGATGACGAAGGGCGCGATGAAGGCGCCGAGGTTGATCGACATGTAGAAGACGGTGAAGCCACCGTCGCGGCGCGGGTCGTCGGGGCCGTTGTAGAGGTGGCCGACCATCGTGGAGATGTTGGCCTTCAGCAGGCCCGAGCCGGTCGCGACGAGCGCGAGGCCGACGAAGAACATCGCCTGTCCGGGGACGGCGAGCGCGAGGTGGCCGCACATGATGATGCCCGCGGCGATGGCCACGGTCTTGCGCGGACCCCATACCCGGTCACCGAACCAGCCGCCGGGGAGGGCCAGGAGGTAGACCATGGCGTTGTAGACGGAGTAGATCGCCGTCGCGGTGGCCAGATCCATGGCCAGTCCGCCGCCCTGGGAGCCGGAACCGGCGTCCGGGCCTCCGGAGATCAGGTAGACCACGAGCAGGGCGCGCATGCCGTAGAAGCTGAAGCGCTCCCACATCTCGGTCATGAAAAGGGTGGCCAGACCTCGTGGGTGGCCGAAGAAGGTCTTGCCGCCGGTGTTGCCGGCCGCGCCCTTCGTCAGACTGGACGCCATGTGGGGGTTCCTTGCCGGTCGGGACGTATGTGCCCGTACATGCGGCACATACGGGACACGGCACGCCCTGTGTGGGAGGTGGCGACCGACGGTCACGGACCGACGGATCACACAGAAAAGGACCCCGGGCGGGCTTGGCGTGGCCCAAGGATCCTTGACGGTCACTGCAAAAGCGCCCTCACCATACGTCACACGCTCCCGCGTGACGGAAGGCATTGCGACACAGATCACAGGTGAAAAGCGAAACCGTGCGACCGTTTCCAAGGTGACGTGTCCACGTCCCCAAAGATCGACTCGGGTGGGCGGGGAGCGCCCTCACGCTCGGCGACGAGGACTACCATCGGGCCATGACCCGAGTACTGCTAGCCGAGGATGACGCGTCGATCTCGGAGCCGCTCGCCCGCGCTCTGCGCCGCGAGGGCTATGAGGTCGAGGTGCGGGAGGACGGACCCACCGCACTCGACGCCGGGCTGCGGGAGGGAATCGATCTGGTCGTGCTGGACCTCGGCCTCCCCGGCATGGACGGCCTTGAGGTCTGCCGCAGGCTGCGGAACGAGGGCCATGCCTTCCCCGTCCTGGTCCTCACCGCGCGCGCCGACGAGGTGGACACCGTCGTCGGGCTCGACGCCGGTGCGGACGACTACGTCACCAAGCCCTTCCGCCTCGCCGAACTCCTCGCCCGGGTGCGCGCCCTGCTGCGGCGCGGTGTCACGGCCGAGCCCGCGCAGCAGCCCGCGACGCACGGCGTGCGCATCGACGTCGAGTCGCACCGCGCGTGGATGGGCGACGAGGAGTTGCAGCTCACCGCGAAGGAGTTCGACCTGCTGCGGGTGCTGGTGCGCGACGCGGGCCGGGTCGTCACCCGCGACCAGCTCATGCGCGAGGTCTGGGACACCACTTGGTGGTCCTCGACGAAGACGCTCGACATGCACATCTCCTGGCTGCGCAAGAAGCTGGGCGACGACGCGGCCAACCCCCGCTACATCGCCACGGTGCGCGGCGTGGGCTTCCGCTTCGAGAAGAGCTAGCACTCCGTGCGACGCCGGCTCATCCAGTCCACCCTCGCGGTGGTGCTCGTCGTGGTGGCCGTCTTCGGCATCTCCCTGGTCATCGTCGAGTCGCGGACCATCGAGGAGAGCGCCAGGGAGAGCGTGCGCTCCGAGGCGTCGAGGCTGGTCTCCGTGGTGGAGACCCGGCTCGTCGCCGGGGAGAAGGTGACCCCCGAGACGATGGGCACCACCGTCTCGGGCAACCGCTACGTGCGCATCGAGGTCCCCGGCAAGCGGACCGTCGAGCTGGGCGCGAAGCCCGACGACGACGTCATCGAGGCGTCCCAGAGCGGCGGGCACGGCGAGACCGTGACCGTGCAGCAGGAGCGCGGCACGGTGCGGGCCGAGGTCGGGCGCACCCTCCTGATCATCCTGGCGGTGGCGCTGCTGGCCGTCGCGGCGGCGGCGATCCTGGCCGTACGCCAGTCGCACCGCGTCGCGGCCCCGCTCACCGACCTCGCCGAGACCGCCGAACGGCTCGGCTCGGGCGACCCGCGCCCCCGGCACCGCCGCTACGGGGTGCCGGAGCTGGACCGGGTCGCCGACGTGCTGGACGCGAGCGCCGACCGCATCGGGCGGATGCTGACGGCGGAGCGGCGGCTGGCGGCCGACGCCTCGCACCAGCTGCGCACGCCGCTCACCGCGCTCTCGATGCGGCTCGAAGAGATCATCGCGACGGCCGAAACCGACGACCCGGAGGACCAGGCCACGGTCAAGGAGGAGGCCACCATCGCGCTCGCGCAGGTGGAGCGGCTGACCGACGTGGTCCAGCGGCTGCTCACCAACTCCCGCGACCCGCGCTCGGGCTCGGCCGTCGGCTTCGACCTCGACGAAGTCGTCAAGCAGCAGATCGAGGAGTGGAAGCCCGCCTACCGCAGCGCGGGGCGCGCCATAGTGCGCTCGGGCAAGACGGGGCTGCGGGCCGTGGGCACGCCGGGCGCGGTGGCGCAGGTGCTGGCGACGCTGATCGAGAACGCGCTGATGCACGGTGCGGGCACGGTGGCGCTGCGCACGCGGGTGACGGGCAATCAGGTCGTGGTCGAGGTGACAGACGAGGGTCCCGGCGTCGATCCCGACCTCGGCTCGCGGGTCTTCGAGCGGACGGTGAGCGGGCGCAACTCGACGGGGCTCGGGCTCGCCGTCGCCCGCGATCTGGCCGAGGCGGACGGCGGGCGGCTTGAGCTACTTCAGCAGTACCCGCCGGTTTTCGCGCTTTTCCTTGGCCGAGAGGCCACGTCGGACCCGGCCGCCTGACCGCGCGTCCTCCCGCGTCGCACCGTCCGGGGGGACGGTTTCGGCCCCGGCGCCCGCTTCGGCTTCCGCTTCTACGCTCCCCTCCGTGCGGGCCAGCCGCTCGGCGTCTCTGAACACCCAGGTGCGGTAGGACCAGAAGCGGAAGACGGTGCCGATGCCGAGGCCGACGACGTTCTTGGCGATGTTGTCGGCGAGCGTGGACGTGAAGCCGAACCCGTAGTGCGAGAGGGCGAGGATGCCGTTCTCCAGGACGAGGCCGATGCCGCTGAACAGGAAGAACAGCGAGGTCTCGCGGTGCACCCTGCTCTTGTCGATGTGGCGGTACGTCCAGTAGCGGTTGCCCAGGTAGTTGGTGCCGATGGCCACCACCTGGGAGATCACTCCGGACCGCACCGGGGCCAACTGGAAGCTGTGCATGCACAGATTGAAGACGGCCACGTTCACGAGGAAGCCGACCGCGCCCACGGCTCCGAACTTGGCCAGTTCCCGGGCAAGACGTCCTACCCGTGAGCGCAGGGAACGCCGTTCACCCATAGTGGTCGCTCAGCCCCGTTTCCGGTCGGTGTGGTCGCTCCTCATGCTAACCAGCGACCCTGTGACGCGGTGCGGCGATCGGTGCTTCGGTTGTCGGGCGGGGTTTCAGCCGGGCTTTCAGCCGGGGCGACGGGTGCCCTGCCGCAGGGCCAGCACCGAGGCGACGGCGTGCAGCCAGCGTGCCGTCTCCTCCGCGGTGTCCACGCTGCCGTCCTTCGTCACCGCCGCCACCGTCGAGAGCCACTCCTTCGCGAGCCGCGCGGGCGCGCCCCCCGGCAGCGGCTCCGGCAGGTCCGCTGCGGACCGGACTCCGGCGCTCCGTACCAGGTCGCCCAGGAAGTGCACGGAGCGCGGCAGCACGCCCAGCTCCTCCGCGTGCAGCGCACCGGCCACGGCGCCGTCCCCGAAGAGCGCGGCGCGGTGCGCGCCGCCCAGCGTCAGCCCGTAGCGCAGCATCATCGGGACGTCGAGGGCGCGCAGCTCCTCGTCGGTCATACCGGCGGGGGTGCCGTCGTTCATGGGGTCCTCAATCCTGCCCGGTCAGTCCTGCACGGTCACGTCGAAGGTGACGGTGGTCGCCTCGGGGCTGCCGGTGTCCTCGTCGGGCGTGCCGCACTGGCGGCAGTAGAGCAGCTTGATCTTCGTATGCCCCGGTTCACCGGCCCGGAAGTCGAGATACCGGCCGCCGCCCGAGCCGACGAGCACCGGCTCGTCCGCCTCGTAGCGGCTGCCCGTCCCCGTGACGACGTCGGCGTCGGGCTCCGGCTCCTCCACCCGCCAGCGGTAGCCGGTGCTGGCGTTCTCCTCCAGTTGGAGGGAGAAGGTCTCGCCGGGCGCCACCGAGACGCTGGTGTCGTCCGCGTCGTACACCTGGGGGCCCGTGAGCGCGCCGAACACGGTGTACCCCCCCACGAGCACCGCGACGACGGCGACCACGACGGCGGTCACGAGCAGCGGGCGGAGACGTTTCCTTGGCATGGTTCCTTCCTCGGCCGGGTCCGGTCAGTCCTTGGGCAGGACGACGTCGTCCACGTCGGGCAGCCGGTCGTCCGAGGCGCCCTGCATGCGATTGTTGACGAAGTCGTCCTCGCTGACCCAGCTCGTGGTGCCCCAGGGGTTGTAGATCTGGAGCTTGTCGCCCTCCTGGCCGATGATCATCATCTGGTGGGCGCTGTCGGGCCCGCTGACGCTGACCGGCACCGGCTTGCCCTCGTTCACGGCCTCCTGGATGTCCGGGAGCGCGTCCCTGCGGGACTGGGCGTCGTCCAGGCCACGGCGCTCGTACTCCTCGCCGGTACGCGGAGCGATCTCCTGGTTGGCGACCTTGACGCGCTCGTCGTCGTCCATGCCGTCCTGGCCCCAGAAGCCGTTCCAGCCGTCCCGCTCGTCGTAGACGCGGTTCTGCTCGTCCTCAAGGCGCTCGGCGAACTTCTCCGGGGTGTCGTAGGCCGGATCGCCGGGGTGGCCGCCCGTGGTGATGTCGAGCGCGAACAGGGGGTCGCTCTGGGCGCGGGCCGTGACGGTGGAGAGGGCCACGCAGGTCGGGCCCGTCTGCTCCCACTTCTTCGCCTCGTCGCCGTAGCCGAACCAGACCGACTCCTGGTCCCCGTACTTCTTCGTCTGGTCGGACTCGTTGACGATCGGCGTCAGGTGCTGCTGGAGCCACTGGGTGTCGGCGCCGTAGGGGTGGATCTTGTTGCGGAAGTCGGTGACCTCTTCGAGGCTGCGCCCACTGGCCAGCGCCTTCATCAGATAAGCCCGTTCCTCCGGGGACTTGGCGCTGTCCAGGAGGGTGCGGAACTTGCGCTCGTCCTCCGGGCTCATCTTGTCCATGTACTCGGCGGAGCGGCGCAGGTCGTTCGCGGTGAGGATCTCGTTGTCCTCGCGGTCGCCGCCCGCCGCGGCGGCGGCGGCCAGGGTGATGCGGTCGGCGTCGCTGAGGTCCCCGGTGCTGAGCTTGCCCGCGCGGGCCTCGCTGGCCATCTTGTTCAGCTCGCGGGCCGCGCGGCGGCCCGCGCTCTCGGCCGTGCACGCCGCGGAGTACATGCCCTGCACCCCGTCGCGCAGCGCCGTCCTGGCCTTCTCCAGCTCCTCGCGCTCGCAGTCCCCCGGATCGTCGCCGAGGATCTCCTTGGCCCGGTGCAGGGAGGGCCGGGCCCTGCCGTGCGCGCTCTGCGCGTCGCGGATGCCCTCCGCCAGGAGGGACAGCTCCTTGCCCGCGTGCGCGAACTTCTCCGACATCTGGTCCGCCGTGTACGCGCAGGCCGAGGTGACCTCCACCGCCTTGGAGCCCGCCTTGCCGACCCACGTCTCCGGAAGGCCCGCGTTGCCGACGCGGTTCACATCGCCGTGGACGGTGCCGGTCCTGACCGCGGCGCGGTTGTACGCCTTGGACTTGCCGTCGATGTGGCCGGGGTCGCCGTCGGGCTCGGAGACCCCGAGGGCCTCCGACACCTTCTGGGCGAGCAGGACCCCGGCCAGCCCCGGGAAGAAGAGGGTCATGCCGTCGATGTCGTCGAGCATGTCCTTGAGCCGCTGCTTCGGTGTGTCGTCGCTCATCGGGGCGCGCTGCTCCCCTGCTCGGGCCCGGTCTGCGTCAGGCTCTCCTTCGCCTTCGACTCGGAGTCCCGCTGGTCGAACAGGCCGCTGGATATCGAGTCGAGGCCGCGGCCCGTGTCGTGGTCGTTGCCGTCGTTGAGCTTCACGCCGTCGCCGATCTTGCCGTGCAGTTCGCGCAGGGCGCCCGCGAGGGTGTGGCACTCCAGGTTCCACGCGGTGGAGAAGGAGTTGAACGCGGCGGTCGCGCCGTAGTCACCGAAGCGGTCGGGGCCGAAGATGTTCATGACCGAGCCGATGCCGAGGAAGCCCCCGTCGCCCTCCAGCGACTTCCTGACCTCGTCCAGGTCCTTGGCCGCCTCGTCGAGGACGCTGCCCTGGGTCAGGGTCTCGCCCTTCTTGAGCCCCAGGTGCCCACTGCCGCCTGTCACGCGCGTACTCCCCCGCTCCGGATTCACCAGGTCCGCGTCAAACAGGCGTGATCATAGCGGCCTGCGGTGGACGCGGTGCGCGCGAGATGTGGGGATGCGCGGGGGGTGGCTGGGGGTTCTGCGGGCTCTACTGGCTACGTTCCCGTCGCCGTGCCGGGCTACGTTCCCTTCGCCGTGCCCGGAGCCGCCGAACGGCGCAGCTCCAGCAGCGCTGCCGCCGCCTCCAGCCAGCGCGCGACGCTCTCCTCGCCGTCCAGGTCGCCTTCCTCGAGCACGGAGACGGCCGTCCCCAGCCACTCCCTCGCGGGCCCCGCGGCCTCGCCGGGCAGCGGTTCCGGCAGCTCTGCGGCGGGCCGCAGCCCGTCCCTGCGGACGACCTCGCCCAGGAAGGACAGCGCGCGCGGCAGCACGCCCAGCTCCTCCGCCTGGAGCGCGGCGGCCACCGCGCCGTCGCCGAAGAGCGCGGTGCGGTGCGCGCCGCCCAGGGTGAGCCCGTAGCGCAGCGTCATCGGGACGTCGAGAGCGCGCAGCTCCTCGTCGGTCATGGCCTCGGGCACGGGACGCTCACTTCCGGACGGTGATGTGGAAGGTGACGGTCTTCTCGGGGTGATCCTCGTCGACCTTCTCGTAGTCGGTGCCGCACCGGAAACAGTGCCGCAGCTTCACCTGGGTGCGGCCCTCGGCGACGGCACGGTGGTCGAGGTAGAGCGTGCCGGGCGCGCCCATCCGCTCCGTGTCGGCCAGCACGTCGCGCTCGCCGGTGCGCCGCACGACGGCGCTGTCGGGCTCCGGGTCGTCCAGCACCCAGTCGTAGCCCGCCGACGGGTTGGCGGGCAGCCGCAGCGCGAACGCCTCGCCCGGCGCGACCTCGACGTCCGTGTGCTTGCGGTCGAAGACCTGGTCGGGTGTCGCGGAAGGGGTGGGCGAAGCGGAGGCGGAAGCGGAGCTGGAGGCGGAGGCGGAGGCGGACGGGGAACCGGAGGGCCGGGGCTCGCCGCCGCCCTGGGCGCCCGCGCAGCCGGAGAGGGCCAGCGCGAGCAGCAGGGCACCGGTGACGGCGCTCCGGGGGCTCCGGGCGCGTGGGCGTGAGCGTGGACGTGGGCACGTGCTGCGGCGGTGCATGGTCTCCTGGCTCTCCTGCTGTCCTGGCGGCGGCCGTCCGGCCTACTGCGGGATCCGGATGTCGGTGGGCGTCGGATAGTCCTCCGAGGAGGCGCCGCTCATGGTGCCGTTGACGAAGTCCTCCTCGCTGACCCAGGTGGTGAAGCCCCAGGGGTTGTAGATCTGGAGCTTGTCCCCCTCCTGGCCGATGATCATCATCTGGTGGCCGAAGGCGGTGCCCTCGCGGGCGCCGAAGGCCACGGGCCTGCCGCTGTTGACCGAGTCCCTGATCTCCGGGAGGGCGTCCTCGCGCTTCGCCGCGCTGTCCACCGAGACGGCCTCGTAGTCGGCACCCGTGTGCCGCCCGATCTCGTCGTCGGCGACCTTCTCGCTCTCCTCGCCCGACATACCCTGCTTCTTGCCCTCCCGCGTGTCGTAGACCCGGGTCTCCTCGTCGCGCAGCCGCTCCTCGAACGCCTCGGGGCTGTCGTACTCGGGGTCGCCGGGGCGCCCGCCCGTGGTCAGCTCCAGCGCGTACAGCGGGTCGGACTGGGCGTGCATCGTCACCGTCGAGAGGGCCACACAGGTGTTGCCCTCCTGCTCCCAGACCTGCCCGCCGAAGGCAACCTCGTGGCTCTGGTCGCCGTACCTCCGCTCGTCGTCCGACCTGTTGACGATGGGCGTCAGATGCTGCTGGAGCCAGGCCGGGTCGTCGCCGTACGGGCGGATACCGGCGCTGAAGTCCTGGATCTCCTTCAGGCTGTACCCGGCGGCCAGCGCCTTCATCAGATAGGCACGCTCCTGCGGGGACTTCGAGCCGTCGAGCAACTTGTCGTAGGCCGCGCGGTCCTCGGCGCTCATCCGGTCCAGGAACATGCCGGAGCGCTGGAGGTCGGTGGTGCTGAGGATCTCGTTCTCGTCGGGGTCGCCGCCGTGCGCCCCCGCGTCGGCGAGGACGACGCGGTCGGCGTCGGACAGGTGCCGGGAGTCGAGCTGTCCCGCGCGGGCCTCCGAAGTGAGCTTGTCCAGCTCGCGCTCGGCCCGCTCGCCCGCCGCCTCGGCCGCCTCGACGCCCGACTCCAGCGAGCCGAGGCCGCCGCGCGCGATGGAGCGTGCCTTGACCGCGTACGGGCCCGGCACCATCAGCACGTTGTCGCCGAGCTGGGCCCGCGCGTCGTGCAGCGCGTCCATGCCGTGCGCGTGCCTGCTCTGCGCCTGCGCGATGCCCTGGGCCAGCAGGCTCAGCTCCGTCGCCGCCTTGCCGAACTTCTCCGCCATCTGCTCGGCGCTGCGCCCGGCCGCCTTGGTGACCTCGCTGGCCTTGGAACCCGCCTCGCCGACCCACGTCGAGGGCAGGCCCGCCTTGGCGACGGCCTCCACGTCGGCCCGCACCTCGTCGGCGTGCCGCGCGGCCCTGGCGTAGGACCGGGCCTTGTCCTCGATGGTGTCCGGCGAGCCCTCGGGCGCGGGGAAGCCCAGTGCCTCGTCGATGATGCCCGCCAGCTCGGCGTTCTCGGGCGAGACCCCCCAGCTCTCCTCCTTGAGGGAGAGGGCGTCCAGGGCCTCGCGCAGCTTCTTGATGTCGCCCTTGCGTGACCTGCCGAGAGAGGTCACCGGCCGCGCTCCCCGCTACCCGGGACGCCCGGGGTGTCGATGCCGCGCATCCGGCCGCCCGCGCCCTTGTCGGTGCCGTTCGTCGTGGCGACGCCGTCACCGATCTTGGCGTGGATCTCGCGCAGGGCTCCGGCGAGCGCGTCGATCTCCTCGTTCCAGGCCCGCGCGAAGGGCGGGAAGGCGCGCTGTCCGCCGTACTCGCCGTAGGTGTCGTCGCCGAAGAGGCTGTCCACGAAGGAGGGGAACCCCAGGTCGGGGCCGACCCCCTTGCCCAGCGACTTCCCCATCGCGTCCAGGTCCCTGGCCGCGTTCCGCAGCCGGTCGCCCTGGCTGAGCGTGCCCTGGCCGTCCAGGCCGAGGCGGCCCGGTCCCGATCCCTGTCCCTCTCCCATGCCCGTCCCCCGAAACCATGACCCGTGATGTGTTCAGCAGGTCCGCGTCAAGCAGCCGTGAGCATAGCGACTCGTGGTGGACGAAGGACGAGGAAGGTGTGCCGATACCCTGGGTACGTGACGTTCCCGGTAGTCGGCATGGTCGGCGGCGGTCAGCTCGCCCGTATGACCCACGAGGCGGGCATCCCGCTCGGCATCAAGTTCAAACTCCTCTCGGACACCCCGCAGGACTCGGCCGCGCAGGTCGTGGGTGACGTGGTCGTCGGTGATTACCGCGATCTCGACACCCTGCGGAGCTTCGCGCGGGGCTGCGACGTGATCACCTTCGATCACGAGCACGTCCCGACGGAGCATCTGCGCGCCCTGGAGGCGGACGGCATCCCCGTGCGCCCGGGGCCCGACGCGCTCGTGCACGCCCAGGACAAGGGCGTGATGCGGGAGCGGCTCACCGCGATCGGTGTGCCGTGCCCGCGGCACCGCATCGTGCGGGATCCCGCTGACGTGGCGGCGTTCGCCGCCGAGGGTGCGGAGGGCGCCCCGGGTGACGGCTTCCCCGTCGTCCTCAAGACGGTCCGCGGCGGCTACGACGGCAAGGGCGTGTGGGTCGTACGGTCGGCGGCGGAGGCCGCCGAGCCGTTCAAGGCAGGGGTGCCCGTCCTCGCGGAGGAGAAGGTCGACTTCGCGCGGGAGCTGGCAGCCAACGTCGTCCGCTCGCCGCACGGCCAGGCCGTCGCCTACCCCGTCGTCGAGTCGATCCAGGTCGACGGCGTCTGCGACACCGTCATCGCCCCCGCTCCCGGGCTGGACGAGAACGCCGCCGTGCGCGCGCAGGAGCTGGCGCTGACCGTCGCGCACGAGCTGGGCGTCGTCGGCCACCTCGCCGTCGAGCTGTTCGAGACCAAGGACGGCCGCGTCCTCGTCAACGAACTGGCCATGCGCCCCCACAACTCCGGGCACTGGACCCAGGACGGCGCGGTGACCTCGCAGTTCGCCAACCACGTGCGCGCCGTGCTCGACCTCCCCCTCGGCGACCCGCGCCCCCGCGCCCCATGGACCGTCATGGCGAACGTGCTCGGCGGCGACTACCCCGACATGTACGCGGCGTACCTCCACTGCATGGCCCGCGACCCCCAGCTCAAGATCCACATGTACGGCAAGGACGTGAAACCCGGCCGCAAGGTCGGGCACGTCAACACCTACGGCGACGACCTGGCCGACGTGCGCGAGCGCGCCGCCCACGCCGCCGGCTACCTGCGAGGGACCATCACCGAATGACTGCGAACGCCGTTGTCGGCATCGTCATGGGCTCGGACTCCGACTGGCCCGTGATGGAGGCCGCGGCGAAGGCACTCGACGAGTTCGAGGTGCCCTACGAGGTCGACGTCGTCTCCGCGCACCGGATGCCGCGCGAGATGGTCGCGTACGGCGAGCAGGCCGCGGACCGCGGCCTCAAGGCGGTCATCGCGGGCGCGGGCGGCGCGGCACACCTGCCCGGCATGCTCGCCTCCGTGACGACGCTGCCGGTGATCGGCGTCCCGGTGCCGCTGAAGTACCTCGACGGGCTGGACTCGCTGCTGTCCATCGTCCAGATGCCGGGCGGCGTGCCCGTCGCGACGGTCTCCGTCGGCGGCGCGCGCAACGCGGGCCTGCTGGCCGTACGGATGCTCGCTGCGCACGACGAGGCGCTGCGCGAGCGGATGGCCCGCTTCCAGGAGGAGCTGAACGCGGAGGCCACCGAGAAGGGCAAGCGGCTGCGCGGCAAGGTGTCGGGCGAGACCGGATTCGGCTTCGGGAGCCAGTGATGAGCGAAACGTCGGAGCGCACCGGGCTGCTGGAGCGGGCGCGCGAGCTGCTCGCCGCGCACCCCGTGGTGGACGGGCACAACGACCTGCCGTGGGCACTGCGCGAGCAGGTCTCCTACGACCTCGCGCGGCGCGACATCGCCGCCGACCAGTCGGCGCACCTGCACACCGACCTGCCGCGGCTGCGCGCGGGCGGCGTCGGCGGGCAGTTCTGGTCGGTGTACGTGCGCACCGACCTCACCGGGGACAGCGCCGTCAGCGCCTGCCTGGAGCAGATCGACGTGGTGCGGCAACTGGCCGCGCGCTACCCCGACGACCTGCGGCTGGCCTTCACCGCCGACGACATGGAGACGGCGCGCGCCGAGGGCCGCATCGCCTCCCTCATGGGCGCCGAGGGCGGCCACAGCATCAACAACTCGCTGGCCACGCTGCGCGCCCTGCACCAGCTCGGCGTGCGCTACATGACACTCACGCACAACGACACCATCGACTGGGCGGACTCCGCGACGGACGAGCCCCGGCACGGCGGCCTCTCCCCCTTCGGCGAGGAGGTCGTCCGCGAGATGAACCGCGTCGGCATGCTCGTCGACCTCTCGCACGTGGCCGCGACGACGATGCGGGACGCGTTGCGGGTGTCCGAGGCGCCGGTGCTCTTCTCGCACTCCTCGGCGCGGGCGGTCTGCGACCATCCGCGCAACATTCCGGACGACGTCCTGGAGGCGCTGCGCGGCAACGGGGGCGTGGCGATGGCCACGTTCGTGCCGAAGTTCGTGCTGCCCGAGGCGATCGAGTGGACGCAGGCCGCGGACGAGAACATGCGCGCGCACGGGCTGCACCCCCTCGACACCAGCGAGGAGGCGATGCGCGTGCACCGCGCGTTCGAGGAGGCACACCCGCGGCCCGTCGCGACGGCGGCGACGGTCGCCGACCACCTGGACCACATGCGCGAGGTCGCGGGCGTCGACCACATCGGCATCGGCGGCGACTTCGACGGCACGGCGTTCACCCCGTCCGGCCTCGACGACGTCGCGGGCTACCCGAACCTGATCGCCGAACTCCTGGGCCGCGGCTGGTCCGAGACGGACCTCGCGAAGCTGACGTGGGAGAACGCGGTGCGGGTGCTTCGTGATGCGGAGTCCGCTTCACGGGGCCTTTCGGCGACGAGGGGTCCGTCGATCGCGACGCTTGGGGAGGCGTAGCGGGTCCCCTTCGCGGGGTGCGCCTCCCCTTCGCGGGGTGCGGAAGGAAACGGGGGTGCCCCCTTCGCCGGGGGTGTTGCGCGGGACGGTTGGCCGGTGTGGTGGGTACCGTAGGGTCCCGCGCTGATTTTTGTGCCGCTGCACGCAGTGGGGGGTGGCGGGGCGCCGCGTTCGGCTGCCTGGCCGGTGGCTGCGGCGCGGCGTGTGGTTGTGGTGCTTCGCGGCTGGCGCCGCGTGGTTGTTGGCTTGTGCCGGTGGTTGTGGGGTTGGTGTGTGGTGGGGGTCGGTGCCGTGCCGGGGTGTCTCCTCGGGCGGCGACAAGTGCGGGTCGGTTTTTCGGCTGCCTGCTGGTGGGGGTCGGTGCCGTGCCGGGGTGTCTCCTCGGGCGGCGACAAGTGCGGGTCGGCTTTTCGGCTGCCTGTACATACTCGTCGCCACCACTTGCGGGGACACCCCACCACGTCCCCTCCCACCCGGTGGCCAACCTCCGGCCCGCTCCAACCGTTGTGGGCAGGCGTTCCGCATGGCGAGGGGGCACCACCCAGCGGTAGCTGGGGGAGGGTGGGCACAACCCGTGCCACCGGCCCGCAGCACGCGAACGAAACCCCGAGGGGCACTCGGGTAGGCGCCCCCTGACAGGGGGGTGTTGCGCGGGACGGTGGGCCCGTGAAGTGGGAACCGTAGGGTCCCGCGCCGGAGGTGTGGCCGGGCTCAGCCCACCCGGAGTGGCAGGGGGCCACCGGCGGGACGGGGACGGGGTGGGGTGTCCCCGCAGGTCGAGAAAGTCACCGGCGGAGAGACGAAGACGAGACCTTCACGCCGAGGAGACACCCCACCCCGGCACCGGACACCCCCCACCCACGCACCCACAACCACGGTCGAAACCCGGAATCACGCGGCGCCAGCCGCATCGCACCGCAACCACACGCCGCGCCGAAGCCACACAGCCGCACCCGGCAACGAAACCCCAAGACGCACCCAGCGACGCCCCCACCGGGCGACGACGCCAAAACTGTTGTGGGCAAACGTCCCGCGGGCGGGACGGGTGGGCACAACCCGTGCCACCGGCCCGCACCCGCGTGACGAAACCCCAAGGGGCACCGGCAAGGCGCACCCCTACGAGAGACGCGCACCCCGTGTGGCCTTCACCCCGCACCCCGTGAAGGGGTACGGACCGGTGAAGGGGGAACCCCGCGTTTCATTGCGCGCCGCGGAGCCGGCGCCAAGGGGTGAACGTGAAGACCGCGCCGCCCAGCAGGATCACCGTGCCCGCGACGAACCCGAGCGCACGCAGACCGCCCCCGTCCTCGGCCCCCGTCTCGGCGAGACCACCGCTCGTCGTCTGCGCACCCGCAGCCGCCGCACCGCCCGAAGCAGCCGCGCCCCCGGAGGCCGCCGCACCGCCGGAGTCCCCGCCGCTGACGCCACCCTGGTCGGTGGTGTCCAGCTCCAGCGAGGCCCCGGGGTCCTTCGACGGGGTACAGGTCGTGGTCGTGCCGAGAGCCTTGACCGTCAGGACGCCGGGGGTCAGCGTCGCCTTCCCGTCGGCGCCGGGCTTGTACGTGCCCTTGAGGTCGGGGATCTCGATGGGATCGCCCTGCGCGATCGCCTCCTTGTTCTTCGCGCCGACGACCTTCACCGTGCCCTTGTCGTCGCCGCCCACCTTGACGTCCATGGAGGGCTCGACCGAGTCCGCCGGGATCTGGGCGGGGCTGTCCATGACGGACTTGCTGAACTTCACCGTCAGCGCGTAACTCTCGCCGGACGCGGTCGCGTCGATCCGCACGGGCGAGGTCGCGCTCTTGTCGCCGATCGGGGTCTTGCAGGAGTACGGGACCTCGACCTCCTTGCCCGTGAAGCTCTTGCCGTCGCCGCTGCCGCCGCTGCCGCTCCCTCCGGTGGCGTCGGAGCCACCGCCCGAGGCGGCGTCGCCCCCCGTAGCACCCGTACTGCCCGTACCGCCCGAGTCGCCGCCGCTGTCCGCTCCGGGCAGCTTGGGGGCGCCCGGTACCGAGGGAAGGCTGCCGGTGGGCAGGTCGGACGGGATTCCGCTCGGCACGCCGGTGACGCCTGGCACCTGCGGTGCCTGCGGCGTTCCGCCGGAGTCCTCGGCCTGCGCGGACCCCGCGGCCATGAACACACCCGCGCTGCTGAGCATCAGCGCGACACCGAGCGCGCGCCGTCGTTGCCTCATCACGTACTTCCCTTCGGAGGGGGACGGTCATCGGACGGTGCGGAGAACTGGGGGTCGCGCCGGGTGCGCGGCGCGAGGGTGTCGGGCGTGAACCAGGGCAGCGTGCGTTCCTCAGCGCGCTCCCCCGGCGGCCCGGCCGCCGGTGCCGGGGGCTTCGCGAGCCGTTCGGCGAGGCGCGCGGCCAGCCGGTCCCGCAGGGGCACGGCGCGGGCCTTGGCGTGGGCGCCGGCCGGGCTGACGACCTGGCCCGACTGCCGGGGCCGCGTGCGGTCCACGACGGCCATCCCGACGCGGAAGACCGCCGCGGGCACGACGAGGAACAGCAGGATCCAGAAGAGGGTCACGCCCCAGGGGCGTCCCACGTCCCAGGGCTGCTCGGTGAGCACCTTGCCGCCGTACTTGGCGGCGACGGTGTAGTCGCCGTGCGCGCCCGAGGACAGTTCGACGGGCAGTATGACCCGCTTCTTCTTGCCGGGGTCCACGGTGCCCCGCCACTGGTGCCGCTCCCATTCGGGGGCGTAGACGCCGTGCGAGGTGCCGACCTCGAAGACGGGGTTCTCGGCCCGGTCGGCGCCGAGGTTGCCGACGGTGAGGACCAGTTGCCCCTGGGGCGGCGCGCCGAACCAGTCGAGCAGTCCGCCGCCGCCCTCCAGCCGTGCGGCGAGCACCGTGAGCCTGCCGCCGCCCGCGTCCTCGGGGAGCGGCTTGACCGGGTGTCCCGCCACTTCGAAGGCCGCGTCGGCGGAGGCGTAGGAGCCGGTCACGGTCGCGGCGCGGACGACGCAGGGGCAGGGCTTGGGCGGCTCGGCCACGGGGATCTTCTTCTCGAAGGTGCCGTCGGCCGACGTGGTGACGGCGCGGCCCTCGGAGTTGGCGCAGGCGTTGGTGCCGCCGATCGCGTTCTGGCCGCACATGAGGAGGGTCAGCAGGGCCTTGGGCCGCCAGCCCTTGCCGGTGACGGTGACGCTGCCGCCCGTCCCGGCCTCCTTCGTGGAGAGGGAGAGCGAGGGCTTCCCCTCATCGGCGGCGACGGCTGACGGCGACGAGGCCGCCGCCGGAACCGCCAGCCCGGCGCCCACCATCAGCGCACACACCGTCAGGACGAGCGCCCGTACGCCGCCTCCCCTCCGGTGCCGCCGGAGGTCCGTGCCGTCGCCGCGTATCACTTCACCGCTCCCGTCGCCGCACCAGCCGCCGCCCCGTCGGGGCTCCGGTCACCGTCACCATCGCTGTCGCTGTCGTCGCCGCCCGCGCGCGGGAGGGGACGCGACGGGGCGTCCTCGACGTCCTCGCGGGTCTCGCGGCGCTGCGCCTCCGACGGCACGCACGTCGCCGTCGCCGTCGCCGCACGGGGCGCTGTCCCGGCGCGGGACAGGGCCCGGACGACGGCCGTACGCCACCGCCGCCGCCCCAGGACCGCGCCCGCGAGCGCCAGGAGCGCCGCGCCCCCGCCCAGCGCCCCCCACGGCACGGTCGTGTACGAGCCGCTCGCCTCTCCCCGCGCGCCGTCCTCCGCCGTGACGGAGAGGGTGACGTCCGTGGAGTCGAGGGAGGGCGGGTCGTGCCACGGTTCGCTGAGCGTGACGCGCTGGCCTGGCAGCAGTTCCAGGTCCAGGGCCCGCGACTCGCGCCGCAGCACCTGCCCGAAGAGGCCGTCGGCGCGCACGGCGAGCCGGGGTTCCAGCGCCGTGTTGCCCCGGTTGACCAGCGCGTACTCGATTTCGGCCGCGCCCCCGTCCTTCCCCCGCACCCGCACGTCCTCGACGCTCAGCGCCGACAGCGCGGGCCCCGTGACCCGCAGCCGCATCCGTACGCCCGCGTCCCGCTCCCCGTCGCTGACGACGACCGCGCCCGGGTGGTCACCCGGCACGGTCCCGCGGGGCACGGTCACGGTGAAGGGCACGTCGGCCCGTGTGCGCGCGGGCACCCGCACCTCGCGCTCGGCGAAGGCGATCCAGCGCCCTGCCCCGGTGCTGGCGCCCTTGCCGCGTACGGCGAAGGCGCCGTCGCGGCCGTTGTACGCGTCGGCGCCGCGCAGCGTGTACGTACGGGCCTTCCCGCTCTCGTTCGTGACGGAGACCGTGTCCTCGAGCACGGTTCCCGGCGCGCCCTCCAGGTAGAAGAGGGAGCGCGCGTCCTTGTCCGTCTCCCCGTCCGCGGCCGAGGACGCGGGTCCGGCGGGCGCGGCCGACCACTCGCCGCCGCTGCCGCCCCCGCCACCGCCGTCGTCCCGAGGCACCGCGGCCGCGCTCCCCGCGAGCGGGGGCGCGAGCGGCGCGCACAGCGCCACGGCGGCGAGGACGAGCGCGACGGCGGCGGCCCGGACCCGGCCACGGCGCGGCCACGGGGGGACACGGCGGACGACGGGCATCGGTGACGGTGACGGCCTCAACGGGCGGCTCCCTCGACGTGCGGGCGTGCGGACGTGCGGGCGTGCGGGCGTGCATGCGTGCTCGGCGGACGGACGAAGCGGCGGACGCAGCGGCGGACCCGCGCCTCAGCGCGAGGCGTCCCCCGCGGCGCGGCGCCGGGTCACCCACAGCGCCCCGGCCACACCGGCGAGCAGCACCGTGCCGCCGAGGGTGCCGAGCGCGACGGCCGAGTCGGCGGGGCCCGTCTGGGGCAGCTCGTCGCTGGAGCCGCTGGAGGAGGATCCGCTGTCGCTGCCCGAGCCGCTGCCACTGGACGAGCCGCCGCCGTCCGTGCCGCCCCCGCCCTCGGCCGCCTCCACGTCGAGCGAGAGCGAGGGCTTCGGGTCGTTCGAGGGCTTGCAGGTGGTGGTCGTCCCCATGGCCTTGATGGTGAGGGTGCTGGCCGTGAAGGTGACCTTGCCGCTCTTCTTCGGGGTGTACGTGCCCGACAGGTCGGTGATCTTGATGGGGGTGTTGGCCGGAATGGCCTCCGGGTTGGTGGGGCCGCTCACGTCCACGTTCCCGCTGTCGGCGCCGCCGAGCTTGATGAGGGCGCTGGGCTTCATCGCGCCCTTGCCCAGCTCGACGGGGCTGGAGGAGACGCCCTTCTCGAAGGACATGGTGAGCTTGTAGCCGTCGCCGCTCTTGGTGCCCTTGATGTCGATGGGCGAGACGGCGCTCTTGTCCCCGATCGGGGTCTTGCACTGGTAGTTGACGTCCACGGTCTCGGCCTGCGCGGCGGGAGCCGACACCAGTACGGCAGATCCGGCGGCAACCGCCGTGGCCAGTGCGACGGCGGCGCGGCTGTGGCGCTTCTTGCTCTGGGACACCGGGGTTCCCCCTTCATCCTTGCTCGGCAAGTTCTGACGACACATCAGATTGGGCGCTGACAGTACGCCGGGGACCTTGACGATGGAAGACACGTCACCGGGCTTCTCCGAGGATGCTCCGACGTCCACCCGGCGGCAGGGTGCGTGAGCCTGCGAGGATCTGTTGTGCTCGATTGTCAGTCCTCCCGGATAAGTTCGGGGGTATGACGGCGCGAATGCGGGCGGGGGAGAG
>NZ_BAAGSO010000022.1:0-34267 GCF_054782395.1 Streptomyces daliensis | reverse complement strand
CGGCCACCGGCACAAGCCAAGAACCACGCGGCGCCAGCCGCACCGCACCGCAACCACACGCCGCGCCGAAGCCACCGGCCAGACAGCCGAACACGACGCCAAGCCACACGACGGCACCCCGCCGGACAGGGGCACAAAAATTGGCGCGGGACCCAACAGCGCGCACCACACCGGCCAACCGTCCCGCGCAACACCCCCGACGAACGGACAACCCCCCGTTTCCTTCCGCCCCCCGCGAAGGGGACCCGTCCCGCGCAACACCCCCGTGAAGCGGCAACCCTGCGTTTCTCCCCCTTACCAGCGGGGTGGAGGCGGGGAGGTGAGTTGGTCTGCTAGGCGGGAGAGGCGGTCGCGGAAACCTTTGCGCGGGCCCGCGACGGGGAGGCTGTTCTCACCGGCCGCCGCCGACACCAGGTGCTGCACGGTGTCGAGGTCTACCTCCGCCGCGTCGGCGCTGAGCACATCGTGCGCGATCCCCCTCAGCTCCCCGGACGCCGAGTCCGCCGCGTCCTCGTCGAGCGCCAGCACCGTCGCCCCCGCGCGCCGCGCGTCCTGAACACGTTCGAGAAGCCCCTCGCCGGGCTCCTCGGGCGTCACGACGAGCAGCGTCTCCGCACGCCCTGCGGCCTCGATCCGCCCCAGCCCGACCGACAGATGCGCGGGTGCCGCGTGCGGCACCCGATACCGCACCAGCGTCGGCGACAGCTCGGGCGTCCCCGACCACGCGGCCTCGTCGTCAAGATGAGCTGCCAGGTGCCACGGCTCGTAGGACTCCGTACCCACCAGCAGCAGCCCGCCGCCCCGTGGCGTCACGGACGACCGCAGCGTCCCGGCGAACCGTCGGGTGGACTGCAACCACTCCGTTCCGGCGAGCACTTCGCGCAGCAGCGCGACCCTCACGGCATCCATGGCCCGGCATGATGCCGTACGTCACCACCCGGACGGGCGGTTTCCGTCGATCGGGCCCGGAACGAGTGGGGCGTCCGGCGTGCCCGGGGGGCGTGGTGCGCGCCGTGTTCGAGCGTTGCCGGTGGCGGATGAGCCGGGCCGTGATCGTTCATGTCCGGTTCCTTGACGGCCAGTTGGGGCGTGCTTACTGTCGCGGCAGGACAAGGGACGTCCTACCTCCGGGAGTTGGGGAGCCGCTCCATGCCGTATGAGACCTCTGTTCCGTTCCGGGCGGGAGACGACGGGTATGCGAGCTTCCGGATCCCCGCCTGTGTGAAGGCTCCCGACGGCTCGCTCCTCGCGTACGCGGAGGGACGGGTCAACTCGACGTCCGACACCGGCAACATCGACATCGTCCAGCGCCGCTCCACCGACGGCGGCCTGAACTGGGGCCCGTTGCAGGTGGTGGCGGTGCACGGCAGCGGTACGGCGGGCAACCCGTCGCCCATCGTCCGCCAGAACGGCACCCTCGTCCTCGTCTACGTCACCAACGCGGCCTCGGCCACCGAGAGCCTGATCCGGCGCGGCCAGGTCGCGGCGGCCGACGGGCGTCGGGTGTGGGTGTGCGAGAGCGGTGACAGCGGGGCCACCTGGACCCGGTCGCGCGAGATCACCGAGACGGCGAAGCGCCCGGAGTGGCGCTGGTACGCGACGACGCCGGGGCATGCCATGGAGCTGACGGGTGCCGCGCACGCCGGGCGGCTCGTCGTCCCGGCGAACCACTCGATCCCGCCGACGGGCGGCGACGACGGCACCGAGGGCAAGTACAACGGCGGCCACGACCTGCTCAGCGACGACGGCGGCCAGACCTGGCGGATCGGCTACGTCGACGACAACCCCGACGGCTATGTGAACGTCAACGAGACGACGGGCGCTGAACTCCCCGACGGCCGGATCTACCTCAACACCCGCACCGAGGCCACCGCCCCCGGCAACCGCGCCGACGCCTACTCGGCCGACGGCGGCGAGACCCTGACCGAGCCCTTCCAGCCCGAGACGGGCCTGACGGTGCCGGTGTGCGAGGGCAGTGTGCTCCAGCTCCGCGATCCGGACGTGCTGCTGTTCTCGGGGCCCTCGCACGCGGAGCGGCGCGAGCGCATGGTCGTGCGGAGGAGCCCGGACGGCGGCGTCACATGGGTGGCGGCGCACGTCGTGGACGAGCGGCCCGCCGCCTACTCCGATCTGGTCCGCGTCGACGGGACGACGGTGGGCCTGCTGTACGAGACGGGGGACTCCAGCCCCTACTCCACCATCACTTTCCGGCGCGTTCCCGTGGAGGAGCTGGTATGAGCGGCGAGCAGGGACGGCAAGGACGGCAAGGACAACAGGGAGTGCCCGGCAGGCGGACGGTGCTCGCCGGGGCCGGTGCCGTCGCGGCGGCGCTCGCGGTCGCCGGGTGCGGCTCGGACGACGACGGGGACGAGCCCAAGGGCCGCAAGAAGGGCGAGAAGATCACCCTCACCTTCTGGTCCTGGGTGCCGGGCATCGAGAAGCCCGTCGGGATGTGGAACAAGCAGCACCCCGAGGTCCAGGTCGACGTGGAGAAGGTGTCGGCCGTCGACGGCGCGCAGTACGCGAAGATGCACGCGGCCGTGAAGGCGGGCAACCCGCCGGACCTCGGCCAGATCGAGTTCCCCGCCGTGCCCAGCTTCCTCCTCGACAACGGGCTGCTGGACCTGTCCGGGCACGGTGCGGAGGACGTGCGCAAGAAGTTCACGGGATGGCAGTGGAAGCAGTCCGTTTTCGGCGACTCCGTCTTCGCGATCCCGCAGGCGTCCGGGCCCATGGGCCTGTTCGTACGCCAGGACCTCTTCGACAAGTGGGGCATCGACATCCCCACGACCTGGGACGAGTACGAGGAGGCGGCCCGCGCGATCCGCGACAAGGGCGCCTACATCGAGACCTTCTCGCCGCCCAACGGCAACCGCTTCGCGGGCTACGCCTGGCAGGCGGGGGCCCGGTGGTTCTCCGTCGAGGGCGAGGAGTGGACCGTCAGCATCGACGACGGGCCCACCCGCAAGATCGCCGACTACTGGGAGAACCTGGTCCGCGAGAAGCTGATCACCACGGACCCCGACCGGCAGAACGCCTGGTACAAGAACGTGCAGACCGGGAAGATCGTCGCCTGGATCGGCGCGAGCTGGGGCGACGCGCTGCTCGTCGGCAACGCGCCCAAGACCAAGGGCAAGTGGCGGGTCGTCCCGCTCCCGCAGTGGAAGAAGGGCGACAACGCGCAGGCCAACTGGGGCGGCTCCACGACGGCCGTCTTCGCGAAGACCAAGTACCCCGAGGACGCGATGGACTTCGCGGTCTGGCTCAACTCCGATCCCGAGGCGATCGAGGCCCTCATAGCGGGCGGCGCGGGCTGGCCAGCGGCGGCGGAGGGCTGGGAGCCCTCCGACCTGGACGTGGAGAAGGACTTCTTCGGCGGCCAGCGGTACAGCGAGGTCTTCGAGAAGGCCGACAAGGCCGTGGACACGAGCTGGCAGTGGGGCCCGCTGATGGACACCCTCTACCAGCGCCTCGGCGACGCCTTCACCGACGCGCTCTCGGACACGTCCATCTCCTTCCGCGACGTCCTGAAGACCGTGCAGCGGCAGACCCTCGACGACCTCAAGGGCAAGGGGCTGAAGGTGAAGGCCGGGTGAGCGAAGGCACGACGGGCGCCGCCCCGCTCGGCAGCCCCGGCCCGCTCGGCGGTCCGGGCGGTGGTCCGGGCGGCGGCGTCGAACCGGACCCCGGCGGCGCGGGGCCCGATGTGCGCCCCGGGCCAGGGCTGCTGGCCGTGAACGGCGCGCGTCGGCACGGCGCGCGCAACGCGCGCGCCGCGGCCGGGTTCCTGCTGCCCTTCGCGGCACTCTTCCTGCTCACCTTCGTCGCGCCCATCGGCTACGCGCTCTACCAGAGCCTGCTCAAGCCCGAGCGCAGCGGACCCCTCGGACTCGGCGGCACCACCACCGCCTTCGCCGGGCTGTCCAACTACACCCACGCGCTCCAGGACGGCCGCTTCCTCGCGGGCTTCGGGCGCGTGCTGCTTTTCGCGGCCGTGCAGATCCCGCTGATGATCCTGCTCGCCACGGCCCTCGCGCTGCTCCTGGAGGCCGCCTCGGCGCGCTGGGTCGGCTTCTTCCGTACGGCGTACTTCCTGCCGTACGGGGTCCCCGGAGTGATCGCCTCCATCCTCTGGGGCTTCCTCTACGTGCCCGGGATCAGCCCTCTGGTGGAGATGGCGCAGGCGGCGGGCTGGGACGTCAACTTCCTCTCCCGTGGCACGGTGCTGTGGTCCATCGCCAACATCGTCACCTGGCAGTTCACCGGCTACAACATGCTGGTCCTGATCGCCCAGCTCAAGGCCGTACCGCAGGAGCTGTACGAGGCGGCGCGCATCGACGGCGCCGGGTCCTGGCAGATCGCCCGGCACATCAAGCTCGCGCTCATCCGCCCCGCGCTCGTCCTCACCACCGTCTTCAGCATCATCGGGACCGTCCAGCTCTTCGCCGAACCCATGGTCCTGAAACCCCTGGCCTCGGTCATCGACTCGGGCTACACCCCGAACCTGCACGCCTACCACGAGGCGTTCAAGAGCAACGACCAGCACGTGGCCGCGGCAGAGGCGGTGCTGATCGCGCTCGTCGCCTGCGTCCTGTCCTTCGGCTTCCTGCGGCTCGTCGGCCGCCGCGGGGACGGGGACGGCCGGCGGGACGGCGGGGGGAGCGGCGCGTGAGCGGCGTCCGGCCCATGGACCGCGTCCCGGTGCGCTACCGCATCATCACCCTGTCCCTGCTGACGGTGGCCGCGCTCTACTTCCTGCTCCCCGTCTACTGGCTCGTCGTCTCGGCCACCAAGAGCACCGGCGACCTCTTCGGCACCTTCGGCTTCTGGTTCTCCGACCCCCGCCCCTTCCAGCGGCTCGGCGAGATGCTCTCGTACGACGACGGCATCTTCCTGCGCTGGACCCTGAACAGCCTGCTGTACGCGGGCGGCGGCGCGGTGGCCGCCACGCTGCTGTCGGCGGCGGCCGGATACGCGCTCGCCAAGTTCGCCTTCCGGGGCAGGGAGACCGTCTTCAACATCGTCCTGGCGGGCGTGCTGCTCCCGCACACCGTGCTGGCCCTGCCCCTGTATCTGCTCTTCAGCGAACTGGGCCTCGTCAACACGTACTGGGCCGTGCTCGTGCCCAGCATGGTGAGCCCGTTCGGGGTGTACCTGTGCCGGATCTACGCGACGGCCGCCGTGCCCGACTCGCTGCTGGAGGCGGCGCGCATCGACGGAGCCGGGGAGGGGCGCATCTTCCGGGTGCTGGCCCTGCGGATGATGAGCCCGGCGCTGGTGACGGTCTTCCTCTTCCAGTTCGTGCACATCTGGAACAGCTTCTTCCTGCCGCTGGTCATGCTCTCCGACTCCAGCCTCTACCCGATCCAGCTCGGCCTGACGGGCTGGCAGGGCTACGCGGACAGGCAGCCCGAGCTGTACCAGTACACGGTGGGCGGCGCCTTCCTCTCCGTCGTCCCGCTGATGCTCCTGATCGGCGCGCTCCAGCGGTACTGGCGCACCGGGCTCACGGAGGGGAGCGTCAAGGCGTGACCGTGTGAACCCGTCACGGGGTGCGCTGAACGGGGTGCGCGGACACGTGATCACCTTCACTGCATGCCGTCAGGACGGGGCGCGGGCCAGGGTGGCAGGATCGCCGTATGACTTCTCCCTCATCCCCCGCAGCGCCTGCCCCCAAGAAGGACCCCTGGGACCTTCCCGACGTGTCCGGGCTCGTCGTCGGAGTCCTCGGCGGCACCGGTGACCAGGGCCGGGGCCTCGCCTACCGGCTGGCCAGGGCAGGCCAGAAGGTGATCATCGGCTCCCGCGCGGCCGAGCGCGCCCAGCAGGCGGCCGACGAACTGGGGCACGGCGTCGAGGGCGCGGAGAACGCCGAGTGCGCGCGCCGCTCCGACGTGGTCATCGTCGCCGTCCCGTGGGACGGGCACGCCAAGACCCTGGAGTCCCTCCGCGAGGAGCTGAGCGGCAAGCTCGTCGTGGACTGCGTCAACCCGCTCGGCTTCGACAAGAAGGGTGCCTACGCGCTCAAGCCGGAGGAGGGCAGCGCGGCGGAGCAGGCCGCGGCCCTGCTGCCCGACTCGCGGGTGACGGCCGCCTTCCACCACCTCTCCGCCGTCCTCCTCTCCGACCCGGAGGTCGAGGAGATCGAGACCGACGTGATGGTGCTCGGCGAGGTACGGGCCGACTGCGAGATTGTCCAGGCCCTCGCGGGCCGCATCCCCGGCATGCGGGGCGTCTTCGCGGGGCGCCTGCGCAACGCGCATCAGGTGGAGTCCCTCGTCGCCAACCTGATCTCGGTGAACCGCCGCTACAAGGCGCACGCGGGCGTCCGCCTCACCGACATCTAGCCAGGCATCCGGGCTCCCCGGCACCCGGCCCCGGGGGCGCACCGGCACCCCGTCGCCCGGGGACGCTTCGGGGACGGCGGCCGAGGGACGTGTCCTGGCATGGGGGACAATGGGCGGGCCGTACCGCACACGCCGGACCCTCTGGAGATCACCCCCATGCCAGCCCTCACCCCCCGCTCCTCCCGGGGCTTCGCCCTCTGCGCCGTCGTCGTCTGCGTCCTCGCCGTGGCCGCGGCCGTCGTCTCCTTCACGAAGGGCAGCCTGGTGCTGGGGATCGTGTGGGTGCTGCTGACGGGGCTGACGTCGAACATGGCCTGGTACTACGCGCGCCGCGCCCGCCAGGCCGCCCCCGCCGGGCCCCCGGCTACAGCGGGGGAGTGACCGTGATCTGCGGCTCGCCCTGCCAGAAGCGGAAGAACTCGTAGCCGTAGCTGACGTCGAGGTCGGAGACGCCCAGCCAGCCCATGACCTCTCCTATCCCGTCCCAGAAGACCCCGTTGACGGCCGGGATCCACAGGCAGCCGAAGACGATCAGCAGCCCGAAGGGCGCGAAGGGCTCGGCCTGGCGGCGCAGGTTCGGTGAGATCCAGGGTTCGATGACGCCGTAGCCGTCCAGGCCCGGAACCGGGATGAAGTTCAGGATGGCCGCCGTCACCTGGAGCATCGCGAGGAACGCGAGCGCGTAGCGGAAGGCGTACGGCACGTCCGCCATCGCGTCCAGCCAGAACGGCGCCGTCAGCAGCGCGGCCAGGAGCGCGTTCGTCAGCGGCCCGGCGGCCGAGATCAGGCTGTGCTTCCAGCGGCCCCTGATGCGGCCCCGCTCGATGTAGACGGCGCCGCCGGGCAGCCCGATGCCGCCCATGATCACGAAGATGACGGGCAGCACGATGCTGAGCAGCGCGTGCGTGTACTTGAGCGGGTTGAGCGTCAGATAGCCCTTGGCGCCGACGGAGGTGTCGCCGCCGCGCAGCGCCGTGTGGGCGTGCGCGTACTCGTGCAGACAGAGCGAGACGATCCAGCCGGAGACGACGAAGAGGAAGACGGCGAGCCCCGTGATGTCGGCCCAGCCCGACCAGACGGCCCACCCCGAGGCAAGCATGAGCACGACGAGTCCGAGGAAGACCGGGCTGATGCGATGGTGTTCGGGATGGGTGGAGGCGCTGGTCATGAGGCCAGACCGTACCGGTGACCGGTACGCGGGGGCGAGTTGTGCGGGGGCCGGGTCGAGGGGGAACCGTACTTTCCCGCGCGTGTACCGGTGGTGGCCCGCGCCCTTTTCGCCGGGTCCGCCACGGCCGGGTCCGCGGGGTGTGATGTGTCCGGCCGCGCTCGGTACGGTGCAGGGGGACGGCACGCGGACGGCGAAGGCCGTGGCAGGTGCGGTAGCAGTGGCAGGTGCGGGAGCGAAGTCGGGGGAACTCGGTGGAATTGACTGAGCAGATCGCCGCGGTACGCGCGGGAGTCGGCGACCCACAGGCGATGATCGGGGAGTTCCGGCGCACGGCGGTGCTGGTGCCGCTGGCCGAGTCGGGGATGTGGACCGCCGAGTACGGCGGCATCCGCTGGATCTACGCCTTCACGGACGAGGACGCGCTGGCCCGGTTCGCACGGGCGCGGGGCGCGGCGCCCGACGAGGAGTGGGAGTACGCGGCCGTACTGGGCGCGCGGCTGCTGGACGTGATGGTCCCGGAGCTGGGGGTGCCGGCGGGGGTGGCCGTGGACGTCGCCGACGAGGAGGGTTCCATGATGTTCCCCCCGGTGAAGGGCATCGTCCCGGACGAGGTCGCCATCGACCTCGACGAGAACGGCGACGGGGCGTAGACGCCGGGGGCGTGTGGTGGCGTCCGGTGGGCAGGCGCGGGCAGGGCGGTGGGCGTAGGACCGCTGGGGCGGTGCGTGGAACACCGCACCGCTTTCCTCCCCGCGCGCCTGGCAATATGAACGAGTGCGCTACCGATATCGCGTTCTGGGATCCACGCGGGCGCTCCGCGAGGACGGCACGGCCGTCCCCCTGGGCGGGGCGCGGCTGCGCGCGCTGCTGGCGGCGCTCGCGCTGGCCGGCGGGCGCACGGTACGGGTGAGCGCGCTCGTCGCCGAGGTGTGGTCCGACGGGGAGGACGCGCCCGCCGACGAGATCGGCGCGCTCCAGGCCCTGGTGGGGCGGCTGCGCCGCGCCCTCGGCCGGGACCACGTCGCCTCGGGCGACGGCGGCTACCGGCTCGTGGCCGCACGCGACGACATCGACCTCTTCCGCTTCGAGGACCTCGCCGACGAGGGCGCCCGCGCCCTCAAGGACGGCGACCCGGAGAAGTGCGCGGCCCTGCTGGACGACGCGCTGGCCCTGTGGAGCGGGCCGCCCCTCGCTGACCTCCCCGACGGGGGCGGCGCGGCGGGCGTCCGCGCCGAGGCACTGCACCTCGCCGCACGTCGCACCCGGCTGGAGGCCGCGCTCGCCCTCGGCCACACGGACAGCGCGCTGCCCACGCTGCGTCAGCTCGCCGCGGGCCACCCGCTGGACGAACCCCTCCAGGCGCTGCTCCTGCGCGCCCTGCGCGACGCGGGCCGCCCGGCGGAGGCGCTGGCGGCGTACGAGGAGGTACGGACCACTCTCGCCGACCGCCTCGGCGCCGACCCTGGCCCCGAACTGCGGGCCCTGCACGAGGAGTTGCTGAGCGGCGGCGAACGCTGGGACCCCCCGAAGACGACCGGCACACCCAGCCCCACTCCGGGGACTGGCCCGGCACCTGCGCCCGCGCCTGGACCGGTGCCTGGGGCTGCGCCCGCGCCCGCGCCCGGGCCTGCGGCTCCGTCGACCCCGGCGGCCTCGCCGGGGTCCTCACCCGGGACTGGGCCAGTGACCGCGGCGCCCGCGCCGGGGACTGAGGCCGGGGCTGAGTCCGCGCCTACGCCCACATCTGGGTCCGGGTGCGGGACCGGTGCTGCGCCTGTGCCCGCGTCTGAAGCTGAGCCCGCATCCGGGACCGGACCGGCGCAGGGGCCCGCGCCTGAGGCTGGGCCGGTGACCGGGACTGGCCCCACGACTGAGCCTGGGACCGGACCGGTGGCCGAGCCTGGGCCTGGGACTGGGGCTGAGTCCGCGCCCGCGCCTGCACCTGGGGCCGGGAGCGGGGCCGGTGCTGCGCCCGCGTCCGAGGCCGGGCCGGTGACCGGGACTGGACCTGCGGCTGCTCCTGGACCGGTGGCTCCGCCTGGTTCCGCGCCCGGGGCTGGTCCGCGAACCGGACCCGCGCCCGCGCCTGGAGCCGGTCCGGTGGCTGGGCCTGGGCCCGTACCCGGGACCGCACCCGCAGCTGAGTCCGCACCCGGGCCCGGCGTCTACGCCGGGCCCGGCACGCATGGCGTCGGGCACCCCGGGCCCGCCAGGCCGGGTAATCTGCGGGCGCGGCTGACCTCGTTCGTCGGCAGGGACGCCGAGATCCGCGCGCTGCGTGACGATCTGGCCGGGGCGCGGCTGGTGACGCTGACCGGGCCCGGTGGCGCGGGGAAGACCCGGCTGTCGCTGGAGGCGGCCGAGGCGGTGGCCTCCACCACCGGATCCACCGGATCCACCGGACCCGCCGCGCCGGAAGGCGGCCCGTGGCCCGACGGGGTGTGGGTCGCCGAACTCGCCCCCGTACGCGACCCCGCATACCTCGCCGAGGCCGTCCTCACCGCGCTCGGCGGCCGGGAGACCGTCCTGCGCGGCTCGACGGCCGAGGAGCTGCGCGCCGCAGCCGATCCCCACGCGCTCGATCCGCTCGCGCAGCTCGCCGAGCGCTGCGCCGCCCGCCGCATGCTGCTCGTCCTCGACAACTGCGAGCACGTCATCGACGCCGCCGCCACCCTCGTCGAGCGCCTGCTCACGGACTGCCCCTGGGTGACGGTGCTGGCCACGAGCAGGGAGCCGCTGGGGGTGCCGGGGGAGTCCGTGCGGACCGTGGAACCGCTGCCCGACCCCTTCGCGCTCCAACTGCTGGACGACCGGGGCGCCTCCGCGCGGCCCGGGTTCCGTACCGCCGACGACCCCGAGGCGTGCGCGGAGATCTGCCGCCGTCTCGACGGGCTGCCGCTCGCCATCGAACTCGCCGCGGCCCGGCTGCGCTCGCTCACCCCGCGTCAGCTCGCGGACCGGCTCGACGACCGCTTCCGGCTGCTGACCAGCGGAAGCCGCACCGTACTGCCGCGTCAGCAGACCCTGCGCGCCGTCGTCGACTGGTCCTGGGGCCTGCTGGAGGAGGGCGAACGGGCCGTGCTGCGGCGGCTGTCCGTCTTCTCCGGCGGCTGCGAGCTGGAACAGGCCGAGGAGGTCTGCGGCGACCCCGACCCCGGTCCCACGGGGCCCGCCCCCGTCCCGCCCCGCGACGTCACCGCGCTGCTCGGCTCCCTCGTCGACAAGTCGCTCGTCGTGGCCACGCCCGTGCCGCCGGACGGAGTCGGCCCTTCGGCGCGTATGCGGTACCGGCTGCTGGAGACCGTCGCCGAGTACGCGGGGGAGCGGCTGGACGAGGTGCCCGGCGAACGCGCTGCGGTGGAGCGGCGGCACCTCGTCGCGTACCGGGAGCTGGCCCGTACCGCCGAACCCCTGCTGCATGGCCCGGACCAGGGCGGCCACCTGGAGCGCCTGGAGCGCGAGCACGACAACATCCGTACCGCGCTGCGGCGGGCCGTCGCCGCGCGCGACGAGCACGAGGCGCTGTGCCTGGTGCTGTCGATGAGCTGGTTCTGGCAGGTGCGGGACCACCGGGTCGAGGCCCGTACGTGGGCCGAGGTCGTCATGGGGCTCGGCCCCGACCCCTTCGGCGGGCCCGTCACCGCCAAGGCGCCCTCCCTCATGGAGCGCTGCACCGACGCGCCGCCGCCCATGCGCGAGGAGCTGTTCCAGGAGGCCAGGCGCGGGGTGGCCCTGATGGCGCTCTCCGAGAAGCAGGAGAGCGTCATCTGGGCGGAGAGCCCCGAGTGGCTGGCGCACTTCCGCCGCGTCAGGGAGACGTACACGCCGGGCCAGCCGCAGACCTGCCGACTGCCGGGCATGATGTGGATCTTCGCCTGGATGCTGGCCGGAGAAGCCGACCGCTTCCACGAGGCGCTTGCCGCGACGGTCGAGGGCTGCCGCCGCTACGGGTACGACTGGGAGCTGGCCTTCGTGCTGCAACTGCGCGCCAAGCTGACCGGCGAGCACCCCGGCTCCGTGCTCCAGGCGGCGCGGGACACGGAGGAGAGCCTGGAGATCTTCCGGCGGCTCGGCGACACCTGGGGCACCGCGGAGGCGCTGGCGGGCCGCGCCGAATCGCACTGCATGCGGGGCGAGTTCGCCGCGGCGGCCGAGGACTACCGGCGCGCGATCGAGCACGCCGAGGCGCTCGGCGCGCTCAGCCAGATGCCCGTGCTGCGGGCCAGGCTGGGCAGCGCGCTGACGGAGATGGGCGACCCCGAGGCCGCGGACGAGGGTGACGAGCTGCTGGCGCGGGCCGTCGAGGAGCTGGAGCGGGCGACGGGCGGCGAGGTCCCCAACTTCGCGGCCTTGCAGCACGCCGTCCGGCTCGGCAGGACCGGCGAGACGGCGCGGGCGCGTGCACTGGTGTCGTCGATAGAGGAGCAGTTCCGCGACAGGGCGCCCGACCTGTTCTGCGGCATCGCGCAGGGCCTGCTGGCCTGGCTGCTGGTGCTGGACGGCGAGTACGCGCCCGCGCTGTCCAAGGCCGACGAGGCCATCGGCCGTGTCAGCACGAGGCTGGGCAACCTCGTCTCCTCGAACCTCCTCCTGCACGAGGTCGTCACCGCGGCCCACGCGCTGGCGGAGCTGGGCGATCCGGAACTCGCGGCCACGCTCCTCGCGGTCAACGACGCCCACGGCGTCCATCCCGAGGGCTATCAGCCGCAGCCGGTCGAGGCGGAGAGCCGACGGGGCGCGGAGACGGCGGTGCGGGCGGTGTTCGCGGCGCGGAGCGCGGACGGGCGCCCGGCCGAGGCGGATGAGGCGTACGCGCGCGCGTACGCGAAAGGCGGCGGTCTCTCCATCGAGGAGGCCACAGCGCTGGTGAGCCGGGCGGCCCGGGAGAGGGGCGCGGGGCGGCCGGGCCCGCGCACCTGAGTCTCCCTGTTCCCCCTCCCCCCTCTGCGGCCTCCCCCTCTGCGGCCCGTCAGGTCAGGTCTTCTTGCGGAACTTCATGATCGCCACGGGAGCCGTGACGGCCGTCAGACCCACCGACCACACGAGCGTCCAGAACACGGGGGAGGCCACGGAGCCGTGCCCCAGCATCAGGCCGCGTGCCGCGTCCGCCACATGCGTCAGCGGGCTGACCTCGGTGAACGCCTGGAGCCAGCCCGGCATCGTGTCGGGCTGCACGAAGACCGAGGAGCCGAACTGGAGGGGCATCAGGATCAGGATGGACATGCCCTGCACGGCCTGCGCCGTGCGCATCGTCAGCCCCAGCAGGATGAAGATCCACACCAGCGCGGAGCCGAAGGCCGTGGCCACGCCGATCGCGCCCAGCAGCCCCAGCCAGTGTCCGTTGATGTCAAAACCGACCACGACGCCGATCGTCAGCAGCACGAGCATGGCGACGAGCATCCGGACGAGTTCGACGAGCACCTTGGCGATCAGCACGGAGGACCGGGCTATGGGCATGGCCCGGAAGCGGTCCATGACGCCCTTGCGGAAGTCCTCGTTGATGCCCGTGCCCACCGCCATCGCGATGTTCAGGCCCATCATCCCCATCATGCCGGGGATCAGATAGGCGGTGTACTGGTCACGGGCCGCGCCGCCCCCGCTGCCGCCGATGGCGCCGCCGAAGACGTACACGAACAGCAGGGTGAAGATGATGGGCATCAGCAGCGCGTCCATCATCGACTCGGGGTCCTGCTTGATCTGGAGCGCGTTGCGGCGCACGAGGGCGCCGATGTGCCGCAGGTTGGCCCGCAGGCCGATGCGGCCCTCGGCCGCGCGCGGCCGGGGCGGGCCCTGCCCCGGGCCGCCGCCGGTCGTGGTGGCGGGGGCTTCGGTAACGGTGGCGGTGGTCACGCCGCGACCTCCTCGTGGGTGTCGGAGCCGTCCAGGTGGGTGGCCTTCTGGCCGGTGATGGCGAGGAACACCTCGTCCAGGCTGGGCAGATGGGTGGCGATGTCGGCGATGGCGAAGCCGCGCTCGCCCAGCAGGCCGACGACGGCGGTGAGCTGTTCGTCGCTGACGATGGGCACGCTCACGTCCCCCTCGTCCGGGTCGATGCTCGCGCCGCCGACGCCGTCGATGCCCGCCTGCGCGAGCGCGCCGACCATGCGGTGCAGCTCGCCGGGCTCGGTGGGGCGGATGCGGAGCGTGCGCCCGCCGACCTTGGCCTTCAGCTCCGGCACCCGGCCCTCGGCGATGATCCTGCCGCGGTCGATGACGGTCAGCTCCTCGGCGAGCTGCTCGGCCTCCTCCATGTACTGGGTGGTCAGCAGCACCGTGTTGCCCTCGGCGACGATGTTCTTCACCTCGGACCACACCTCGTTGCGGGTGCGCGGGTCCAGGCCCGTCGTCGGCTCGTCCAGATAGAGCACGCGCGGGCGCCCGATCATGGAAGCGGCGAGGTCCAGTCTGCGGCGCATGCCGCCGCTGTACTTGCTCGCCGGGCGCTTGGCGGCCTCCGTCAGCGAGAACCGCTCCAGCAGCTCGTCGGCCCGCTTGCGCGCGTCCGCGCGGGAGAGATCGAGCAGCCGCCCGATCATGTAGAGGTTCTCCCGGCCGGAGAGCTTCTCGTCCACCGAGGCGTACTGACCGGTCAGGCCGATGGTGCGGCGCAGCTCGCGGGGCTGGCGCACCACGTCGAACCCCGCCACGGTGGCCGTGCCCGCGTCCGGGGCCAGCAGCGTGGACAGTATGCGTACGAGGGTGGTCTTGCCCGCGCCGTTCGGCCCGAGGACCCCCATCACGGTGCCCTCGCGCACGTCCAGGTCGATGCCGTCGACCGCCTTCGTCTCCCCGAAGTGCTTGACCAGCCCGCGGACCTCGACGGCATTGGGGCCGCGGCCGGCTTTCGTGTTCTGTCGCGTCATGTCGCCCAGAGTGACAGCAGCCACCGACAATCCGCCGATACGCCGCCGACAGCCCGCCGACACGGCACGGAGCGGGACGCGGCACCCGGCCGCGCCCCGCCCGCGGAACCCTGCTCAGGCCCGTCCGTCGGTCCCGCTCAGGCCCGCCCGTCGGCCCTGTTCAGGCCGCCCGGCGGCCCCGTTCGGCGGCTACGCGAAGCTGTGGTCCTCGGTCGGGAAGGAGCCGGAGACGACCTCCTCGGCGAAGGTCTTCGCCGCGTCGCCCAGGGTCTCGCGCAGACGCGCGTACTGCTTCACGAAGCTGGGCACGCGCCCCGGCGTCAGCCCCGCCATGTCGGTCCACACCAGGACCTGCGCGTCACACTCGGCGCCCGCGCCGATGCCGACGGTGGGCACGTACAGCGAGCGCGTCACCTCGGCGGCCAGCGCCGCGGGCACGGCCTCCAGGACGACGGCGAACGCGCCCGCGTCCTGGACCGCCTTCGCGTCCCGCAGCAACTGCTGCGCCGCCTCCTCGCCCCGGCCCTGCACGCGGTACCCCATGGAGTGCACGGACTGCGGGGTGAGCCCCACGTGGGCCATGACGGGGATGCCGGACTGCACGAGCAGCTCGACCTGGTGCGCCGAGCGCTCGCCGCCCTCCAGCTTGACCGCGCCCACGCCCGCCTCCTTGACGAGCCGGGTGGCGCTGCGCAGCGCCTGGGTGGGGCCCTCCTGATACGTGCCGAAGGGCAGGTCGGCCACGATGAGGGCGCGCTTGGTGCCCCGTACGACGGCGGCCGAGAGCATCGCGATCTCGTCCAGCGTGACGGGCACGGTGCTCTCGTAGCCGAGGTGGCAGTTGCCCATGGAGTCGCCGACGAGCATGACGGGGATGCCGGACTCGTCGAAGACGGAGGCGGTCATCGCGTCGTAGGCGGTCAGCATGGGCCACTTCTCGCCGCGCTCCTTGGCGGCGGCGAGGTCGCGGATGGTGACGCGGCGGTTCTTCGCGCCGCCGTAGAGCGTCGCGGGCTGCTTCTTGGACGCCGGGGCCGAGGCCGGGCCCTGGGCCTTGTCCTGCCGGCCGGGCGTCTCCTGGGTGGGCGTCTCCTGCGCGGGCGCCTGCTGTGCGGGCGTCTTCCGGGCAGGCTGCTTCTGGGCATGCGTCATCGCACGTGCTCCCTGTGTCCGTCGTCTCGAGGCGCCCTTACGGCGTCCCCGGATACCCCGCCATGCTGGCACGGCGCGAAGCGCCGGGGGAAGTGTGCCCGGGGGAGAGCTTGGTCCCTCTCCCCCTCCCCCTGGGAGAGAACCCGGCGATACGAGACGGTGCCGTATCGGAAACCGGACTAGCCTGGCTCGCATGAGCGCACCCGCGGACGTACCCGTGGCCAGGCAGGTGCCGGAGGCGGTGCACCGGCGTCGCTGGGCCATTCTCGCCGTGCTGATGTTCAGCCTGCTGATCGTCGTGCTGGACAACTCGATCCTCAACGTCGCGATGAAGACCATCGCCCAGCCCCCGCCCACCGGGCTCGGCGCGACGCAGAGCCAGCTGGAGTGGGCGATCAACTCCTACACCCTCGTCTTCGCCGGGCTCCTGTTCACCGCGGGGCTGCTCGGCGACCGCCTCGGCCGCAAGAAGGTGCTGCTCGCCGGGCTCCTCGTCTTCGGCGTCGGCTCCGTGCTGGCCGCCGTCTCCTCCTCGCCCGGCGAGCTGATCGCGTTCCGGGCCGTGATGGGCCTGGGCGGCGCCTTCGTGATGCCCGCGACGCTGGCGGTCCTGATGAACGTCTTCGAGCCCGACGAGCAGCCCAAGGCCATCGGCATCTGGGCGGGCGGCGTCGGCCTCGCCATCGCCATCGGGCCGGTCACCGGGGGGCTGCTCCTGGAGCACTTCTGGTGGGGCTCGGTCTTCCTGGTCAACGTGCCCATCGTCGTCGTCGCGCTGATCGCCATGGCCGTGCTGGTGCCCGAATCGCGCGACCCCGCGCCGGGGCGTCTCGACCCCGTCGGGGTGCTGCTGTCCGTCGCCGGTCTCGTCCTGCTGGTGTACGGGATCATCAGGGGCGGTCAGCTCGCCGACTTCACCGACCCGCGGGTGCTGCTCACCGTGGTGGGCGGGCTGCTGGTGCTGGGCGGGTTCGTGCTGTACGAGCGGCGCGTCGACCACCCGGCCCTCGACGTCCGCCACTTCAGGAAGCCCGCCTTCTCGGCCGCCGTCGTCGCCATCGCGCTCGTCTTCTTCGCGCTCATGGGCGTGACCTTCTTCGCCGTCTTCTACATCCAGAGCGTGCGCGGCTACAGCCCCCTGGAGGCCGGACTGCTGATGCTGCCGCTCGCCCTGGCCCAGCTCGTCTTCGCGCCACGGGCACGCCTGGTGGTCGACCGGTTCGGGGCCAAGGCGGTGTGCGCGACGGGGATGCTGCTGATCGCGGCGGGCATGTCGGCGTTCGTCTTCTTCGACGAGACCACACCCATCTGGGCGCTGGAGGTCCTCTTCTTCGTCCAGGGCATGGCGATGGCGCACATCATGCCGCCCGCCACGGTCTCGATCATGCAGTCGCTGCCCCGGGAGAAGGCGGGTTCCGCCTCGGCGGTCAACAACACGTTCCGGCAGGTCGGCGGCGCCCTGGGGGTCGCGGTCCTCGGGTCGCTGCTCTCGACGACGTACCGCGACGGCATCGAGGACGAGCTGTCCGCGCTGCCGCCGGGCGCCCGGCACGCCGCGGGGGAGTCGATCGAGGCCACCCTGACCGTCGCGGAGCGGATGGGCCCGGCGGGGCACGCGCTGGTGGAGCAGGGCAAGGCGGCGTTCGTCGACGCGATGCACGTGACCGTGCTCGGCTCGGCCGCCGTCGCCGTGCTGGGCGCGCTCGTCGTGCTCCTGTGGCTGCCGGGGAAGCCTCCGGCGCCGAAGGGGCCGGAGCGCGACGGGTGCGATGGGCGCGGCGGGCGGGGCGAGCGCTCGGTGGGGGCGCGCCGGTAGCGGCTGCGCGCGCCTGTGTCCCCGTCCCCGTCGGCGCCGTGAGACGCTGCACGGGGCGCTCGCGGAGTGCGCGCGGGATGCTCGCGGGGTGTGCCGTGACGCGGGCCGGAGACAGGCGAGTTGCGCGGTGATCCGGCTCTCTGCCTACCCTGCGATCTGCCCGTCCGCGGTCACGCGCGCACCGGCTCAGCGGAACGTTTCGCGCGGGCCTCGCGGGCTGATGTACGAAGGGTAATGTGCGGTTTTTGTCACAGGCCAGAAATGATCTCCGGGTACCGGAACCTCACGTGCCGCGGCATTCGTCCTGCACTCCGTACGGCACGGCACCGTACGGCTCTTCAAAGCGGTCGGGCTGACGGGAATTTCATGACATTCCCCTCCGGCACTTATCGTTCTTCCGGCGTACGGGCATACGGGCATACGGCACAGGCGAGTGAGGACAGCGGATGGCACGCGCGGACATGGCGGAAGCCTCGGAGACTGCCGAGGGGGACCGGGGTCAGGGCCCCCGCCTCCGGCACAGCGGCAGCCGGGCGCGACGCGCGTTCGCACGGTGGGGCGGCGAGGGGATGTGGCGGCGCGGCTGGATCATCGCGGTCATCGCCGTACTGCTCGGCCTCGCGCTGATCCTGCACTCCGAAGTCCCCAACGCCGTCGGCAACCTGGGCTCGCTGTGGGAGACGTTCCTCCCCTGGGGCGGGGTGCTCATCCCCGTGCTCCTGCTGCTGGCGGTGCTGCGCCGCTCGGCCACGGCGCTGATCGCGCTGCTGCTGCCCGTCCTCGTGTGGATGAACCTCTTCGCCGGGCAGGTCACCGACAAGTCCGGGACGGGCGGTGACCTCACCGTCGTCACCCACAACGTCAACGCGGAGAACCAGGACCTCGCGGGCACCGCGCGCGGGCTGATCCGGTCGGGCGCCGACGTGGTCGCGCTGGAGGAGATCGCGTCGGGCAAGGCGGGCTCGTACGAGCTGCACCTCGACGGGACCTTCCCGTACCACAAGGTGGTGGGCACGGTCGGCGTGTGGAGCAAGTACCCGATGAAGGACGCGAAGAGCGTCGACATCAAGATGGGCTGGCCGCGCGCCATGCGCGCCACGGTCGAGACCCCCAAGGGCGACGTCGCCGTCTACGCCGCGCATCTGCCGTCCGTGCGGGTGCAGTTCCGCTCGGGCTTCACGGCCGGGCAGCGCGACGACAGCGCGACGGCGCTGGGCGAGGCCATCAAGCACGAGAAGGCCGACAGGATCGTGCTGCTCGGCGACCTCAACGGCACCATGAACGACCGCGCGCTCGCCCCCGTCACCGCGCAGATGCGCTCCACGCAGGGCGCGGCGGGCGACGGCTTCGGCTTCAGCTGGCCCGCGTCGTTCCCGATGGCCCGGATCGACCAGATCATGGTCAAGGGGCTGGAGCCGGTCTCGTCCTGGACCCTGGGGGCCACGGGCAGCGACCACCTCCCGGTGGCGGCCTCCGTCAAGCTGTAGCCCTCCCTGTTCCGCAGGCGCCCCGGTCACGCTCCGTGCGCGACCGGGGCGCCGCTGTGTTGTAGCCCGCTCGAAACGCGATGTTGGCATCCAGGAACAATGAGGGTGCGAGACTTTGTTCTGCTGGAGAACTTACGGAGTCGTTCAGGGTGGAACGCTCCGCTTCGCGCAATTTTTCTCCGCAGTACCCCTTCTGTTACATCTGTCGGCTTGTCCCGACGACCACCACTGCCTGGAAAGGTTCCTGCTCTATGCCCATGGCCCTGCTCGCCCTGGCGATATCGGCCTTCGGGATCGGTACGACCGAGTTCGTCATGATGGGCCTCATGCCCAACGTCGCGGACGACCTGGGCACCTCCGTGCCCATGGCCGGGTACCTCGTCTCCGCGTACGCGATCGGCGTCGTCGTCGGCGCACCCCTCCTCACCGCGCTCGGCGCCCGCATCCCGCGCAAGCGCATGATGCTGGCGCTCATGGCGCTGTTCACCGTCGGTAACCTCGCCTCCGCGCTCGCCCCCAGCTTCGGCACCCTCATGGCAGGGCGGGTGCTGGCCGGGCTGCCGCACGGCGCGTTCTTCGGCGTCGGCGCGGTGGTCGCGGCGCGGCTGGTCTCCGAGGACCGGCGCGCGCGGGCCGTCGCGGTGATGTTCATGGGCCTGACGGTGGCCAACATCGTCGGCGTCCCGGCCGGTACGGCCCTCGGCCAGCAGCTCGGCTGGCGCGTCACCTTCCTCGTCGTCACCGTCATCGGACTGGTCTCGATGGCGGCGCTCGCGGTGCTGATCCCGAAGCTGCCGCTGGAGAAGCACAGCGGCGTCAAGCACGAGATCCGCGCCCTCGGCAACCGGCAGGTGCTGCTCGGGCTGCTCACCGCCGTGCTCGGCTTCGGCGGCGTCTTCGCCGTCTACAGCTACCTCGCCTCGATGATGACCAAGATCACCGGCTTCGGTGACTCGACGGTCACGCTGGTCCTGGCCCTGTTCGGCATCGGCATGACGCTCGGCGCCTTCGCCGCTGGCCCGCTGACGGACCGCGCCCTGCGGCCCACCCTGTACGGGGCGCTGGCCGCGCTCGGCGTCGCGCTGATCGTCTTCAACTACGCGGTGCACGTGCAGTGGGCGGCGCTCGTGATGGTGGTGGTGCTCGGCGCGGTCGGCTTCGGCACGACGACGCCGATCCAGATGCTGGTGATGACCAAGGCCCATGACGCGCCGACCCTGGCCTCCGCCTCCAACCACTCCGCGTTCAACATCGCGAACGCGGGTGGCGCCTGGCTCGGCGGCGCCGTCATCTCGGCGGGCTTCGGCTGGACCTCGCCCACCTTGGTCGGCGCGGTGCTCGCCTTCGCGGGCCTGGCCACGGCCCTCCTCGCGGGGTTCCTGGACCGGGGCGCGACGGGCTCGATCTCGCGCGTCGTGGCCCGGAGCGCCACACCCGCCCGCGAGGAGCACGCCGAGATCTCCGGCTGACCCCGACATCGGGGCCAGCGGTACCGGCCGCCGGGACACGCGTCCCTGACGGCGGCCCCCGGCCGCTCCGCCCCCACGGCGCCCGTGCGCGGGCCGCCGCCGTACCGAGCCCCGTCCGAGCGGGCCCGGCCCGTGACGCGCGAGAGCCCGCCCCCTCAGGGGCGGGCTCTTCGCGCGGCTGCGGCGCACCCCGTCACGGCGCACCACACGATGGCGCACCACACGATGGCGCACCGCACCACGGCGCGCCGTAACCCAAGGTCACCCCCGCCGGGGCACCCCCGTGTCGCGCCAGTGGTTGGTGATCGGGAGGCGGCGGTCCTTGCCGAAGCCCTTCGCGGAGATCTTCGTGCCCGGCGGGTACTGGCGCCGCTTGTACTCCGCCGTGTCCGTCATCCGCAGCACGCGCGTGACCAGCTCCGCGTCGAAGCCAAGGGCCACGATCTCCTCGCGGCCCTTGTCCCCGTCCACGTAGAGCTTGAGGACGCGGTCCAGCACGTCGTAGTCGGGCAGCGAGTCCGTGTCCACCTGGCCGGGGCGCAGCTCGGCGCTCGGGGGCTTGGTGATCGAGTTCTCCGGGATCGGCGGGGTGTGGCCGCGCTCGGCAGCCGCGCGGTTGCGCCACTTGGCGAGCCGGAAGACGTTCGTCTTGTAGACGTCCTTGATCGGCCCGTACGCGCCGACCGAGTCCCCGTACAGCGTGGAGTAGCCGCAGGCCAGCTCGGACTTGTTGCCGGGGGCCAGCACGATGTGGCCCTCCTGGTTGGACAGCGCCATCAGCATGGTGCCGCGCAGCCGCGACTGGAGGTTCTCCTCCGCGAGCCCCGTCAGCTCCAGTGACTCCATGTACGCGTCGAACATCGGCCCGATCGGCACCGTACGGAAGTGCAGCCCCGTGCGCTCGGCCAGCTCGCCCGCGTCCCCCTTGGAGTGCTCCGAGGAGTAGCGGGAGGGCATCGAGACGCCGTAGACGTTGTCCGGGCCGACCGCGTCGCAGGCGATGGCGGCGCACAGTGCCGAGTCGATGCCGCCGGAGAGGCCGATGAGCACGGAGCGGAAGCCGTTCTTGGCGACGTAGGCGCGCAGGCCCACGACCAGCGCGGTGTAGATCTCCTCGTCGTCCTCCAGGCGGGGCGCCTCGCTGCCGGTGACCTCCGGCTCGTACGCGGGCAGCGGGTCCTCGGACAGCACCACGTGCTCGACGCGCAGCCCGTCGTCCACCGTGCCGCTGGGCGGGGTGGCAGCGGCGGCGGGCAGGTCGAGATCGAGGACGACGCAGCCCTGCTCGAACTGGGGGGCCCGCGCGATGACCTCTCCCGCGCTGTCCACGACGATCGAGTCGCCGTCGAAGACCAGCTCGTCCTGGCCGCCGATCATGGCGAGGTAGGCGGTGGTGCACCCGGCCTCCTGGGCGCGCTTGCGCACCAGTTCCAGGCGGGTGTCGTCCTTGTCCCGCTCGTACGGGGACGCGTTGACGGAGACCAGCAGGCCCGCGCCCGCCGAGCGCGCCGCGGGCACCCGGCCGCCGTCCTGCCACAGGTCCTCGCAGATCGCGAGCGCCACGTCCACGCCGTGCACGCGGACGACCGGGAGGGTCTCGCCTGGCACGAAGTAGCGGAACTCGTCGAAGACGCCGTAGTTGGGGAGGTGGTGCTTGGCGAACGTCAGCACGACCTCGCCGCCGTGCAGCACGGCCGCCGCGTTCTGCGGGGCGCCAGCGGGCTGCCCGTATGCGGGGGTGGCCCGCTCGGCGCGGTCGAGATAGCCGACGATCACCGGCACCTGCCCGAAGCCCTCGTCGTCGAGCCGCCCGGCGAGCGCGCGCAGCGCGGCGCGGCTGGCCTCGACGAACGAGGAGCGCAGGGCCAGGTCCTCGACGGGATACCCGGTCAGCATCATCTCGGGGAACGCCACGAGGTGCGCCCCCTGCTCGACGGAGTGCCGGGTCCAGCGGACTACCGACTCGGCGTTCCCGTCGAGGTCGCCGACGGTGGAGTCGATCTGGTTCAGGGCGAGACGTAGTTGAGGCACGGGCCCAAGGGTAACCGCGTAACCGTCAAAGTGACGCGATGCCTCTGGGGGGGGCGGGGCGTGCCCGTCCGTGCCCGTCGCCGCGTGCCCGTCCCGCTCTCCGGTGCGCGGCGACGGACCGGCCGGTACGTCCGGTTCCGGCCATGTGCGAGGCGCCCCGGCCGTCGCACGCCGGAGGCGGGACCACGCCAGCGGTATGGGTGGTATCAGAGGGTTGGGAGGGGAATGCGGGGGCCGTGGCGGGCTTCGGTCATTGACGCGAACTCGCCACCCCACGGAGGATGCGTGCATGTTGGAGGCACTCGGACTTGACCCCGTCCAGCAGCGGACTTACGAGGCGCTCGTGGACGGCGCGGTCACCGTCTCCGAGCTGCGCGCGGCGCTCGGTCTGGGCGCCCCCCGTATCCGCGAGAGCCTGACCTCGCTCGAACGCCTGAGCCTGGTCGGCCGCTTCTCCGGGGAGCGGGGCGGCGAGGAGCGCTATCTGCCCGTCGCGCCCGAGGTCGCCTTCGAGTCCCTGCTGCTGGCCCGCGAGGAGTCCATCCACCGCACGCGCCGCCATATCCAGGTGCTGGCCGCGCGCTTCCGCGCCAACGCGGCGGGCCGCGACCCCGTCGACCTCGTGGAGATCGTCACGGGCCGCGCGGCCGTGATCCGCCAGGTCGACCAGCTCCAGCGCAGCGCCCGCCAGGAGATACGCGGCATCGACCGGCCCCCGTACGCCAACAGCGACCCCGACCAGCTGGACCCGAAGACCGGGATCATGCCGGTGCAGGAGCAGATGATGCGGCAGGGCATCGGCTACCGCGTCATCTACGACACCGACGGTCTTGCCAGCTTCCACCGGCTGGACACCGACATCGGGCACTGCGCCGAACTCGGCGAGGACGCGCGGGTGATGGCCGACACCCCCACCAAGCTCCTCATCGCCGACGACCGCATCGCGCTCATCCCGCTGCGCGCGGCCCCGCACGAGCTGGTCAGCAGCGTGGTGGTACACCCCTCGGGGCTGCTGGACTCGCTGTGCGAGTTCTTCGAGGTGCTGTGGGCCCGCGCGCTGCCGCTCTCCGACTACCTCGGTGGCCGCCCGAAGGGCGCGGCCGACGGTCCGACGCCGGACGAGTCGAGGCTGCTGGCACTGCTGACGACGGGGATGACGGACCAGGTCATGGCGCGCCAGCTCGGCGTCAGCTACCGCACATTCCAGCGCCGTCTGCACGGTCTGATGGACCGGCTCAACGCGTCCACGCGCTTCCAGCTCGGCATGCGCGCGGCCAGCCTGGGCTGGGTGCTCCAGCCGCCGAGCCCGTCGACGGCCCCCTCGCCCGACCCGTCGCTGGACGCGTCACCGGATGCGTCAGCGGGCCCGTCGCCGAACTCGTCGTCGAACCCGTCACCGGGTCCATCCTCGGGTCCGTCATCGGACGCGGAATCCGTCATCGGGCCCGCGTCCGAGGTGAGTTGAACCTGCGCCAATGACCGGAAAGCCCCTTTCGGGCTCACCCTTGTTCTACTCGCGTCGCTGTGCTGAGCTTCGATCGCGCACCCCACAGCGCACCCCCCACACGAGGAGGAACCCTCGCAATGGCAGTGACGCGTAAGAAGGTTGCCGTCGGGATCGCCGCGGCCGTAGCAGCAGCCGCCGTCGGAGCGGGCGCCGCCCTCCCCGCGAACGCGGCCCCGGTCGAAGGCACCGTCGTCGGAGCGAACTCCGCCAAGGCCGTCAAGGGCAGCTACATCGTCACGATGAAGAAGTCGGCCGTGAAGGCGTCCTCGGCCGAGGGCAAGTCCGTCGTCAAGGAGCACGGCGGCAAGGTGGACAGAACCTTCACCCACGCCCTCAACGGCTACTCCGCCTCCATGTCGGCCGACGAGGCCAAGCAGCTCGCCGCCGACCCCGCCGTGGACAAGGTCTACGCGAACCAGAAGCACTCCATAACCGGCGAGCAGGCCGACCCGCCCTCCTGGGGCCTCGACCGCATCGACACCCCCGAGCTGAACCTCGACAAGAAGTACACCTACCCGGACAGCGCGGGTGAGGGCGTCAAGGCGTACGTCATCGACACCGGCGTCCGCACCTCGCACGCCGACTTCGGTGGCCGTGCCACCAGCGGCTTCGACGCCGTGGACGGCGACGAGGACGCCAACGACGGCAACGGCCACGGCACCCACGTGGCCAGCACCGTCGCAGGTGAGGCGCACGGCGTGGCCAAGAAGGCCGAGATCGTGGCCGTCCGCGTGCTGGACGACCAGGGCTCCGGCACCACCGAGGGCGTCGTCGCGGGCATCGACTGGGTCACCAAGAACCACGAGGGCCCCTCCGTCGCCAACATGTCCCTGGGCGGCGGCGCCGACGAGGCGCTGGACGAGGCCGTGTCGAACTCCATCGCCTCCGGCGTCACCTACGCGGTGGCCGCGGGCAACGAGGGTGCCGACGCGGGCAACTCGTCGCCAGCGCGGGTCCCCGAGGCCCTGACGGTCGGCGCGACGGACAACACCGACGCACAGGCCGACTTCTCCAACTACGGCTCCGTCGTGGACCTCTACGCCCCCGGCGTGGACATCACCGGCGCCTGGAACACCGGGGACGACGCCACCGACACCATCTCCGGCACCTCCATGGCCTCCCCGCACGTCGCGGGCGCCGCGGCGGTCTACCTCTCGGGCCACACCGACGCCACGCCCGAGGCGGTCGCCAAGGGCCTGACCGACGGTGCCTCCAAGGACGTCGTCGGCAACCCGGGCGAGGGTTCCCCGAACCTGCTGCTGAACGTCGTCGAATAAGGGCTCCCGGGTGAGCCGCTCCGGGTGAGCGACTCCGGTGTACGGGCCCGGCGACGCCAGCGCCGTACCCCCCACCCCGTACACCGGAACCCGGTCCCTCGCTCCGCTTCCCCCTCTCGACCAGCACCACCCGCGTCACCGCACACCACGGCCGCGGCCCGGTACCCCACATGCCGGGCCGCGGCTGTCTGCCGTTCCGCGGCTCCCATGGACCGTTTGCCGTTCCGTGGTCCTCCGTTGGCCGTCCGTTCAGAACACGGGTCGACCAAGATCCAGCACGTACCCCACAATGAGGGCAGCCGGGACGCCGGCGGGAGGCACCATGAGCCGGGAAGGGGGTACACCCACGGGGCACGGGTACGCAATGTCCCGGAAACTGTGTGGTGGGATGCTCAAGTGCCCGCAAAATGCCCCTCGGCATGGAGTGGGCGGCCTGACCAGCGAGGATGGATGGATATGGATAAGCAGCAGGAATTCGTGCTCCGTACTCTGGAGGAGCGCGACATCCGGTTCGTCCGGCTCTGGTTCACCGACGTGCTGGGCTTCCTGAAGTCCGTCGCCGTGGCCCCCGCCGAGCTGGAACAGGCGTTCGACGAGGGGATGGGCTTCGACGGCTCCGCCATCGAGGGCTTCGCGCGGGTCTACGAATCCGACATGATCGCCAAGCCCGACCCGAGCACCTTCCAGATACTGCCGTGGCGCGCGGAGGCCCCCGGCACGGCCCGGATGTTCTGCGACATCCTGATGCCCGACGGCTCCCCCTCGTACGCCGACCCGCGCTACGTGCTCAAGCGGACCCTCGCCAAGACCTCCGACCTCGGCTTCACCTTCTACACCCACCCCGAGATCGAGTTCTTCCTGCTCAAGGACAAGCCCGTCGACGGCAGCCGCCCCGTGCCCGCCGACTCCTCCGGCTACTTCGACCACACCCCGCAGCACGTCGGCATGGACTTCCGCCGCCAGGCCATCACCATGCTGGAGTCGATGGGGATCTCCGTCGAGTTCTCGCACCACGAGGGAGCGCCGGGCCAGCAGGAGATCGACCTGCGGTACGCGGACGCGCTGTCCACGGCGGACAACATCATGACGTTCCGGCTGGTCATGAAGCAGGTCGCGCTGGAGCAGGGCGTGCAGGCCACCTTCATGCCCAAGCCGTTCTCCGAGTTCCCCGGCTCGGGCATGCACACCCACCTCTCCCTCTTCGAGGGCGACCGCAACGCCTTCTACGAGTCCGGCTCCGAGTACCAGCTCTCCAAGGTCGGCCGCTCCTTCATCGCCGGGCTCCTCCACCACGCGGGCGAGATCTCCGCCGTCACCAACCAGTGGGTCAACTCCTACAAGCGCATCTGGGGCGGCGCCAACCGCACCGCGGGCGAGGGCGGCGAGTCCCCCTCGTACATCTGCTGGGGCCACAACAACCGCAGCGCGCTCATCCGGGTGCCGATGTACAAGCCCGGCAAGATGGGCTCCACCCGCATCGAGGTCCGCTCGCTGGACGCCGGTGCCAACCCGTACCTCGCCTACGCCGTGCTGCTCGCCGCCGGGCTCAAGGGCATCGAGGAGGGCTACGAGCTGCCGCCGGGCGCCGACGACGACGTATGGGCGCTGTCCGACTCCGAGCGCCGCGCGATGGGCATCGAGCCGCTTCCGCAGAACCTCGGCGAGGCCATCACGCTGATGGAGCGGAGCGAGCTGGTCGCCGAGACGCTGGGCGAGCACGTCTTCGACTTCTTCCTGCGGAACAAGAAGCAGGAGTGGGAGGAGTACCGCTCCGAGGTGACGGCGTTCGAGCTGCGCAAGTCGTTGCCGGTGCTGTAACCGGCCCGGCGCCCCGGCCCCCGGCCCGGTCCGGGATGGTTCCCCCGTTACGGGGCAGGCCCCCTCACGGGCACGGGCACGGGCACGGGCGGCCTCGCTGTGGCCGCGTCCCGCACCCGCGCACCGCTTCCCGTGTCACAGGGCGCCGCGCGGGACGCGGGACGCGGGCGGATCATGGGGCGGGACGGGCCTCCGGCGAGCGAGCGATCAGCAGGCCATCCCGAGAGAGACGAGAGGCGGAGACGAACGTGCCACAGGGCGGGCGACGGGACAGCCGGTTCGGGCGGTATCTGCGGCACGGGTTCACGGACCCGGCCGCGGCGCAGCGGCTCTTCGACGACCCCGCCCTCACCGCACTCCGCGACGACGCCGGCCTGCTGGACGCCCTCGGCGCCACGGCCGACCCCGACCTCGCGCTGGTCAGCCTCGTCAGGCTCGCCGAGGCGCTGCCCGAGCAGGTACCGGGCCGCGCCGGTGAGAGACCGGCCGGGCCCACCGGCGCCCCCGGAGCCACCGGGTCCGCCGAGGGCGCGGGCGCCGTCGCCGCCGGGGGACAGCCCGACGCGCGGCCCCGCCAGGAGCTGCTGGACACCCTGCTGGCCAGCAAGCCGCTGCGCGACAGGCTGCTCGGCGTGCTCGGCGCCTCCGAAGCACTCGGCGACCACCTCGCCCGGCACCCCGAGGACTGGAAGGCGCTCGTCACCTACGAGTCGGCCGCCGACCTCAACCCCGGCGTCGAGGAGTTCGAGGCCGCACTCGGGGACGTGACGGACCCCGACGCGCTGCGCCACCACTACCGGCGCTGCCTGCTGTCCATCGCCGCGCGCGACGTGTGCGGCACCAGCGACCTCGCCCAGACAGCCGCCGAACTCGCCGACCTGGCCACCGCCACCCTCCGCGCCGCCCTTACCCTCGCCGAGCGCGAGGCGCCCGAGGACGCCGCCTCCTGCCGCCTCGCCGTCGTCGGCATGGGCAAGGCAGGGGGCCACGAGCTGAACTACGTCTCCGACGTCGACGTCATCTACGTCGCCGAGGCCGCCGAAGGCGTCGACGAGGACAAGGCGCTCCAGGCCGCCACCCGCCTCGCCTCCCGCATGATGCGGATCTGCTCCGACACCACGGCCGAGGGCACCATCTGGCCCGTCGACGCCAACCTGCGCCCCGAGGGACGCAATGGCCCGCTCGTGCGCACCCTCTCCTCGCACCTGGCCTACTACCAGCGCTGGGCCAAGACCTGGGAGTTCCAGGCGCTGCTCAAGGCCCGCCCCATGGCCGGTGACCTGGCGCTCGGGCAGCAGTACGTGGAGGCCGTCGGGCCCATGGTCTGGCAGGCGGCCGAGCGCGAGAACTTCGTGACCGACGTCCAGCAGATGCGCCGCCGCGTCGTCGAGAACATCCCCGCCGCGCAGGTCGAGCGCGAGCTGAAGCTGGGCCCTGGCGGGCTGCGGGACGTCGAGTTCGCCGTGCAGCTCCTCCAGCTCGTGCACGGCCGCTCCGACGCCACCCTGCGCAGCCCCACCACCCTCGAAGCCCTCGAAGCGCTCGCCGCCGGGGGCTACGTCGCACGCCAGGACGCCGCCGCGCTGGACGCCTCGTACCGCTTCCTGCGCACCATGGAGCACCGCATCCAGCTCCACCACATGCGCCGCACCCACCTCATGCCGGAGACCGAGGCCGACCAGCGCCGCCTGGCCCGCTCCCTCGGCTACCGCAGCGAGCCCGTCGCCGAGCTGCACAAGACGTGGCGGCGGCACGCGACGGCCGTGCGGCGGCTGCACGAGAAGCTCTTCTACCGGCCGCTGCTCGACGCCGTGGCCCAGCTCGACGTCGGCGAGGCCCGGCTCTCCCCGCGCGCCGCGCGCCAGCGCCTGGAGGCCCTCGGCTACGCCGACCCGGCCGGGGCGCTGCGCCATCTGGAGGCGCTGGCCAGTGGCGTCAGCCGCAAGGCCGCCATTCAGCGCACCCTGCTGCCGGTGCTGCTCGGCTGGTTCGCCGACTCGGCCGACCCGGACGCGGGCCTGCTGGGCTTCCGCAAGGTCTCCGACGCGCTCGGCAGGACGCCCTGGTACCTGCGGCTGCTGCGCGACGAGGGCGTCGCGGCCGAGAACCTGGCCCGCGTCCTGTCCGCCGGGCGCTTCGCGCCCGACCTGCTGCTGCGCGCACCCGAGGCCGTCGCGCTGCTCGGCTCGACGGACGATCTGCGCCCGCGCGGGCGCGCGGCGCTCACGCAGGAGGTGCTGTCGGCGGTGGGCCGCGCCGGGGACGCGGAGCAGGCCGTGGCCGTGGCCAGGGGCGTGCGGCGGCGCGAGCTGTTCCGCACGGCGGCGGCCGACGTCATCGGCGCCTACGGCACCGACGAGGTCCCCGTCGCCGACGACCCGGCCCCGGCCGTCGACCGCGTCGGCAACGCGCTCACCGACCTCAACGCCGCCACCCTCGCGGGCGCCCTGCGCGCCGCCGTGCGCCAGCAGTGGGGCGACGAGCTGCCCGCCAGGTTCGCCATCATCGGCATGGGCCGCTTCGGCGGCCACGAGATGAACTACGCCTCCGACGCCGACGTGATGTTCGTGCACGAGGCCCGCGAAGGGGTGGGCGAGGAGGAGGCGTCGAAGGCGGCGCTGGCCGTCGCCACCGAGATCAGGCGGCTGCTCCAGCTCCCCAGCTCCGACCCGCCCCTGATCATCGACCCCGATCTGCGCCCCGAGGGCAAGACCGGGTCGCTGACCCGCTCGCTCAGCTCCTACGCCGCGTACTACCGCCGCTGGTCGGCGGTGTGGGAGAGCCAGGCCCTGCTGCGCGCCGAGCCCGTCGCGGGCGACGCCGACCTCGGCGAACGCTTCATCGGCCTGATCGATCCGCTGCGCTATCCGCACGAGGGCCTCGGCGAGGACGCGCTGCGCGAGATCCGCCGGCTCAAGGCCCGCATGGAGGCGGAACGTCTCCCGCGCGGCGCCGACCCGACCACGCACACGAAGCTGGGGCGCGGCGGTCTGACGGACGTCGAGTGGACGGTTCAGCTGATCCAGATGCGGCACGGCTGGGCCGAGCCAGGGCTGCGCACGACGCGGACCCGCGAGGCGCTGGCCGCGGCGCACGCCGCGGGGCTGCTCGACACGGACGACGCCGAGATCCTGGACGAGGCGTGGCTGCTGGCCACGCGGGTGCGCAACGCGACGATGCTGGTGCGGGCGCGTGCCGGTGACACGTTCCCCTCGGAGTCGCGGGAGCTGTCGGCTGTGGGGCGCTATCTCGGGTACGAGCCGGGACACGTCGGCGACATGCTCGACGACTACCGCCGCACGACGCGCCGGGCGCGCGGCGTGATGGAGCGGCTCTTCTACGACGCGGCCGAATAGCGCCCCCGCACGCCCCGCACGCCCGCCCCCATGAGGGCCCGGCCCCCTACGCCGTGGCCGGGACCAGTTGGGGGAGGCGGTAGGAGAGGCGGCCGTACCAGCCGTAGGAGAGGACGAAGCCGAAGGCCAGGCACAGCAGGCCCCCCACGGCGTCGAGCCAGAAGTGGTTGGCCGTGCAGACGATGACGATCAGCGTGGTCAGCGGATACGCGTACCCCAGCGCGCGGACCCACGCCGTCCTGGCCAGCATGGCGATGGTGACCCCGCACCACACCGACCACCCGATGTGCATGGACGGCATCGCCGCGTACTGGTTCGACATCTCCGCGAGGTTCCCCGAGGCCATCGAACCCCACGTGTGGTGGACCTGGACGGTGTCGATGAAATCGCCGCCGTTCATCAGGCGGGGCGGGGCGAGGGGGAAGAGGTAGTAGCCCAGGAGGGCGACGCCGGTGGTGGCGAACAGGACCAGGCGGGTGGCGGCGTACCGCCCGGGGTGGGCGAGATAGAGCCACACCAGGACGGCGATGGTGACGATGAAATGGAGCGTCGCGTAGTAGTAGTTCATCGTCACGATGAGCCAGGTGACACTGTTCACCGCGTGATTGACGGACTGCTCCACCGCGATGCCGAGGATCCGCTCGATCTCCCAGATCCAGTCCGCGTTGCGCAGGGCCTGCGCGCGCTGCTCGGGCACGGCGTTGCGGATGAGGGAGTACGTCCAATAGCTGACGGCGATGAGGGCGATCTCGAACCAGATGCGGGGCCGTTTCGGGGAGCGCACGCGCTCCAGCAGCGCGCCCGCCCGCCACGCCCGGCCGTCCCGCGGTCCGCCGTCCCGCGGCCCCCCGGCCTCGGCTTCTGCCCCGGTCTCGCGCTGCTCCTCGTCGGGTGTCGCGCCGTCCGGGTGGCGTGTGTCCGTCGTCCTCGTCGTCGGTGCCCCCATGGGAATCAGTTTGCCAGAAGGGGGGCCGTCGCCGATCATCCTGCGGTCGGGTCTTCGGCCGTTTCGGTCATCCGATCGGCCGACTTCTTGAGGACCATGGGAGCGGAAGCGGTTGAACCGCGTACGACCAGTTCAGGCAGGAAGACGAACTCGCTGTGCGGGGCCGGAGTGCCCTCGATCTCCTCCAGCAGCGCCCGGACCGCGGCCTGCCCCATGGCGGTGACGGGCTGCCGGATGGTGGTCAGCGGCGGGTCGGTGAAGGCGATCAGCGGGGAGTCGTCAAACCCGATGACGGACACCTCGCCCGGCACCGAGAGCCCCCGCTGCCGCGCTGCCCTGATCGCGCCGAGCGCCATCATGTCGCTGGCGCACACGACCGCCGTGCAGCCCCGGTCCAGCAGCGCCGAGGCGGCGGCCTGGCCGCCCTCCAGGGTGTAGAGGGAGTGCTGGACGAGCAGCTCCGCCTCCCGCTCGGGCAGGCCGAGCTGCTCTTCCATGGTGCGCAGATAGCCCTCGATCTTGCGCTGTACGGGCACGAACCGCTTCGGCCCGAGTGCGAGCCCGATGCCGCGGTGGCCGAGCGAGACGAGGTGGGTCACCGCGAGCCGCATGGCGGCGCGGTCGTCGGGCGAGACGAAGGGGGCCTGGACCTTGGTGGAGAAGCCGTTGATGAGGACGAAGGGGACGCCCTGGCCGCGCAGCCGCTCATAGCGCTGCATGTCGGCCGTGGTGTCCGCGTGCAGCCCGGAGACGAAGATGATGCCCGAGACCCCCCGGTCCACCAGCATCTCCGTCAGCTCGTCCTCGGTCGAGCCGCCGGGGGTCTGGGTAGCGAGCACGGGCGTGTAGCCCTGCCGCGTCAGGCCCTGCGCGATGACCTGCGCGAACGCGGGGAATATCGGGTTCTCCAGCTCGGGCGTGATCAGTCCGACCAGCCCGGCGCTGCGCTGGCGCAGCTTGACGGGCCGCTCGTACCCGAGGACGTCGAGAGCGGCGAGTACGGATTCACGGGTGGTCGCGGCGACGCCGGGTTTGCCGTTCAGCACCCGGCTGACCGTGGCTTCGCTGACCCCCGCCTGTGCTGCGATGTCAGCTAGCCGTGCGGTCACAGGACCGGACCTTACCGGCCTCATCTCAGAGTTCCCACCATGTGCACGAATTCGCGGGAAGCCGGGCCTGGCCACCGGAGAAGTCCAGCGGAGCCGAGGACAGCAGCGGACGGCCCGGTACGGGCAGTTCCACTTCCTCGTCGAGCGTGTTGACGGTGCAGACGAAGCCGGGCCGCCCGAGCGCGAGCACGCCCTCGGGCGCCTCCGGCCACTCCAGCGGGCCGTCCCCGAGCCCCGGCAGCCGGTGCCGCAGGGCGAGGGCCGAGCGGTACAGCTCCAGGGTGGAGCGGGGGTCGCCGGTCTGCGCCTCGACGGACAGCTCCTTCCACGCCTCGGGCTGCGGCAGCCAGGAGCCGCCGGGGCCGAAGCCGTACGAGGGGCCCTCGCTCTCCCACGGCAGCGGGACGCGGCAGCCGTCGCGGCGGCCCTCCTGGCCGCTGGCGTCGTGGCCCGAGCGGAAGAAGGCGGGGTCCTGGCGGACCTCGTCGGGCAGGTCCGTGACCTCGGGGAGGCCCAGTTCCTCGCCCTGGTAGAGGTAGGCGGAGCCGGGCAGCGCGAGCAGCAGCATGGCGGCGGCCCGCGCGCGGTCGAGGCCGCCGAGGCGGGTGGTGTGCCGGACGACGTCGTGGTTGGACAGCACCCAGGTGGTCGGGGCTCCGACGGAGGTGGTCGCGGCCATGGACTCCTCGATGACGGCGCGCATCTCGACGGCGTCCCAGGAGGCGCGCAGGAACTGGAAGTTGAACGCCTGGTGCAGCTCGTCGGGGCGTACGTAGAGCGCGAGGCGGCCCGCGTCGGGTGCCCATGCCTCGGCGACGCCGACGCGCTCGCCCTCGTAGGAGTCGAGCAGCCGCCGCCAGGAGCGGTGGATCTCGTGCACCCCGTCCTGGTCGAAGAACGGCAGCTCCTGGGCGCCGATGAGCTGGGCCTGTTCCTTGCGGCCGATGTCGGGCAGCCCCTCGGCCTTGACCATGCCGTGGGCCACGTCGATGCGGAAGCCGTCCACACCGAGGTCGAGCCAGAAGCGCAGGACCGACTCGAACTCGTCGTGCACCTCCTGGCTGTCCCAGTTGAGGTCGGGCTGTTCGGGCGCGAAGAGGTGGAGGTACCAGGCGCCGTCGGGTGTACGGGTCCACGCTGGACCGCCGAAGACGGACTCCCAGTCGTTCGGGGGCAGTTCGCCCTCCGAGCCCTGGCCGGCCCTGAAGTGGTAGCGGGCGCGGGCCGCCTCGTCGCCCTCCAGCGCGGCGCGGAACCAGGCGTGCTGGTCCGAGGTGTGGTTCGGCACGATGTCCACGATCACGCGCAGGCCGAGGCGGTGGGCCTCGCGGACGAGGTCGTCGGCGTCCTGGAGGTCGCCGAAGCGGGGATCGACGGCGCGGTAGTCGGCCACGTCGTAGCCGCCGTCCGCCTGGGGCGAGGCGTAGAACGGGGTGAGCCAGACGGCGTCCACGCCCAGTTCGGCGAGGTGGGGGAGGCGCTGGCGGATGCCGGGGAGGTCCCCGATGCCGTCCCCATCGCTGTCGGCAAAGGAGCGGACGTACACCTGGTAGATGACGGCGTCGCGCCACCAGCCGGCCGGGGCCGCGGGGCTGCCGTCGGCGGCGGGGTCGGCGTTGACGGCGTACTGGGGCTGGGGCATGAGCCATCCCTCTCGGGTAGGACCGGCTAGGGGGTGTTGTGGAAGTAACGTCGTACCGCCGGTAGGCGGTGCGGGGCGGGGTCAGGTGCGTGCAGATGCAAGGCGGAGGGAGGAGAGCGCAGCGGGCTGCGCCGACGACCGACAACGCAGCAGATGTGCGTGCATGGCCCCGCCCCGCAGACGGGACTTTCACAACACCCCCTAGTCTTCTGAGTCGGGAATTCTGTTCAGATATGAGCTGAGGCGTTCGAGGATCTCGTCGGCGGTCTTGGTCCA
>NZ_BAAGSO010000021.1:0-17241 GCF_054782395.1 Streptomyces daliensis | reverse complement strand
GCCTCGCCGACGACATCAGCCAGGACACGTGGCTGGAGGTCTGGCGGTCCCTGCCGACGCTGCGGGCCTCCGACGACCGTGCGTTCGGCTGGCTGGCGGTCATCGCACGCCGCACGATCTGCCGTCACTTCCGCCGTGCGTCCGCGACCCGCGAGACGCCCACGCCCTTCGAGGGCGTCACCGCCCGTCTCCTGCCTAGCGCCCCGTCCGCCGAAGAGGTGGCCGTCGAGCGCGTCACGGCAGCCGCGATGCTGCGCGACCCCGCGTCTCCGCTGGGGGTGGCGGCATGAGCGACGTTCTCTACTGCGGCTACTGGCACCGGAATGAGCGCCGGTTCTGCGCCTCTACTCGGAATGTGGGCCTGACCCGGAGGGGCTTCCGTTGCCCGCAGCACCGGGGGGTGCTGGCGGCATGAGTACCGACTACCGCGAGGAGCGCCGCCGGGACCGGTCGGCTGTACGGGCCGAGGACCGCGAGGACCGGCGCCTGGAGCGCGAGGAGCGCCGCCGCGACCAGGCGCTGGCCGAAGAGCGCGCTCGCCGGGAGCGCCGCGAGAGCCAGAAGCGCCGGGAGAGGAGGAAGGCCGCCCGGCGGGAGAGCCGTTCGGCCGCGCTGGCGCGGCTGAGCCGTGAGGGTGACACCGTCGCGGCCCTGATCGTCATGGCCTGCTCCATCATCCCGGCTGTCTACTACCAGATCGCAGCTCTGGCGGCAGTGCCCAAGGTGCCCGTGGTCATCGCCGTCGCCCTGGCGGTGATGCTGGAGGCTGGCGCCTGGGTGTCCACTGTCGCAGGAGAGAGGGCCAAGGCCGCCGGGCGGCCGGTCGGCCGATTCCGCGCGGCGATGTGGGCCTGCGCCGCTGTGGCGGCCTCCATTAACTACTCCCACGCACCCGGACCGGACTGGTTCGCCTGGGTACTGGCCGCCAGCTCTTTTGGCGGCGTGGCGTTCTGGGAGCTGCGCGGTGCCGGGCGCCACGGCGGCTGGGGTGGCCGGAGCCGTGCCGAGCGCCGGGCTGATCGTGCCCGCGCGAAGCAGGCTCGCCGCCGTAAGCGCCGCTTCGCGGACGTGTGGGAGCGGCACCTGGACATCCTCGCGGCGCACCCGTACGACTCCCTCGACGCGGAGACGGCATGGGCGCAGGCGTGGCGTGACGTCCACGGCGCCGCCGTCGCGGTGACCGCCCCTGTGGTCGAGCAGCGCCTCGCCGCCGACGCAGAACTGGAGGACGTCCTCGACGCCGCCGACCGCACCCCCGAGCGTGCCGCCGTCGAACTGCTCCTGGACGACCTGTTCGGCGCCGACCGAGGCGACGACGGACCCTCCGGCGGCACGTCCGGCAGTGCCCCGTCCGGGCCGTCCGGCACCGGCTCCGGCGGCGCCCGCCTGAAGATCGTGGAACCGGCTACACCCCTTGGGCGGAAAGGGAAGCAGCCCTCTGGAGAGCGCGCCGGACGCACCGCGCCGAAGGCTCCCGCGAAGCCACTCGCGGACGCCGATCTGGAGAAGGTCCGCGCCCTCGCGGACACCCTCGGAGGCGCCGCGCACCTCTCGCTCAAGACGGTGCGTCAGGCGGTCGGCGGCGGCGCCAACGAGTACCTCGTCCGCCTTCGCAACGCCGTTCGGGAGGAGCGCCGGTGATCCCCCGCGACCTGCCCGCACTCCCGCGCTGTCTCCAGTGCCAGGACTGGGCAACCCTCGTCCGCCCCGACGGCACAACCGTGCCGTGCCCGCGCTGCGGACCCAAGCAGCGCCCCACCCCATCTCCCCGCAGCTCCGCTCCGACCCGGAAGGGAACCCACCCCATGCAGAAGATCGTCCGTACCCTCGCCGTCTCCGGTGCCGCCGCCGTCGCTCTGCTCTCCGGCGCGTCCGCCGCGTCCGCTGTCGGCCCCTCTACCGTCTCCGCCGCTGCGGTACAGCAGGCGACCGGGACCCCGGTCACCCTCCCGAGCGGCGGCACCGTGCACGTGACCGGGATGGAGTCTGCGGCCTACCGGGCGGACTCCGCCCAACTCCAGGCCGTCACAACCCTGGCCTCCGGTGAGGGTGGGGCGGGCCTGGGGAGCGGCAACGCTCCCGCTCCCGAGATGGAGCAGGGCGACCAGGTCGTGCCCCAGCAGCAGACGCCCGGCCAGGTACAGCCCGCCTACGGCGAGATGCAGCAGACCGCGTCCGGCGGTGCCGTCGCCGGAACGGCCGTTGTCGCGCTCGTCCTCATGGTGATCATCGGCTACTCCATCAAGCGCGGCGGTCTGGCGAAGGGCCACATGATCGCCTGCGTGATCCTGGGCGTGCTGCTCTCGCCGACATTCGTCGGCCCGCTGGTCACGCAGCTCTCCGGGTCGGCCAGCAGCTCCTTCGGGAACCTCTGGGCCGGTCTCTGACCGGCAGGGGTGGGGTGGGGGTGACGGCGCGTCGTATGCGTCGCACCCCTCGCACTCCTCATACCTCACTTACACATGCGAGACGTATCACCCCAGGTCGGAGCAGGGAGAGCACAGTGACGATCGAGACGACGAGAGCAGATTCCGCCGGAGAGGAACCGGAGGTCATCGACGCGGAGGTCATCGAGGACACCCGGCGCCGCCGGATCACGGAGTCGCTGCGGCAGCGCCGCCGGGCCGCGCAGGCGGCATACGAGGTGCAGCGCGAGCGGGTCCGCCGCAGGGTGTCCGACTGGTACGCGGCGGCCGACCTGGATGACGTGCAGCTCGGGGAAGAGGTCGTCACCCGGCGGCGCCGCGCGGCGCAGGGCGCCGACGATCGGCTCATCCAGGAGGTCGCCCGGCTGCGCGCTCGGCTGGCCACGGCCAAGGGCCGCGCCGCTGCGGCGGCCGGGGACCGGGAGGCCCGCAGCCCGGAGGTCGAGCGGCTGACCGGACTCCTGGCGGCAGCGGAGAGCCGGATCGAGACCCGGCAGGCCGAAGGCCCGGTACTGGCGGTCAAGCCCGCCAGCCGCGCGGACATCGCCCGCGCCCGTTGGGCGAAGAAGGCGGTGCGCGTCGGCGGTACGGGGCTGGCCGGTGTCGCTGGGCTCAATGCCTCGTTGGCCGAACCGCTGGTGCTGTTCGGTGTCCTGGCGGCGGCGCCGTTCGGCTGGTGGTTCCTCGCCCGCGAAGAGGAGGACCAGGAGCAGGAGCACGAGAGCGGCGGACTGGTGCCGGCACCAGTCAGCCTCGTCAAAGAGGGAGACCCGCAGCAGGAGACGGGGGAGGGCTGGACGGCGGTCCCGGATGGCCAGTCGTACGTGCCCGACACTCTGGCCGCTGCGGGCCGGGTCTCCCTGACCAAGCGCGACGCGGCCCACGTCAAGGGCGAATCAGACCTCGTGACGGCCCTGGTCAAGGCCGGGATCATCACCGAGAAGCAGCGCGACGAGACGCACCTGGCCGGGGTGATCCGCCCGGACGGACCTGGCTGGACCGCCACGGTCGAACTGCCGCGCGGCGTGGTGGCCGCCGACGCCATGGGAAAGATCGGAGACCTGGCGTCGGCCCTGCGGATCAAGAAGTCCCGGATCGAGATGAAGGCCGACAGCTCGGACGAGGGACATGAGGGCCGCTTCACGCTGTGGGTGGCCGACGCGGACAACCCCTACGGCACCGGCAAGACCGCGTCCCCGCTGATCAAGGCGGACCGCTGGGACTTCTGGGAGCAGGGGGTGCCGCTGGGCGGGGATGCCCGCGCGGTGCTGCACACCATGCACCTGCTGTGGTCCTCCCTGCTCATCGGCGGGCTGATGGGCTACGGCAAGACCTACCTGGCCCGGCTCATCGCGGCGGCCGCAGTCCTCGATCCGACGGTGCGGATCATCGTCATCACCGGCAAGACCGGGCCCGACTGGGCTCCTCTGCGGCACGTCGCACACCGGTGGATCGCCGGGGCCGACGAGGAGACCATCCACGTCGTGCTCTCCGCTGTCGGCGGCCTCATCCACGACATGCAGCGGCGCGGGGAAGAGCTGGAGCGCCTCTACGAGACCGACCCCGACACCGTCCCGGAAGGGAAGATCACCCGAGAGCTGGCGGCGGCGGGCATGGGCCCGGTCCTGCTCATCGTGGACGAACTCCAAGAACTCCTGGACGGCGCGGCCCTGGTGCGCGTCGTCATCGACCAGGACCCCGAGACGGGCAAGACCACCACCCGGCCGGGCAAGGAACTCATGGTCGAGGGCTTCGCCCGCTTCGTGCGCGTCACCCGCTTCGTCGGCGGCATGGGCGTGTTCATCACACAGCGGCCCGACGCCTCCAGCGTGCCGACCGCGCTGCGCGAGGTGTGCGCCAAGCGCGCCAGCTTCCGGGTCAAGGGCGACCGGTCCGCCCGGATGGTCCTGGGCGACGACGCGGTCGCGGCCGGTGCCGCCCCACACCTGCTCACTGAGGACTCCCGGGGCGTGGTCGTCATCGACCAGAGCGGCGAGCACATCACGGTCAAGAGCGACGTGATCGATCTGCCGGAGTTCAAGGAGATCTGCCTGCTCGGTCGTCAGCACCGGATTCTGGCCGGAGTGCTGACCGGAGACGCGGCGGACTACGGCAAGGAGGACGCCGCCGCGGCGGCCGTCCGCCTGCTGCTGACCGACTGCCTCGCGGTGCTGGCCGAGGCCGGGGTGGACCGGGCCCGCACCGAGCGCCTGGTCGAACTGCTGGCCGCCGCGCATCACGACCGGTACGGCGAGCTGACCAAGGCACAGCTCCAGGCCCGGCTGCGGGACGCGGGCGCGGGTACTACCCGCAAGCTCGGGCCGATAGACAGCATGGCCAACCCCAACGGTTACCTCCGTGACCAGATCGCTGCCGCTCTCCAGAACGGCAAATAACCCCAAATCACCCCGGTCGCACGGGTGGTCACTGTCCGGTCAGCGTCCGAATCCTCCCGGAACGCTCCCCGGTCGGGGAAGCGCCGCACCCGGTCGCCGGACCATCCGGGCCCTCTCTCCGACCGCCCGGCAGACCAGTACAAATCAGGCACGCACCGTGGGGCGACCACCTGTGTGACCGCCCCGCGAGCTGCCGGTTGCCCGGTCCGTCTCCCGGACGGACCGGGAGCCGGACAGCAGTCCGGCACCGAAAGGCGCTCCTCTCGCCTGCCAGCAACCGGAGCGCCCCTCCCAGCCCGCGCATGACACGCAGAGGAGATTGAGATGAAGGTCTACGAGCCGACCAAAAAGGGCCGTAAGGAATTCCTCAAGGACGTTGAGATCGGCGCGACTTACTACACGATCGAGGAATCGGACACGCCGTTCAAGGGCGAGAAGCTGTGGCGTTCGTGGGTTTTCACCAAGCGCCAGATGTTCACCGGAATCCCTATGTGCGGCTCCATGGGGGCCGATTTCCTGGTCAACCTCTACGGCCCGGTCTACGACAGCCACCCGGCCTCTGACGGACATATCCGCCCGCTGTTTGCGGATGACGACCTGGAATTGCACGTCACGCCCGCCGATGTTCTCAAGCTTCGCGAGAAGAAGAAGGCCCGCCGCTGACTGACGGCTGCCCGCGTCGCCCCGCCACGTGGTGGGGCGGCAAGGGGAGTCGGGACAGTCCCGGTCCACCGACCAGAAAGGCAATTCTCATGGCTGACACCAAGAATGCGATCAGGACGAAGCACGGATTTCCCGTTGAGATTTACCGCGACGGTGACGAGGTGCTGGTCGTCTGCCGGGCCTGCACCAGGACGGTTGACGTGGAAGCGGTGGAGTCCGAAGCCGAAGCGCGTGACGCGCTCGAGGTCCTGAAGCCGGTGGCCAGGCGGCACGCTGATTCGTGCCCGAAGGGCTGATATTCCCCGCACCGATTCCGCTACGGCGGGCCGGTTGCCTCCCCCGCCCGTCTCGAACGGGCGGGGCGAGGGGAGCCGGGAAAGTCCCGGACAGGGAGGGATTACACCATGTCGAGGTCTCAGTGGAAGTGGGAACTGATGCTCACCACCCGGGACAGGGAAAACGTGCTTTTCCAAGGTGTCACGGACGCTCCTGGTAACGCGACGGCGGAGAGCATTCTTCCCGGAATCGTCGCCGACATCATCCGCGATAACCCGCGCTTCCAGGGATCGAATGCAACCAGTTTCCAGGCCCACAGGACGAATTGACGGCGGTCTGACCGGGGCGCTCCTCTCGCCTGCCAGCAACCGGAGCGCCCCTCCCAGCCCGCGCATGACAGCAACAGGAGGTACCTCCGAGATGACCACGTACCCCACCACCACGGCAACCCGTCCCCTGGCCGATGTCGGCCAGGTGGACATCGATGCGGCTGTCCTCGTCGTCGAGATCGAGCACTACCTCGAGGCACGGGCCCGGGGCGCTGCGGCGCCGGCGCCTACGACCGCGCACCCGCTCGTCAGCCGGACCACGCAGCAGCTCGTCGACGAGGCGCTGTCGACGACCCCGGCCGTCGCCGCGGCGCCCGAGCTTCGCGCGCCCTGGCGGTTGCTGCGGCTGCTGCCCGACACCGTGCTGCGGCGCCTTCCCCGCCGCACCCGCGCGGTCTCCGTCGCTGAGCACCTGGAGCTGGTCGCGCTCACCCTGGTCTCCTACGGCTGGACCGGGCACGGTGCTCTGCGCACACGCTCCGGCCGCCGCTGCATCGCCGGGGCCCAGACCGTGCTGCACCACCTCGGGTACGGCGACGCGCGCACCGTCGCGGAGGCGGGCCGCGTGCTGGATGAGGTCCTGGCGGAGCGCGGGCAGGCGGGCCCGTACTGGCAGTGGAACGACGCTCCTGGCCGCCGCGAGGAGGAGGCGCTGGGCCTGGTCCGCGCCGCCGCCGCCCGTGCGGGGAGGTCCCGGCGATGACGTGCAAACTCTGCCGACGGACTCCCCACCGCATCGTGCGGTCCTACCCGGCCGGGGACACCCGCGCCTCCCTGCGTGCCGCTCACGACGCCCAGGAGCAGCGCGAGCGCGGGGAACAGGCGCACGTCCACTACGCCGCCGACGGGGACCAGTTCGTCGTCGCCGCGGCCGCCGGGGGTGAGTCCCGGTGACGACCCGCTTCACCACGATGATGGACTGCCTCGTTGGCATCTCGTCTGCCGAATGGGTGCGCGCGGCCCGTGAGCTGGACGCAGGCGATGACCGGTGTGCCAACGAGCTGGTCGACCGCGTCGTCGCCACCCGCGGTGAGAAACACCGCCGGTGCGCGGCCATCGCCGTACTCCAGCACTGCGAGGTGACCGAATGACCCGCCTCGTGCCCCTCATCGAGGTGCCCGCCACGGACTACGTGCTGCGCTGTGCCGCGCTGGCGATGGACTGCGGCGACTACGGCCCGGCAGATCAGATCCTCAGCGCCGCCGCCTACGAGGACCGTGACCGGCTCGCGCACGAGATCCTCGTCCGCCGCGAGCGGCAGTCCCCCCGCAGCAAGGGGCAGATGCGATGAAGGCGATGAAGGCCCTGACGCTGCGCGACCTGTCGGCGCCGGTGACTGTGCTGGCCCGGCTGCTGGCCGACCACGGCAGCCTGCCCGCACCGCACTTCGACGCCTCCCCGATCTACCCGGACCGGCTCACCCTCGCGATCCACGACGATCCGCTCGCGGCCGCGATGTGGATGGAGACGCTGAGCATCCCCGCCGGCGCCCTCGTGGTCCGCACCCACAACCCGGGGCGGTCCCGAGTGGAGCAGGCGACGATCCGCATGGGCGCTGCCGAAGTGCGGTTCCAGTCGTTCGTCGACATCAGGGGCGTCAGGGGCGGTGGCCGGTGAGCGAGACGATCCCCAGCTACGCCCCGCGCACCGCGCCCGACGGGCTGGCCACCAAGAGGCAGCTCGACGCGGTCGGCCTGCGACCCGGAGGCCACGACCCCGTCGCGCAGCTCGAATGGCCCGGCGGGTCCTGGGCCGCGCTCTACGACATCACCAAGTGCCTGCCGAAGAGGCCGATGACCGACGGCCGACGGCGGTCGGTTGAGGCGATGCTGCGGGCCCGCCGCATCTGCCCGGGCTGCGGCCTGGACGTCGGATACGTCCTCTCCCGCCGGATCGGCCTGTGCGGGACCTGCACCATCACGGCAGGTGATGGGTGATGGGCTGGTGGCCTGAGCGCGGCTCTCGTGGCAGGGAGGTCACCTCCCCGGCCGGAGGACCGAACGGCTTCACCCGGCCGGGCGCCGCAGGCGGAACACACCCGCCGAACGGACGTGCGGAAAGTGATCCGGAGCCCGTCCGAGTCCGCCGACGCACGCGACCCAAAGCGTCCTGACGAACCGACAGCAGGAGAAAGCCCGCGTCACGGGAGACGTGACGCGGGCTTATCCCGGGCGTTGAAACCTCACGTGACCCAATCGGCGAGCCCTGTCCCCAGAACCACAGAGGATAGGGCAAGATCGGGATCACAAAATTGCGTGGGGCGCCCCGGATGTAGGAGTTCGGAACGCCCCGCGTGAGTCCTAACCAGCTCCGTTTCTCAGGCGACCACCAGATAGGACCCAACGCTGTTGTCCAGCGTACCCGGCGGACCATGGTCCGCAACCACTGATCCGGTCAGCGGGTCGGAGATCACTCCGACCGCCGGGCCGGACTCACGCACGTCTGGGCACGGGCCCCGAGGGCGTCGTCGGAGCAACGCGCAGAAGCGCCGTGAGGCCCGCGCCCGCCGCCACCAGGAGCAGACCGCCGTCGCGGTGAAGGCGACCCGCCGCCGGGCTGCCTGGGACCAGGCGCCCGCCGTCGATGCCGACGAGCTGAGCGACGGTCAGCGGACCGCCGCCTACGAGACGTTCCGCGCCCTCCGGAGCGCCCGTACGAGCGACGAGGCGGCCACGCAGGCCCTGGCGCGCTTCCGCGACCCCCGAGGCGCTGAGGCGGCCGCACAGGCCCGCCACGCCGTCACGGCGCCCAAGATCCCCTGCCCGTGCGGCTGCGGAGGCAAGCGGACGGCCCGCACCACCCCCCGCGACCACGACGAGACCCCCGGTGCGGCACCCGCCCCCGGCCCCGACGCTGGTGCGCCTGGGAAAGCAGAGAGCAGTGTTGCCGCGCTCGGGGCGGAAGCGGCCCCCGACCTGCGCAAACAGGGGCCCACGGACGCTGCCCAAGTCCCGTCCGAAACGCCCGATTTGGGTAAGCGGTACGAGCAGCGCAACAACCGGCTCCAACGCCGGATGCGGCTCCTTGACGACGTCCGCCCGATCACCACGCTCGTGTCGCTGCGCCGGTGCGGCGTCATGCCGCTCAGCGGCGCCGTCGCCATCACCCAGAAGACCGACGGAAGCGGCGGATTCGCGGGCGTGTTCAGGTGCGGGTCGGTGTGGAGCTGCCCCGAGTGCGCCCCCGTCGTCCGGGCAGACCGGGCACACCTGATGGAGAACTACGCCCTGGCCTGGACCGCCGAGCATGATGCCGGGGTCTGCACCGGCGACGACGACCAGCTCGGGCAGACGCACGCCCCGCACGGGATGGCCATGGCCACCCTCACCTCCCGCCACGGCCGCCACGCCGTCCTGGAGGACCGCATCAAGCGGGACAGGCAGGGGCAGGTGATCCTCGGGCCGGACGGACAGCCCGAGATGCGGCCCGGCCAGCTCCAGCGCACCGCGTCCGCTTGGCGCCGCATGCTCCAGTCCCGGTGGTGGCGTGCTGCCCGCGAGGCGTACGGGATCGCCGGGGCCACCCGCGCGATCGAGGTCACGCACTCGCACGCGTCCGGCTGGCACACCCACATCCACGCCGTGCTGTGGACCGAGATCCCGGTCACCGACGAGGTCGCCGCCGAGCTGGAGGAAGAGCTGTACCGCCGCTGGGAAGCCGAGTGCCGCCACGCCGGGCTCGGACGGCCCACCCGCAAGCACGGTGTGAAGGTCGAGGCCGCGCGCCGCGGCGCCGACGGCGCCGCCGACTTGGCCCGCTACCTGGTGAAGGTGCAGGACAAGGACGACCAGGAGGCGGGAGACGGGCCCGCCTCCGGTGGCGGGAGCCGCGCCGCCCGGCCCACGGCCGACCAGGCTCAGCGGCTCCGGGACGCGCGTGCTCGCCGCGACCGTGCCCGCGCAGCTGGCGACGTCCGCACTGAAGCGGATGCCGACAGCCTGATCGCCGACATCCGCGAGGAGATCGGACAGGCCGACCGCGCCCGCGCCCTCGGCAACGAGCTGCTGCGCGGCGACATGAAGACCGGCCGCAGCGCGGGCCGCACGCCCATGGAGATCCTGCGCCGGGCCCTGGCCGGTGACGAGGCCGAAGCCGACCTGTGGCGCGAGTACGAGCGCGCGACGAAGGGCTCCCGGATGCTCACCTGGACCGGGCAGGCCCGCGCCCGCCTCATCCGCCTCACCGAGCAGGAGGAGCGCGACGCCCAGGACGTCGTCCAGGAGGAGGCCGCCGCCGAAACCTCCGCCGTCCTCGTCCAGGTCACCCCCGGCCCCTGGTGGACCCGCGTCGCCGCCGTCCCCGGCCGTCGCGGGCAACTCCGCGTCGCGGTCACCGTCGCCACCGCTCGCGCCACCGAGCAGGACCTCGATGCGGAGGTCGAGGCCCGCGCAGAGGTGCGCGCAGTCTTGGAGTCCTGGGGACTGGTGTGGGGGAGGGACATGTACGGGCCCGGGGGCGAACTCTGCCCGGAGACCGGCGAGCTGGTCGCCGCGGGAGAGCGGGTCACCCCGCAGTCCCGCCCCGCCCGTCGGCGCCCGCGCTGGGAGGGCCCGGACGCCCTGGAGGCCGACGCCGCAGCCCTCGGTGCCCGGCCACGAGATGTGGTCCGGCCAGAGCAGGCGGCCCGCCGCAAGAAGGGACTCCCCATCGCGCGGGAAGCCACCCGTACGCGTGCCACGACGAAGGTCTCGGACACCCCCTGCTGCGTCCGCTGCGGCGACAGGGTCGCCCCCGGCCTCCCGCTCCGTCACATCGGATGCTGACCCCCGGCTTTATGACCTGCGTGGCCGTACACCTCTGGCACTTTTGCACTCAGGGCACGAAGAGCGTCACGAAGAAGGTCACAAGAGACGTTCTGTCGCTGGATGCGCGACAGTCGTCGCGCACCTGGTCGGAGCGTGTGGTGAACGGCGGCCGCGAGCCCGACATCCCTCGTACGCCGGTGCCAGAAAGCAGCGGAGGCGGGCGTCGCACTCGGTCTAACTCGCTGCCGTGATCTGCCGGGAGGAACAGGCGGAGCAAGTTAGTGGGCAAGGTGACCTTGCCCCGTCCCCGCGCTCCGCGCGGGTAGCGTTCCACTGCTCCGGTCGCCTGCCAATCCCTCACACGAGTGGCACCCGGCGGCCCGCTCAGCGCAGCGACCGTCGGGTACGGCGGACCGATCTGGATACCTGATCGTCTAGCTTGCTCCGGTCAGGCCGGGAGCGCGTGTACGTCTCCGCTCGCGTCCGTACGTCACCGAGATGACGTACTGGGTTGCCGGGCCAGAGGGGGGCCGCCGGGTGTTCTGCCGACCTCTTAACCCCCAGGTAAGAGAGCGTCGTCAAGGCCCTGGCGAAGAGCGCTCCGGCGCGACCAGAGCCGTGCCCTCGTCCGCCCGGCCCTGGTGGCTCTTTCCCGTGCCAGCCCTCGGGTGCGGGGAAGATGGTCTTCGTCGATAACTTGCTGTGCCCCGGACACTCCGGGCCTCCAACTTGCTCGGTCGGTGGGTCGGCCGGCATCCGTGGTGAACGAAAACCTCTTCCGCTGTGTACGCGGAAGAGGTGTCGGCAGCGGGGCAACCGGCCACGGCCTGGGCGGTCGCGGCGGCGTCGAACTGGTCGCCGCAACCGCTCGCGGAACTGGTGGCGCGACCGGCCGCGAAACCAGCCGCAGAACTGGCCGCGTGACCGACCGCAGAACTGGGCCTGCGTCCTGGGTCAGGGTTGCCGTGACGTGCAGCCCTCGCACAGGCCCTCGGTCATCCCGGCCTCACCGCCGCACACGAGGCAGGGGCCGTCGTCCCGGCAGTCCTCGGCATCGACCAACTCGCCGCCGCTCAGTTTCGGGATCAGCTTCCCGGCGTTGCCGTACCGGCCGGGTTCCATCTCCCGCACCCGGTAGGCGAGCGGTGGCCCGGCCTCGCCCCATTCCGCCGCGTACACGAAGGCGGGGCGGCCGTCGACGAGGCGGACCCGGGCGAGGTGACCGCCGTGCCGGTCGACAAGGAGGGCGTCGAGCCAGTGCTTCGGCGCGTGCCACAGCACGCCGGGCGCGTCGTAGTAGCCATTCGAGTTCCGGGCCTTCGTCCACGCCCGCCTCCACTGCTCGACCAGACGGCCGACCTGGTGCCGGTCGTCAGCCTCGACGGCGTCCGCGTACGAGTCCAAGCGCGGCTTCACCTCGCTCCACCAGTGATCCGCCTCCTTCGTCAGCAGGCGGGCCGCCGCCCGGTCCAGCGGGTCCATGACTGCGTCCACCGCGGCCTGGTCGCCGCTCTCGACAGCGGACCGCAGATCCTCCCGGCCTGGCAGAAGGTCCGGCCTCTGGTCGGCGAGCATCGCGTACACCAGAGCCAGGAGCCACCGGTCCGGGAACGCAATGGACGACGGCTCCTCGTACCGCACGGCCACCTGGTACGCCCGGCCAGTCGGCAACGTCGCGGCCTGCCGCACCTCGTACGGGACACCCTTCGCGTCCTCCGGCATCCAGAACCGGCACACAGCGTCCGGATCTGCGGAGCCGTCGTCGTCTGCGGGACGTTCCAGCAGGCGCCGCTGGGCGGCTGCGTAGGAGATGCCCTCGCTCGCGGCGAGGCGCCGCGCGAGGTGCTTGAAGTCCTTGTTCGCGGTCATGACCATCGCTTCCTGGCGTAGGCCCCACGCACCTTCGCCTCTGCGAGATCGACCGTCAGCGAAGCAGTGCGGCACGGAGGTTCTGCACCCCTTGTCCTCTTGGCCAGGCCCGGCGTGGGCGGAGCTGGCTCGGAGTCAGGCCGACGTGCGACGGCCGTCATTCATCGTAGCGGCTGCTCCCGTATGCCGTCACTGTGACGGCTACAGTGCCCGGCCCGTGGCTCCCCTCCGGGGGAGGTACCTTTGTCCACTTCCTGAGCCCGGCCTCGGAGTGCAAGAGGTGTGCTGTGGTTCCGCCTGGTCGTGATGCATAGGTGTGGAGGATGGAGAGCTGCTCTCGTATGCCGTCACTGTGACGGCTTTTGTCGTTCCCGCTCAAGCCGTCACAGTGACGGCTAGGGTGCAGGGGACATCACAACTGAGGGGATGGGCGCCCATGACGACTTACCGGACCCTGGCTGAGCCCGGGACGCTCCAGCCTTACGCTCCGCTTGATCCGCAGGCGCTGCGAGATCTCGCCCAGCACGCCCTGGAGGTGCTGATGCCCGCGGCGACTGGACCCGAGCGCGAGACGCTGGGAGAGGCCGGCGGTCAGCTCGCCCTCGCGCTGTCGGAGTTCGCGAGGCTGGCGGAGGCCACTGCCGAGGACCAGCTCGCTCAGGGCGAGGAAGTCGTGGAGCGGCTCCGCAGGGCCTCGCTCCACGTCCACGAGCACATTGCTGCCAAGGTGCCGACTGCCGAACTGGAGGCCCGCAACACCGGGTTGATCGAGGGCTGTCTGGAGGAAGGGCTGCCGGTGGTCGGGACGGTGACGGCGGAACTGCTGCTTGCGGACGGTCAGGCCGCCACGGTCCGGCTGACGAAGGAGACCGCGCACCAGGAAGTCGAGGTCGGCGATGGCAGCACGGCCCGGCTTCCCGCTGCCGATCACCTGATTGTCCGGGATGGGCTCCACGAGCTGGCCCGGCTTCTCGCCCCCCCTGGCCCGGGAGACCGGCACGGGCGGTGAGCAGTAGCGGGGATGACCCGACGCGAGAGCCCCGTACCGGATCGGTACGGGGCTCTCGCGTTGCGTCCGGGGCGGGGCTGTCCTCGTATGGCGTCACTGTGACGGCTACGGTGTCCGGATGAGCGAGGAGTTGCCGACCCAGGAGACCGCGAGCGGTGCGCAGATCAGGTGCGAGTGGTGCGGGGAGCCGGTGAGCCAGCTCGGGACGCGCACGCCGCGGCGGTACTGCAAGCGCAGCCACCGGCAGCGGGCGTTCGAGGCCCGTCGGCTCCGGGACCTTCGGGAGCTGGCCGGGGAGAAGTGACGGGGCCCGCGCCGATCGGCGCGGGCCTCGAGGAACCGGGCGGGTGTCTACAGCCATTCGAAGGGGCGGATTTTCTGCGCGCGGGTGTGCACTTCGATGGCCGCGCCGCCAGAGGGGTCGGCGCCGGGGCCGGGGTAGACCCGGCCGCCGGTCAGGCTGGCGAGCATCCGTGCGCCGTGGTGGACGCATCCGGGGACGCCCTCGGTCATCTCGTCCCGTGCCCTGCTCATGTGCTGGTCCCGGATGAGGACCGCGTCCCCGGGTCCCTCGCACGGGCTGGGGTCCTTGGGATGGGCTGCTGCACAGCGGTCGTCGCGGTCGGCCATGGTGTCCGCCCCCTTCGGTGGTGGTGTACCTGCACCATAGCCGTCACAGTGACGGCTTGAGCGGGAATGACGAAAGCCGTCACAGTGACGGCTAGCCGGACCGGTCGGTCACCACGACGGCGGAGGACGAGCGGAGCGAGAAGACGGTGGCGCGCCCTATCGCGGCAGCAGCCAGCTCCCCGCCAGCCCAGGCCGGGCCGGTGGTCGGCTCACGCTCGCGCGTCCGTGACGGCGGCACGGCGTCCGGCCCCGATGACGGCCAGCTCGTCGGCGCGCGGCCGCAACCGACCCCACCCCCTCCCAGCCAGCTCAAGGCCACGCCGACCCTGCGATGGGCTGAGGTCGGCGACGGGCGCGCGGTGTGCCGTCGTGGATGCCGCGACGCGCACGTAGGACGGTCTCATGGGTTCCACGGAGGTGTCGGCCGTCCGGGTCCTGGCCGTGGCTGCCGGTGCGAGGACTGGGGCGGTGACCTGGAGTGATACGCGTCCGATAGGTGCGAGGCATGGTATCGGTGTGTGGCGTCGCACGGGTCTCACGGGGCGATAGCCTGGCGCGGCCCCGGCGAGGGCCGGTGGCTGGAGGCGAAGGGGAGGTGAGGAGTGCCCAGGCCGAAGAAGGACGATGCGGAGGTCGACGTCGTTGGCGCGCTCAAGGGCGGTACGGGCAAGACACGGCTGGCGATGCTGATGGCGATCCTGATGGCGGTCCGCCGGAAGGAGAGCGTGCTGTACGTGGAGGGTGACACGGTCAGTCAGACCGGGAGTCACTGGGACAAGGACTTGAAGCGCGCGGTGGCGGCCGGGATAGCGCCGGCGCCTTTGCCGGTGACGGTGCGGCGGCACCCGTTCGACGACATCGACGAGTTCCTCGACGAGGAGCGCGCGTCGGGGGAGTGGGACCGGATCGTGTGCGACATCGGCGGCGGCAACCCCGGTGTTTTCTCCGCTGCGCTGACCCGGGCGAAGCGGTTGTACGTCCCGATCGGCGCCGACCCCAGCGAGGTGCGCAACCTCGCGGGCACGTGGCGTGCGGCGCGGCTGGCGGGCGCGGAGTCGGTGGTGGGCGGCTTCGACGCCTGGGTGGTCCTCTCGCGCACCGCGAAGCGCTCGCGGCTGCGGCGGCAGTACCGGGAGATGCTCACCGCGGGCACGTGGCAGGGGCAGACGGTGCCCATCTATCCGGTGACGGAGACCGAGCTGGTGCGCCGTGTGGCGTATCAGGAGGCGTACGGCACGGTGCCGACGGACTTCCTGGACGTGCCGGCGCTGATGGTGGAGACCGGAGTGCTGGAGAAGGGAGACCTGGATGCCTGAGCGGATGCTTCCGCCGCCGGAGGACGATGACGAGGAGACGGAGGTGTCGCGGCGAAAGGTCGCTGCGGAGCGGCGCCGTGAGGAGTCGGAGGAGATGACCCGCCGCTCCTGGTACGCCTCGAAGGAGTCCGTGAACCTGTTCCAGGCCACCGTCGACGACCTCCACTTCGAGACGCGGCTGCCCAAGCACATCGTCGTGGGCGCGCTCCTGGAGGCCGCCGTCCAGTCGCTCCCGAGAGTCCAGCGCCGCCTCGCCCGGCTCCAGGGACGGCCCCACAAGTAGCACCCGTACGAGGTCACGTACGGGTGCGTCTCGTGCGAGCCATGCGACTCTGCGTACGAGTGCTATGCGTATCACTCCAGTTCAGAACGTTGAAAGGCCCCCGCCAGCAGTGGCGGGGGCCTTTCTTGTGGGCGGGCTGAGTTAGCCGATCTGGGTTTCGGTGGTGGTCCATCGACCGCCAGCGTTTACGTACTCGCCCGCTTCGATGACCTCACCTTCGAGGTCGTAGAGGACGTTGCGGCCGATTTGGACCGGTGATCCTTCGTCGATCTCTAGTTCTGTTGCCTGGGATGCAGTCGCGGCGGCGGCAGTGGTGCTGTCGCTGGATACGTGACCTTGCTGACCGGTGACTTCCCTGATGGCGCTTGGGGTGCCGCCCGGGATTCGCTCCTTGGCAAGCAGGGCCGGGACACGGTCTCCCATCTCGGGAGAGAACCACGAGGTGGAAGCGCTGACCGGACCTTGTTCGTTGTAGGTCACACGGTGCCGGTATACGGCCTGCGCGCCCTCGTCCAACCCGAGGATGTCGGTTACCCACTGAGGCGGCTGGGCTCGCCCGGTGTCCACGATCTTCGCGTATTCGTCCGGGGCGTAGATCTTTCCGGTGGTTAGCATCCGGGCGAATCGGTCTCCGGCGCTGCGGTGCAGAGTGCTCTTCGTTCGGACGACGGTACCGATTCCGGTGACGGACTCGACCAGGCCGTCGGCTCGGAGCGCTGCGACTGCCTTGAGCGCTGTCGCCTGGGAGATCTGCCATTCGTCAGCTAGCTGGCGAACGGAGGGGATGCGGTCTCCGTCCGCAAGCTCTCCGGAGACGATCCGCTCCTTCAAGGTGCGCACAACCTGGAGATATGGCGGAGTGCGATCAACTGCGGGAGCCATCTACGGGCCCTCCTTCATCTGCTCTAGATCACTAAGCGCGGCCCGACCTAGACCACTAAGCACACGGTAACTGTTGACGTGAGTAGTGTGCTAGTGCACTATCGGGCTGTGCCACGCGCTGTGACTGCACTCACGCAGACGCAGTGCGGCCCCGGTGTGTCCGCACCGGGGCCGCTGTCGGGCCGTTCCATTGAGAGGAGCACGACCCGTGCTTGACGCTACAGGTCACCCCCCTGGTGACCAGGACGAGAACAGGGCTCGTTTCGAGCTGCTGTACGTCATCTACTTCCGTCGGCTGCACGCCTACATCGCTGCCCGACTCGGCAGGCGCTTCGGCCTCGCCGACGACATCAGCCAGGACACGTGGCTGGAGGTCTGGCGGTCCCTGCCGACGCTGCGGGCCTCCGACGACCGTGC